>QHSA01000116.1 GCA_003220315.1 Candidatus Rokuibacteriota bacterium
CCGCCGTCTCCCGGACCGTGGCGCCGAGCCCGCTCTGCTCGACGATCGCCAGGACGTCGCCGAGGGTGCGATGGCGCGCGTGAGCCCGGCGGTCGATCTCCACGTCCACCTTGGTCGCGCGGAACGCCCCCTTCCGTACCTCGCGCGCGACGAGCTCCCAGCCCTCGAGCGGAAGCTTCCGGAGCTCACGCCTGAGGGCGTCGAGGGGGGCTCCCGCATCGATGAGCGCCGCCATGATCATGTCCCCCGCCGCCCCGCTCGGACAATCGAAATACGCGATCTTCATACGCGAGAGATGCGGCGCCTCGCCCGGCTCGCGGGAGCGGGGGGCCGCCTCTGGATGGGGGTGACGAGACCCGTTCCCGCCGCGTTAGGTGCGGACGACGCGAACTGATGGAGCCCAGCCGCGACGAGCCATGCGCGCGCGTGCCGCGTGGTCGAGCACCCCCCACCCAGAGGTGGCTCCCCGGCCCCGCGAGCCAGGCGCGGCAGCTTCATCGAATTTTCGCGACGAGGTGGTTGATCTGGCTCGCCTGGTGCGCGGCGCCGAAGCCGTTGTCGATGTTGACCACCGACACGCCGGGAGCGCACGAGTTGAGCATCGCGAGGAGCGCCGCGATGCCGCCGAAAGACGCGCCGTACCCGACGCTCGTCGGCACGGCGATCACCGGACGGTCGACGAGCCCGCCGATCACGCTCGGCAGGGCGCCCTCCATGCCGGCGACGGCGACGATCGCGTTGGCGTCGGCCAGGAGGTCGTAGCGCTCGAGCAGGCGGTGGAGCCCGGCGACGCCGCAGTCGTAAACCCGCTCGACCCGGTTGCCGAGCGCTTCGGCGACGAGCGCGGCCTCCTCGGCAACGGGCAAGTCCGCAGTCCCCGCGGCCGCGACGACGATCAGCCCGACCCCTTCCGCGCGCTCCGGCCGCACGATCACGAGCCGCGCGTCGGCGTGGTAGGCGTGTGGCAAGCCGGCCACGCTGACCGCCGCGGCCACCTCCGCGCCCGCGCGCGTGGCGACGACGTTCGAGTGCTGCTGGGCCAGCCGGGCGAGGACGGCGACCACCTGCTCCGGCGTCTTCCCCGGGCAGAACACCGCCTCGGCGGCGCCTGTCCGCACCGCCCGGTGATGGTCGACCTTGGCGAACCCGAGGTCCTCGTAGGGCAGGGTCCGAAGGCGCCTCAGCGCGGAGTCGACGTCGATCCGCCCCGCGACGAGGTCCGCGAGCAGCTTCCGGACGGCTTCCCTATCCACCCGTCGGCTTCCGGGGGAGCGAGAGGAGCAGGTTGGCGCTCCCCGACTGGAATCCCGCGAGGTCCACCGTCACGTAGACGTAGCCGATCGCACGGAGGCGCTGCACGATCGCCGCGTGGCGCCCCTCCTCCCACACCCGCGCCATCTCCTCGCGCGCGATCTCCAGGCGCGCGAGGCGGTCGTGGTGACGGACGCGGAACTGGCGGAAGCCGAGCGAGCGAACGAACTCCTCGGCGGCGTCCACCTGGCGGAGCTTCTCGGGCGTGATCCGGTCGCCGTACTGGAAGCGGGAGGACAGACACGCGAACGACGGCTTGTCCCAGGTGGGGAGACCCAGCTCGCGGCTCAGCGCGCGGATCTCCGCCTTCCACAGCTCGACCTCGATCATCGGCGCGCGGACGCCGTGCGTCTCGGCGGCCTTCATCCCCGGCCGGTGGTCGCCGAGGTCGTCCATGTTGGCGCCGTAGACGAGCGCGCGGCAGCCTTCCCGCTCGGCGATGGGCGCGAGCTTGACGAAGAGCTCCTCCTTGCAGAAGAAGCAGCGGTTCACGGGGTTCTTCGCGTACTGGGGATTCTGGAGCTCCTCGGTCCGCACCACGAGGTGGCGCACGCCGAGGAGCTCGGCGAGGCGCGTCGCCTCCTCCAGCTCGCGCGCCGGGTACGTCTCGGAGTCCGCCGTGACGAGCAGCGCGCGCGCGCCGAGCGCGTCCTTCGCCGCCCGCGCGAGGAGGGTCGAATCCACGCCCCCCGAAAAGGCGACGACGACGCTCTCCATCCCGCGGAGGAGCTCGACCAGCCGCCCGTACTTGGCCCCGGAGTCGCTCACTGCTCCAACCTTATCAGGTCGTGGAACGCCGCGTATCGGTCGGCGATGTCCGCGGGCCCGAGCCGCGTCAGCCGTTTCAGCGAGAAGTCCTCGACGGTGAACGACGCCATGACCGAGCCGTACACGAGCGCGCGCCGCATCGCCGCCGCGTCGGTCCGCTCCTGCGCCGCGAGGTAGCCCATGAACCCGCCGGCGAACGTGTCGCCCGCGCCGGTCGGGTCGTAGACGGACTCGAGCGGATAGGCCGGCACGAAGAAGAACGCGCCGTCCGTCATCATGAGGGCGCCGTACTCGCCGCGCTTGACGACGACGGTCCGCGGGCCTATCGCGGCGATCGCCCGCGCCGCGCGGACCAGGTTGGGCTCGCTCGCCAGCTGGCGCGCCTCGGCGTCGTTGATCGTGACCACATCCGACTCGGCGAGGACCCGCCGGAGCGCCTCCTGCTTGCCCTGGATCCAGAAGTTCATCGTGTCGAGCGCCACGAGGCGGGGACGGGCCTCCATCTGGCGGAGGACGTCGAGCTGGAGCTCGGGATCGATGTTGGCGAGGAAGACGAAGGGCGCACGCCGGAGCCCGTCGCCGAGCGAGGGGCGGAAGTCGGCGAACACGTTGAGCTGCGTGTCGAGGGTCTTCGCCTCGTTCAGGTCGTAGCTGTACTGCCCCGCCCAGCGGAAGGTCCGCCCCCTGGACGTCGTGAGGCCGTCCAGATCGACGCCGCGATCCTGGAGGAGTCGGAGGTGCGCCTCCGGGAAGTCCTCGCCGACCGTCGCGACGAGGCGGACCTGGGTGAAGAAGCTCGCGGCGTACGAGAAGTAGGTCGCCGATCCACCGAGGACGTCGTGGACCTTGCCGAAGGGCGTCTCGACGCTGTCGAGCGCGACCGAGCCGACGACGAGGAGGTCACCCACGCCGGCGCCCCGTCGCGGGGAAGTACCGGTCGAGCAGGAGCGCGAGCCGCTTCCGCGTCTTCGGCGGGAACGCCGTGGGGCTCGTGATCACGGCGTTCGCGAGGAGGTGCCCGCACGCGCACGTCCGGGGCGGCGCGAGCGTCGGGAGCGCGCCGCGGAGGACGTCCTTCGCCGTCCTGACGTTCTTCAGGAGGTTCTGCACCACCGCCTCGACCGAGACCGCCTCGTGCGTCTCGTGCCAGACGTCGTAGTCGGTCGCGAGCGCCAGCGTCGCGTAGCAGAGCTCGGCCTCGCGCGCGAGCTTCGCCTCCGGCATGTTCGTCATGCCGATGACGTCCACCCCCCAGTCCCGGTAGACGCGCGACTCCGCCTTCGTCGAGAACTGCGGCCCCTCGATGCAGAGGTAGGTGCCGCCGCGGTGGACCGTCGCCCCGGTCTGGCGCGCGGCCTTCTCGAGGACCGTCGCGAGGTCGGGGCAGACGGGCTCCGCCATCCCCACGTGGGCGACGATGCCGTCGCCGAAGAACGACGAGACGCGACGGCGAGTCGCGTCGAAGAACTGGTCGGGGATGACGAGGTCGAGGGGGCGGATCGCCTCCCTCATGCTGCCGACGGCCGAGATCGAGATCACCCACTCGGCGCCGAGCGCCTTCAGACCCCAGACGTTCGCGCGGAAGTTCAGCTCCGTGGGCAGGACCCGGTGGCCCCGGCCGTGGCGCGGCAGGAAGATCACGCGCCGCCCCGCGAACCGCCCGACGCAGTAGGCGTCCGACGGCTCGCCGAAGGGCGTGCGCACGCGGCGCCAGCGGACGTCCGTCAGCCCCTCGAGCTCGTAGAGCCCGCTGCCGCCGATGATCCCGATCGCCGCCTCGCCTGCGGCTGCGGCTCGCACTGCGGCCCCGCGACGTGCTGCGGCTCGCACTGCCACTTTCATAGGCTCGCCTCGCACGGCGGGGCCCCAGCCCCGCGACGTGCTTCGGCTCGCACTGCCATCACGCGAGCTCTCCGAGCGTCCGCTCGCGCTCCGCGGCCGTCACGCGCACGCGGGCGAGGCCGCCCGTCAGCGCGCCGGATCCCTCGAAGCAGACCTCGACGTAGCTGCCGGTGAGGCCGGTGAGCCACCCGGTCGCGCGGTCCCGCGTCTCGAGCACCAGCGCCTCCTCGACGCTCCCGACCAGCCGGCGACGGAACTCGAGGTTCTTCTCCCGCGCGAGCTCACGGAGCACGCGCGCCCGGTGGCCGACCGTCCGCGCGTCCACCGTGCCGGTGAAGCGCGCGGCCTCGGTCCCTTTCCGAGCCGAGTACGGGAACACGTGGAGGTAGGAGAACGGCAGCGTCTCGATCAGGCGCACGGTCTCGCCGAAGTCCGCGTCGCTCTCGCCGGGGAACCCCGTGATGAGGTCGGCGCCCAGGCCGAGCCGCGGGATCGCCGTGGCGAGGCGCTCGACGAGCCCGCGGTACATCGCCACGTTGTACGGCCGCCGCATGCGTCTCAAGACGCCGTCGCTCCCGCTCTGGAGCGGGATGTGAAAATGCGGCGCGACGACCGGCGAGCCCGTCACGACCTCCAGCAGCTCGGAGGTGAAGTAGGGTGGCAGGACCGAGGACAGTCGGACCCAACGGAGCCCCGGAATGTCGGCGAGCCGCCGGAGGAGCGCCGCGAGGGTGGTCCGCGGAACGAGGTCGGCGCCGTAATGGCCCGTGTCGACCCCGGTCAGCACGACCTCGGGATGGCCGGTCTCGACGAGCAGGCGCGCCTGGTCGAGCACCACCTTGGGCTCGAGGCTCCGGCTGGCACCTCGGGCGAAGGGCACGATACAGAAGGCGCAGCGGTGCTGGCAGCCGTCCTGGACTTTGAGAAAGGCGCGCGACTTGCCGTTGATCCGCGCCAGCGGTGTCACGTCGAGCGTCCGCGCGTGGGCGACGTCCCCAACGTGGACGCGCTCGGTGACGTGGCTCTCGAGCAGGTCGGGCAGCCGATGCTTGTCCGCGTTACCGACGACCAGATCCACCTCGCCGAGCCGGGCGACGTCGTCCGGGCGCGTCTGGGCCCAGCAGCCGGTCACGACGAGCCGCGCGCGCGGACTCACCCGGGCCGCGCGCCGGATCGCCTGGCGGTCGGAGAACTCGGCGCGCGCAGTCACCGCGCACGTGTTCACCACGACCACGTCGGCCGGCTCGCCGAAGGGCACCGTCCGGAAGCCGCGCGACTCGAGCACCGTCTGGAGCTGCCGGGTGTCCACCTGGTTGAGCCGGCAGCCGAGCGTCGCGAACGAGACGGTGCGCGGGCTCACGCGGGGATCGGCTCCCTCAGCTGGCCGCACGCGGCGCCGATGTCTTCGCCCTTGCTCCACCGGACCGTCGTCGTGATCTCCGCATCGAGCAGGATCGACTGGAACGCGAGGATCCGCGCGAGCGGCGGCCGGCGGAACGGGGACCCGTCCCAGTCGTTGAAGGGAATCAGGTTGACCTTCGCCCGGACACCGCGGAGGAGCCGTACCAGGCGTCGGGCGTCCTCGGGCGAGTCGTTGATACCGTCGAGCATGACGTACTCGAAGAAAACGCGCTGGCGCGGCGCGAGCGGGTACTTCCTCACCGCCGCGACGAGCGTCTCGACGCTCCACGAACGGTTGACCGGCATGAGCTGCGATCGGACCTCGTCGGACGCGGCGTGGAGCGAGATCGCCAGGTTCACCTTGAGGTTCTCGCGACCGAGCTTCTCGATCCCGGGCACGAGCCCCACGGTCGAGACGGTGATCCGCCGCGGCGAGTAGCCGAGGCCGAGCTTGGCGTCGGTGAGGATCCGGAGCGTCTGGACGAGCGCCGCGTAGTTGGCGAGCGGCTCGCCCATTCCCATGAAGACGATGTGGGTCACCCGCTGGCCACCGTCGCAGAGCCGGTTGGCGGCGAGGACCTGGCCCAGGATCTCGGCGGCGGTCAGGTTCCGCTCGAGACCCATCACACCCGTCAGGCAGAACCGACACTCGAACCCGCAGCCGACCTGAGTGGAGACACAGAGGGTGAGGCGGTCGTCGTCGGGCATGAGCACCGAGCTGATCCGGCTCCCGTCGCCCAGACGGAAGACGAGCTTTCGGCTGCCGTCCTGGGAGGCGGTGACGCGCTCGGGCTCCGGGACGTGAATGGTGACCCGCTCGGCGAGCCGGGCGCGGACGTCCTTCGGGAGATCACTCATCGTGTCGAGGTCGAAAACGCCCTTGCGATAGATCCACGTCGCGAGCTGGCGCCCGCGGTACCGCGACGCGCCCAGCTCGACCGCGAGATCTTCGAGCTCATTCGGCAGGAAACCGACGAGATTCACAGACTCGCCTCGCCTCCGGCTGCGGCTCGCACCGCCACATTCACAGACTCGCCTCGCCTCCGGCTGCGGCTCGCACCGCCACATTCACAGACATCGCTGGAAGAATAACACGAGCGATCGCGCGGGAATTTTCCACAACGGCTGCGACCGACCCGTGGATAACCAGGTGCGTAAGGGAAATCGCGGATGGATTTTCAGCGCGTTAGAGCGTCTCGCTCATTCGCTGAGCACCTCGGATCCTGCCAGGAGCCCGTCGATCTTCTGGGGCAGGCCGAAGAGCCGCAAGCGGTCGCCCGCGCGCAGGACCGTGTCGGCGGTCGGATGAAGCACCGTCTCGCCACTCGCGCGCGTCACGGCGACGACCGTGACCCCGAAGCGCTCGCGAACGCGCGCTTCGCGCAGGGATTGATCCACGAGATCTCCGCCACGGAGCGTGACCTCGTGAAGCCGCGGCAGCCCCGCACCGGGGATCTCGCCGCCGGCGTCCAGGCTCTCCATGGCGCCGCGATACCGGTTGAGGTACGCGAGCACCTGGTCTCGCGGCAGCGACAGGCGCTCGAGGGCGTGGCGGATCAGTGTGGCCGCAGCCTCGAGCTCCGGCTGGATCACCTCGGCGGCGCCCTCTTCCGCCAGCCGGTCCCGCCCTGCGAGGTCCCATGCGCGCGCCAGGACGGGGGCTCCAGGGTTGAGCGCGCGCAGACGGCGCACCGCGAGTCGGGCCCGCTCGGTCTCGGGGACCGTCAGGATCACGAGCGCGGCTCGCTCCGCCCGAGCCGCCGCCAGGATGATCCGCTGGGCGGCGTCGCCGAAGACGGCCGGCACACCGCGCGCCCGGAGGCTCTTGACGATGTCGGGGTCGGTCTCGATCGCGACGTACGGCACGCCGAACGTTTCCAGCGCTTCACCGATGGCGCTGCCGACCCGCCCGAACCCACAGACGACGACGTGGCCCTGGAGCGCGCCCGATGATCTCGAGCCCGCCGCCGGTGCCGGCGCCTGGGCATGGGCCAGGCGCGCCCGGCCGATCCACATCGGGACGAGCTTGACCAGCGCGGCGTTGATCAGGATCGTCACCAGCGACGCGGCCAGCGTCGCGTTGTAGATATCGGCGCCCACGTGACCCGCTTGGCGGGCCACCTGGACCAGAATGAAGGAGAACTCACCGATCTGAGTGAGCCCGACGCCCACCAGGAGCGCGGTCCACAGCGGCTGGCCGAAGACGAGCGTCACAGTCGTCCAGATCACGAACTTGCCGACGATGACGAGCCCGAGTAGGGCCCCGAGCAGGGGCAGGCTCGTGGCAATCGTCCTCAGATCGATGAGGGCGCCGACGGTGACGAAGAAGAGCGCCACGAACGCGTCGCGAAGCGGCAGGAGGCGTGCGAGCGTCTCGTGGGCGTAGTCCGACTCGTTGATGAGGAGGCCCGCCAGGAAGGCCCCGAGCGCCAGCGACAGCCCCGCCGCCTGGGTGAGCGCCGCGGCGCCGAGTGCGACAGCGAGCGCGACCAGCAGGAAGAGCTCGTCGTTGCGCGTCTTGGCGACGAGGGTGAGGAGGCGCGGCAGGATGCGACCGGCAAGGAAAAAGAACGGCACCAGGATCGCCGCGGCCGTCGCGAGGGCCTTCCCCAGCGCAAGGATGTCGCCGCCGTGCAGGCCGCCGAGGGCCGGGATGAGCACGATCAGGACCACCACGGCCAGATCCTCGACCAGGGTGATCCCGATCATCACCCGCCCGTGCCGCGAGCGCAGCTCACCGCGGTCGAGGAGGAGCCGGGCCAGGACCATCGTGCTGGCGACGGACACGACCATCCCCACGATCGCCCCCTCCAGCAGGCTCCAACCGAGGGCGGCGGCTGTGGCGAGCCCGAGCGCGATGGACAGAACGATGCCGAGGGGTCCGCCGAGGACCGCGACCCACTTCACGCGCATGAGGTCCTTCAGCGAGAACTCGATTCCGAGCGAGAACATCAGGAGCACGACGCCGATCTCAGCAAAGAGCTCGAAGGTGTGGACGTCGGAGATGGAGGGTCCGGGGGTGAGTGGGCTCACCATGAGCCCGCCGGCCACATAGCCCAGGATCAGGGGCTGGCGCGCAAGCCAGGCGAGCCCCCCGCCCAGAACCGCGGCGACGAAGACGTACGCGAGGTCACGGAACAGGATCGGGTCGGCGACCATGAATACTCTATGACCTCAGCAGGAGGTAGAGGTCGAGCAGATTCGTGTTCGTCGGCCCGGAGACCAGGAGGTCGCCGCTCGCCCGGAGGAACCGGTGGGCGTCGTTGTCCTCGAGCGCTCTCGCTGGATCGACTCCCGCCCTGCGCCCACGCTCCAGGCTCCCGCCGTCCACGATCGCCCCGGCGGCGTCCGTCGGGCCGTCGGTGCCGTCGGTGCCTGCGGCGAGCACCGTGACGGGACCGCCGGACCGCATCGACAGGGCGGCGGCCAGGGCGAACTCCTGGCATCGGCCACCCCTGCCCCCGCCCTTCACGGTCACCGTCGTCTCGCCACCGGCGACCAGACACGCGGGCGGCTCGAGCTGCCGCGCCCGCGCGACCAGCTCGCGCGCGACCTCGCGCGCCTCGCCCTGGACCTCCCGGCCCAGAAAGTGCGTCCGGTAGCCGAGGCGCTGCGCGGTCGCCATCGCCGCGTCGGTGATCAGCGCGTTGTTCCCGATGACCAGGTTCCGCACGCGGTCGAAGACCCGGTCACCGGGCTTCGGCGTCTCCTCGATCTCGCCGCGGATGCCCGCGTCGAGGCGCTCGCGTACCGAGGCCGGCGCGCGGTCCCGCACGCCACGGCGCTCGAGGACCTCGCGCGCGGTCGCGAACGTCGTCGGGTCGGGCGCCGTCGGTCCCGAGGCGATGACGTCGACGGGGTCGCCGATGACGTCGGAGAGCGCGAGGGTGACCACGGTCGCGGGCCACGCCGCGCGCGCGAGGAGCCCGCCCTTGAAGCGCGAGAGGTGCTTGCGGACTGCGTTCAGCTCGCCGATCGTGGCGCCAGCCGCCAGGAGGAGGCGAGTCACGTGCTGCTTCTCCTCGAGCGTGACGGGCGGCGCCGGCGCGGGCGTGAGCGCCGAGCCGCCGCCGGAGACAAGAACGAGCACGAGGTCGTCCTCGCGCGCCCGGGCGGCCAGCTCGAGCAGGCGTGCAGTGGCCGCGAGGCCGCGGGCGTCGGGCACCGGATGGCCGGCTTCGGCGAGCCGGATCCGCCGGAGCGGCGCTGTGTAGCCGTCCTTGACGACGACGAAGCCCTCGCCGATCCGGTCGCCCAGAACGTCCTCTGCCGCCCGCGCCATCGCGCCGCTCGCCTTCCCGCAGCCCAGGACCACGACGCGCGCGTGACCCGGCTCGACGTGGAGGTGGGCCCGGACGAGCGGGCTCACATCGCCGGCCGCGAGGGCGGCCTGCCAGATCGCGCGCGCGTGCTCGCGCGCGCTCACGACGAGAGCTTGAGGAGGCGCTCCCCCGCGTCCCGAAGCACGTCGTCGGTCTTCGGAAAGCAGAACCGGATCGTGGAGCACCCCCTGCGAATTCCGAAGGATTTGGCCCGTCCAGGTTGGCCGGAGGCGGCACTAGAGTGCATCTCGCGTCAATCTACGTCAACGGCGAAGGCGCGGGATCGCGTCGGAGGGGCGACACCGTATTGGGCCATTCCCTCGGTCTCGCCTTTTCCCACGAATTCGGAATTGAGCTGCAAATCTCACCGGACCGTATGAGAAACTCTCTTGGCGAATCATTCAGCTTACTCGGCAAGGGATGTAATCCATCATACGCCCCGAAGAATCGGAGCCCCTGACGAATGGGCCATAAGACTAGGTCTCGCAAGCTAGAAGCGGCCGCCAGGTCCCAACACCCAGGGCTGTTCCGAAGTGGCAGTCATGAGCCGGCCCGGACCGGGGCGGCAAGTCCTCGGAGTAATGCCTCGGTCGCACTCGCGTCGGCCCAGGAATGGGTCCGCTGGCTTGTGCCACTGCTGGTTGTCCTCTGCACGCTCGCCGCCTTCCTGCCGACGCTGCAGAACCACTTCGTGAACTGGGACGATGACAAAAACTTCTTAGACAACCATCATTATCGGGGTCTCACCTGGCAACAACTGTCCTGGATGTGGACCACGCACCTGGGCCACTACATTCCCCTCACGTGGATGACGCTCGGCATGGACTACCTGCTCTGGGGCATGAATCCCGTCGGGTATCATCTGACCAGCCTCCTCCTGCACGCGGCGAGCGCGGTGGTCTTCTACTTCGTCGTCGTTCGGATCCTGACACTGGCTCTGCCCCGTCTTGCTGACCGCGGTCACGCGCTCGTAGCTTCTGCAGGGTTTGCCGCCCTCGTGTTCGCGATCCATCCGCTGCGCGTCGAATCCGTCGCCTGGGTCACCGAACGGCGCGATGTGCTCTCGGGCCTCTTCTACCTGCTGACGCTCCTGACGTACCTGCGGTCCTGCGAGCGGCCGGAGCTCGGCCGATGGTGGTATGGCCTATCCGTGGCGTTGTTCGGCTGTGCCCTCCTCTCGAAATCGATGGCGGTGAGTCTTCCCGTCGTGCTGTTGATCCTGGAGGTCTATCCGCTCCGACGCCTCGGCGGGTCCCTCGGATGGGCGAGCGCGTCCGCACGGCGGGTCTACGTGGAGAAGATCCCGTTCGTCCTGCTGGCCGCTGCCGCATCGGCGCTCGCCCTCCTGGCGCAGCTCTCGAGCCGCGCCATGGTCTCCGTGGCTCACCTGAGCGCGCTGGAGCGGCTCGCGGTCTCGGCGTACGGATTGGGCTTCTACCTCTGGAAAACGGTCGTGCCCCTGAACCTCTCGCCGCTCTACATGCTGCCGCAGACGGTGAATCCCGCCGCGACGCCGTTCATCGTGAGTTACGGCGGGGTGCTTGCCGTCACGGCGATCGCGCTGGCCCTCCGCCGTCGATGGCCCGGCCTGCCGGCGGCGTGGCTGGCGTACGTGGTCGTCCTCCTGCCGGTGCTCGGCATCGCTCAGAGCGGCCCGCAGATTGCGGCCGATCGATATACCTATCTCGCCGCCCTCGGATGGGCGATCCTCGCCGGCGCCGGCCTGATGTCCTGCTGGCGCCTCTCCACGAGCTCGACGACAGGGGCACCGGCGACGTGGGGGCTTGCCGGTATTGCCACGGGGGTCGTCATCGCGTTGGGAGTCCTCACCTGGAACCAGGTCCAGGTCTGGCAGGACTCGGAGAGGCTGTGGACCCATGCCGTTGCCGTTGACCCCAACTCTTTCATGGCCCACAACAACCTGGGATACGCGCTCGATCGTCAAGGCAAGCTGGCCGAGGCAATTGAACACTATCGGCAGGCCCTGCGCATCAAGCCCGACTATGCCGAAGCGCACAACAACGTGGGCCACGCGCTGGATGGCCAGGGCAAGCCAGCCGAGGCGATCGAACACTTCCAGCAGGCCTTGCGCATCAAGCCCGAGACTGCCGAAGCCCACGTCAACTGGGGCCTGGCGCTCGATCGTCAAGGCAAGCCGGCCGAGGCGATCGAACACTTCCAGCAGGCCCTGCGCATCCAGCCCGAGAATGCCGAAGCGCACGGCAATTGGGGCGTCGTGCTCGGTCAGCAGGGCAAGCCGGCCGAGGCGATCGAACACTTCCAGCAGGCCTTGCGCATCAAGCCCGACTATGCCGAAGCGCACAGCAACTGGGGCGTCGTGCTCGGTCAGCAGGGCAAGCCAGCTGAGGCGATCGAACATTTCCGGCAGGCTCTGCGCATCCAGCCTGAGAAGGCCGAAACCCACAACAACTGGGGCGTGGCGCTCACCCAGCAAGGCAAGCCTGCCGAGGCGATTGAGCATTTCCGCCGGGCCCTGAGAATCCAGCCCGAGAATGCCGAAGCCCACAACAACTTGGCAAGGGCGCTGGCTCAGCAAGACAAGGCCAGATAGAAAGGTTCGGTGCACCGGCTGAGGAGCGATCGGAAAGCGCAGCAGGACATGAGGCGCAAGTGCAGTTACGACTGCAGTTTAAGGAGACGCTCTCCCGCGTCCCGAAGCACGTCGTCGGTCTTCGGGAAGCAGAACCGGATCTTCGTTCGGCCGAGCTCGGAGTGGGCGTAGAACGACGAGCCGGGCACCGTCGCCACCCCCACGCGCTTGATGAGCCACATCGCGAACGCCGCGTCGTCCTCCACGCCGTACTGCTTGAGGAAGTGGGCGACGTCGGTCAGGATGTAGTAGGCGCCCTGGGGCTTCCAGGCGACGAACCCCGCCTTCTCGACGTAGCCGTAGAGCAGGTCGCGCCGCGCCTGGTACTCGGCCCGAAGACGCGCGTAGTACGCGCCCGGCAGCCCGAGCGCCACCACCGCGGCTTCTTGCAGCGGGTGGGGCGCGCCGACGGTGACGAAATCGTGTGCCCGCCGGATGCCGTCGCTGAGCTCGGCTGCCGCGATCGCGTAGCCGATCCGCCAGCCCGTCACCGAGTACGACTTCGAGATCCCCGAGATCGTCACCGTGCGCTCCGCCATTCCCGGGAGGGTCGCGATTGGTGTGTGGCCGAGGCCGTCGTAGACGATGTGCTCGTAGATCTCGTCGGTGATCGCGAGCAGGTCGTGCTCGCGGCAGAGCGTCGCGATCGTCTCGAGCTCGGCGCGAGAGAAGACCTTTCCCGTCGGGTTGTTCGGGCTGTTGAACACGATCGCGCGTGTCCGGGTGGAGACCGCCCTCGCGAGGCGGTCGGGGTCGAAGCCGAAGTCGGGCGGCTCGAGGGGGACGAAGACAGGCTTGGCGCCCGAAATGATGCAGCCGGGTCCGTAGTTCTCGTAGAAGGGCTCGAAGACGATCACCTCGTCGCCGGGGTTCAGGACCGCCAGGAGCGTCGAGAGCATCGTCTCGGTCGAGCCGCAGCAGACGGTCACGTTCCGCTCGGGATCGACGTCCATACCGTAGAACTTCGCGTACTTGTCGGCGATGGCCCGGCGGAGCCGGGGCGTACCCCACGTGAAGTCGCTAGGCGACGGTTGAAGCGGACGGCGTGGTCGACAAGGGGCCCTCCGACCCCTCCGGTGCGCAACGCTTGCGTGGCGTGTTCACGGGACGATGACGTCGCGCTCGATGGGATCGACCTGCACGCCCCTGCCCTTGAGCCACGCGACGGCGCGCTCGAGCGCGCCCTCGTCCCCCTCGAGCTCGAGCGCCATCCATCCGTAGTCGGCCTTCACCTCAGCGCGCCGGATGTTGGGGATGAGGTCGAAGTCCTTGACGAGGTGGTAGACGATCGGCTGCTGGATTTGCTCCGGGGGAAACGTCAGCCGCACGCGTATGCGCGGCATCGTGAGCACCGGCTCAACGGCCCCCGGCGATGGCGGGAACGATCGAGACCTGGTCGCCGTCCTTGAGCGCGGTCTTCTTCGACTGGAGGAACCGGATGTCCTCCTCGTTGACGTAGATATTGATGAAGCGCCGCAGCTCGCCGGACTCGTCCATGAGTCGTTCCTTCAGCCCAGGGAACTGGCGCTCCAGGTCGTCCACCAGGCCCTCGACCGTGTGGCCCTTGGCCTGGACCTCGGCGTTGCCCTTCGTGATCGAGCGGAGCGGGGTCGGGATCCGTACGAGCACCGGCATGCGGGTTCCTCCTACGTCGCGTGGGACTTGAGGTCGGCCAGCGCGCGGTCGAAGGCCGAGAGCGACGGCTTGATCTTGACGTGTGCCTCGAGGCGATCGTAGAGGGCGTCCGGCGTCTTGAGGCCGTTGCCGGTGATGCAGATGACGATCGATTCGGTCCGTTGGATCACCCCGGCTTCGATGAGCTTCTTGGCGGCCGCGAGGGTGACGCCGCCCGCGGTCTCGGTGAAGATGCCCTCGGTCCGCGCCAGCAACAGCATCCCCTCGACGATCTCCTCGTCGGTGGTGTGGGCGCCGTAGCCCCCCGACTCCTTCACGGCCTTGTACGCGTAATAGCCGTCGGCCGGGTTGCCGATCGCCAGCGACTTCGCGATCGTGTTCGGCCGCACCGGCACGAGCACGTCCGTGTCGTTCCGGATCATCGTGACGATCGGCCCACAGCCGGCCGCCTGCGCGGCGTGCATCTTCGTCGTCACCGGTCCGGCGATGAGCCCGAGGGTCTTGAGCTCCTTGATGCCCTTCCAGATCTTCGTGATGAGCGACCCGCCGGCGCACGGCACGATGATGTGCTCGGGCGCGCGCCAGCCCAGCTGTTCGATGATCTCGAATCCGTAGCTCTTGGACCCCTCCGAGTAATACGGTCGAAAGTTCACGTTCACGAACGCCCAGCGGTACTTGTCGGCGATCTCCGAGCACAGCCGGTTGACCTCGTCGTAGGTCCCGTGCACGGCCACCAGAGTCGGGTTGTAGACGAGCGTGGCGAGTACCTTGCCCTGCTCGAGGTCGGCCGGAATGAAGATGTAGGACTTGAGCCGGCCCTCAGCGGCGTGGGCCGCCACGGAATTGGCGAGGTTGCCCGTGGACGCGCAGGCGACCGTGTCGTAGCCGAACTCCTTCGCCTTGGTCACCGCGACCGCGACGACGCGGTCCTTGAACGACCACGAGGGGTGGCAGACCGAGTCGTTCTTGACCCAGACCTCCCGGCAGCCGAGCTCGTCGGCGAGGTTCTGCGCGCGGATCAGCGGTGTGAACCCGACGTGGTGGCCGACGGCGACGTCGCCCTCGACCGGCAGCAGGTCCTTGTACCGCCACATCGAGGGCGGCCCGGCGGCGATCGACTCGCGCGTGACGATGGTCTGGAGCGTGTCGTACCGATAATCGACCTCGAGAGGACCGAAGCAGAACTCGCAGACGTGGACGGGGGTGGCCGGGTAGCGACGGCCGCACTCACGGCACCGCAGGCCGTTCAGCTTCTCCATCGGGCCGTCTCCATCGGTAGGGGATTTGAGCCCCGCGTTTTGCTCCACCGACAGCAAGACATTTCCACCACTTAACACTCAACGTCGGGCGAAGTCAATCGAGTCACTCGTCGGGCTTGATCGTGTGGGTGAAGAGGACCGCGCCCTCCTCGTCGTAGAGCCGGACCGTGAGGTGGGCGGGCTCGAGCGTGACCTCGCCGAAGTTGTTGACGCCGCTCCGGGCGAAGAGGGAGCGCGGGTTCAGGCCCTCGTCGAGCGGCCGCGGCCGGCCAAACCGAGCCGAGAGCGGGCCCGCGACGAACTCGTGGAACGACCACCCTGGCGCCGGGTGATGGCGGATGATCTCGGCGTGGTGGACGTCGGCCACGACGAAGACGAGGTTCTTCACGCCGCGCTCGCGGAGCTGGCGGAGGAGCGCGTCCCGCTCGACCGCGAAGCCCGTCCCGCCCTCCTGGGGCGTCCCGTAGACGCTCGCGTTCGACCAGGAGTCACGCCGCGCCGGGCTCCCGGTCGGGATCGAGAGTGGCACACTCGAGACGACCACCTTCCAGGTGGCGGTCGACGCGGAGACGCTGTCGACGAGCCAGCGGCGCTGCGCCGCGCCGAGCATGGTCTTGCCGGGGCCGTCGGGCGCCGCGTTGGGGCTCCGGTACTGGCGCGTGTCCAGGATGAACACCTCCAGGAGCCGCCCCCAGCGGAACTTCCGGTACAGGCGGGTGGGCTCGTCACCCGGAGGCACGATCGGCCAGTACTCGAGGAACGCGCGCCGCCCCGTCGGCATCAGGGGCTCGGTGGGGCCCGAGAAGTCGTTTCGCACCTCGTGGTCGTCCCAGATCGCGTCGACCGACGTCGCCCGCAGAAGCTCCTGCAGGGCGGGGTCCTCGCGCTGGTAGCGATGGCGCGCCCGGTACTGGTCGAGCCGCGTCGCGACGAAGTCGGCGCCCGGCACGACACCCGGCCGGTCGCACTTGATGTCGGCGTAGATCGTGTCGCCGACGAACAGGAAGAAGTCGGGCCGGGTGAGCGCCATCGTCCGGAAGATCCGGTAGCCGCCGTCCATCGGCCGGCAGAAGCCGCCGCCGCCGAGGTCGCCGCTCCAGAGGAACCGCACCCGGGCGCGTGCGTCGGCGGCGGGCGCCGTCACGAACTCGCCCGCCACCGTCTCCCCGCCCCCCCGCGCCTGCCAGGCGTAGCGCGTGGCCGGGGTGAGCCCCGACAGAACGAGCTTGCCGGTGAAGTCCGCCCGGCGCGTGATCTCGAGAGTGCCTCGGGCGCCCCCCTCGCCCGCGGCAGGCTTGAGGCTCACCGCCACCTCGCCGGGGGCAGGGAGCCGGGCCCACACGACGGCCGTGGTGGCGGTGACGTCGCCAATCGTGACGAGGAGCGACGGCCCAGTGCCGCCAGCGGGTCCCGGCGCCAGGGCGACGAGGACGAGGGCCGCAGCGAGAACCTGCACCGGGGCGCCCGGGGCGCACCTACCCATCGCCGCTCAGGCGCGATGCCGTCTCCTCCGCGCGTTCAGCGGCGAGTCGACCCGACCACAAGCCGAACACCGGCCAGCTCGACGAAGTGGCGGAAGTCGGAATCCCGTGTCACCAGCGGCAGATCATGATCCAGGCACGCTTGAGCGATCAGCGTGTCAGCGAGCCGGGCCCGGCGTCCGCGCGCAAGAAGGCGAGCTCGGAGCAGCCCCGCGCGCTGCCAGAAGCCGTCGGCCACCTCCAGCATCGGCAGCTGCATGAACAGGCCCTTCACCGGCTCGCTGACCTTCGGATCGCTGAGCAACTCGGTGAGGACTACCGGTGGCAAGGCCGCCTGGGCGTGCTCGAGCGCGAGGCCCACAGCGTCGACGTCCGGGCCCGCGGCGCCGGAGAGGTAGGCGACAAAGGAACTCGTGTCGATCGCGATCAGGCGCGGTCCTCACGAAGCGCCCGAAGGTCGACCGAGAATTTGACGCGGCCGCGTAGCGCCCGTAGCTTCTCGTAGGCCGCACTCGCCGCAACCAGGGTGAGGCCCTGCCGAATCGTGGCGCTCACGCCCTTGCCGGTACGCTCCTGGGCGCGCCGAAGCAACGTCGGGTCGACGTGCACGGTCACCTTCTGGCTCTTCATGACGCCCACAGTACCAGCCAGCTTGCCGTAACACAATACGGCAAGTCGGTCCGTTCGAGCGCGGGCCTCGCCCGCGCAATCCTGTTCTGTAGGGGGAGGCTTCGGAGGGGGCCGTCGAGGCCCCCTCCGAGCTAAACCAGGGGATCGTAGTTGAAGTACTGGCCGGAGGTGACGTTCGGGACGACGTGGTGCTGGAGCGTCCCGGGGAAGATGTCGATCAGCTTCTCGACCGTCCAGCCCTCGGCGTCGTGGACCCGCATGATCGGGCGGTGATGGCCGAAGAGCATGATCTCCTTGCCGCGCACGCCGAAGATCTGGCCGGTGATGTCCTTGGCCTGGTCGGTCGCCAGGAACGTGGCGACCGGGGCGATGTGGGCGGGCGACAGCTGCTTGATCTTCTCGACCCGCGCCTTCTGCGCCTCGGTCTCGGTCGGGATCGTGCCGATCATCCGCGTCCAGGCGAAGGGCGAGATGCAGTTCGCGGTGACGTTGTAGCGCGCCATGTCGAGCGCCGTCACCTTCGTCAGCCCCACGATCCCGAGCTTGGCCGCCGCGTAATTCGCCTGGCCGACGTTGCCGACGAGACCGGAGGTGGACGTCATGTTGATGAAGCGCCCCCACTTCTGTTCCCGCATGAGCGGTGCCGCGGCGCGCGTGACGGCGAACGATCCCTTGAGGTGAGTGTCGATGACGGCGTCCCACTCCTCCTCCGTCATGTTGAAGATCATCCGGTCGCGCAGGATGCCGGCGTTGTTGACGACGATGTCGATGCGGCCGAAGGCGTCGACCGCGGTCCGGACGATCGCCTGCCCACCCGCCATGGACGCCACCGAGTCGTAATTGGCCACCGCCTGGCCACCCGACCGCGTGATCTCGCTCACGACCTCGTCGGCGGGGACGTGGCCGCCGCCGGTTCCGGACTCCGTGCCGCCGTAGTCGTTCACGACCACCAGCGCGCCCTGACGCGCCATGAGGAGCGCGATCTCGCGCCCGATCCCGCGCGCCGCCCCCGTCACCACCGCGACCTTGCCCTTGAGCATCATGCGAGAACCCCCCGGCGTCCACAGACTCGCCTCGCCTCCGGCTGCGGCTCGCACGGCCACGCCATCGAGTGCGAAGCGCCGATCACGATAGCACAGCCGGCCCCGGATGGCCGGATCAAGCGGGCGGCCGGCGATGGCGAGCGTCGAGGGCGGCGACGAAGGCGCCGGAGAACACGAACACGATCGCCGAGTAGTAGATGAACATGACGAACGCGACGAGGACGCCGAGCGGGCCGTAGATCTGGTCGTACGTCCCGACCTGCTGGACGTAGAGCCGGAAGAGCTGCTTGGCGGCCTCCCAGAGCACGCTCGCGAGCACCGCGCCCGCCAGCGCCGCGCCCGCTCGCGGGCGCCGTCGCGGGACGAAGCGATACGCGAGATAGAACATGACGACCGAGAGCGAGAGGGAGAGGCCGAAGGACGCGAAGTCGAACCACTGCGGCGGCACGGGCAGCAGCGCATTCATCGCGAGCGCCTGGAGCCCGTGGTAGATCCACGACACCGTGGTCGTGATGAAGAGGAGCATGCTCAGCAGCACGACCAGCGCGGCGTCCGTGACGAGGTTCCGAAAGAAGTTCCGCACGACCCCACCCTCGACCTTCACGCCGAGCAGCCGGTTCAGCACCAGGCGGCAGGCGCCGAAGAGCGGAGTCGAGGCCACGACCAGGACGGCGGTCCCGAGGAGGCTGGACACCGCCCGCGTCTCGACGATCCGCACGAGCACGCGCGCGATCTGGCGCTGGTAGACGGGGAACTGCTGGGTGACCTGTTCCACGATGTGCCGCGACGCCTGCCCCGTCGAGAGGACGAAGCCCATGATCGAACCGCCGAGGATCAGGATTGGGATCAGGCAGACGAGGAAGAAGAACGCGAGGCCGGCGCTGAGCAGGAAGCCGTCGGCTTCGATGAAGCGCGACACGGCTCCCCGGCCTTGCACGCTCAAGAGCTAGAGCTGCCGGAAGAAGTACGCGCGGTCGCCGCCGAGCACCTCGACCCGACGCACCTTGTTCTCGCGCATCACCTCGAGGATCAGGCGCTCCCCGGGCTCGTGCCGCCAGAGGCGCGTGTACAGGTCGCGCCGGCTCGCCACCTCCTCCGAGTTCAGCGAGACGATCAGGTCGCCCTCCTGCAGGCCGCCCCGATCGCCCGGGCCGTCGGGTACCACGCCGGCCACGACCACGCCCTCCTCGACCGGGTGGGCGAAGACACCAAGCCAGGCGCGCCGCGGCCGGCTCACGACCCGCCCGTAGCGCAGGAGCTCGGGCTCGTGCTTGCGGTAGTAGTCCGTCGGGATCGCCAGCGAGCTTCGCGCGATCTCGTTCAGGTTCAGGTAGACCACGCCGACCATGGCCCCGGTGAGCGTGAAGAGCCCGCCGCCTCCGAAGCCCGGGTTCGGGGCGCTCGTGACGATCGAGTGGTCCAGGAGGTACTCCCAGTACGCCTCGAACTCGCCGACGTGGATCACGAGCCCGCCCGCGACGCGGCGCTCCTGGGTGCCCGTCGAGGCCAGCGCGATCACGGCGGTGCCGGGCTTGAGCGCGTCGCCGTCACCGAGCGCCGCGGCCGGGAGCCCCTGGCGCTTGACCTTCAGGAGCGCCAGGCCCACCTCGAAGTCCTGGGCGACGATCTCGGCCCGCGTCCGCCGGCCCTTGGCGAATGCGACCTCGATAGACTGGGCGCCCATCACGATGTAGTTCACCGTGAGGATCAGCCCCGACGCGTCGACGACGAGGCCGCTCCCGGAGCGGTCTCCGCCCAGGATCTGGGTCGAGGGATGCTCGCGGGCGACGACGGCATGGATGTGGACCACGGGCAGCAGCAGGTGCTTGACGAGCTCGATCGAGGCGTCCATGGGCGACCGGTTAGTTCCGCTTCAGATGATAGCCGAAGAAGTCCTCGACACGGCGTTGCGCGTCCACGAAGGCGGCCGCGTCGAAGCCGACGGTCGCCCCGCAGCACTCGTCCGGCTTGTTCCGGTTGCCGACGTCGGGCAGGTAGGTCTGCCGCTGGTCGACCACGTCGAAGTAGTGGACGGCGCGCGGATAGAGAACGATCGTGGTGTCCGCCCCGCGGCGCCGCATGTTGGCGACCATCTCGACGCAAGGGCCCGGGAGCGTCCAGTCGTCGGCGTCGCCCATCAGGACCAGCAGGGGCCGCGTCACGAGCTCGTTCACCAGCGAGTAGCACCCGCCCGGATAGACGGCGATCGCCGCCGCGAAGCCGGGCGGCGACAGCGTGACGCCCCGCCTCCGCGCGCGCTCGAGGCTCGGGCCGTTCACGACGGCGATCGAGAACACGCCGCCGTTGGACCAGCCGATGACGCCGATGCGGGCGGGGTCGACGAACGGCTGCGTGTGAAGGAAGCGCAGCGCGCCGCCCGTGTCGTCGAAGCGCTCGGTCGAGGGCAGGTCGGGCGTCTTCGCGTCGCAGCCGTTACCGATCCCACGCGCGGCCCAGCTGTCCACGATCAGCGCGACGTAGCCGCGCTCGCGGAACCAGCGCGCCCAGTCGTGGGTGGACGCGGACACCCCGTGGCAGCCGTGCAGCAACACGACCGCGGGGAACGGGCCGCCGCCTGCGGGGCGCAGCTCCCAGCCCGGCACGCGGAGCGGCGCGCCCGGCGTCAGGTTCGGGAACGCGACGCGAGTGGAGGCGCAGCCGACCAGGGCGAACACAGCGAGCAGCGCCACGGACGGGCGGCGGGGCATGGGGTTGAGGATACACCGAGCCCCGGGTATGCTGGCCCCGTGAATCGCCCCGTCCGCGTCATCGCCTACTCCGACTACCTCTGACCGTGGTGCTTCCCGGCGGCGGTCCGCCTCCGGCGATTGCGTGAGGAGCTCGGCCCGGTCGTCACGATCGAGTCGCGGGCGTTCCCGCTGCGTCCCGAGCCGGCGCACGGGGTCGGGTTCAAGTCCACCTACCGCGAGGCGGGGTGGCGGCGGTGCGCCGAGATGTCGGCGGCCGACGGCATTCGCTTCACGCCGTGGCCCCACGCGGAGCTCCCGGGCTGGAGCCTGCCTGCCCTGGCAGCGGCCAAGTGCGTCGCCAAGCAGAGCGACGAGCTCTTCGAGCGCGTCCACCACGCTCTGTACGAGGCGTTCTTCACGGAGAGCCGCAACATCGCCGATGCGAAGGAAGTCGCCGCCATCGTCGCCGCCGCGGGCGCCGACATGGAGCGCTTCACCGCCGACTTCGAGGCGGGGATCGGCCGAGACGCGGTCATCGGCGACTACGAGGCCGCCGTGAGTGAGCACGGAGTCCGCTCGATCCCGACGGTCATCGTCCCCGACACGGGCCGCGCCCTGGTGGGTCTGGCCGACTACGCCGTCTACCGCGCGGCGGTGGAGGAGGCCCTCGCCTAGCCGCGTGCTCACGCTCGAGCACGCCCCGCTCCTCTTTGGTCGGGACCCGACGCCGGGGCTCCTCGCCTTCGACCTCGTCGAGGGCGGGAGCGCGATCCGCCTCTACCGGCGGCACCAGCATGACGTCCGCGCGGAGACCGTTCCCTTCTCTCCGTTCCTGCTCCTGGCGGACCGGGCGCTCGCCGAGTCCACCGCCGGGCTCCTGTCGCTCGAGCCGCTCGACGGACCCGGCGCCTTTCGCTGGCTCGCGCGTTATGGCTCATGGGCCGACGCCCTCGGCGCGCGGGACCGCTGCCGCGAGACGAGCGGCGCGGCGACGAACGCGCCCGCGGCGCCCTACCGCTTCCTCGCCGATCCCGTCCATCAGTACCTCCTCGTGACCGGACGGACCTCGTTCGGCGGCCTCGCCTTCGGCGATCTCCGACGGCTGGCGCTCGACATCGAAGTCGTCACGACGCCCGGCTACGAGTTCCCGAGCGCCGCGCGCGCCGACGACCGGATCGTCGCGGTCGCCCTCGCCGACTCGGCGGGCTTCCGTCACGTCGTACGGGGCGACCAGCTCGACGAGCGCGCGCTGCTCGAGGAGTGCACCCGGATCCTCAGGGAGCACGACCCGGACGTGATCGAGGGCCACAACATCTTTCGCTTCGACCTGGAGTATTTAGAAGCGCGGGCGCGCCGGCATAGCGTCGGGCTCCGCTGGGGACGCGACGGCAGCGCGCTCCGGAGCCGCGTCGCGCGCCTGCAGATCGCCGAGCGGACGATCAACTATCGGCGCTGGGAGGCCGCCGGCCGGCACGTCGTCGACACCTGGATGCTCGCCCAGCTCCACGACGCGGGCACCCGCGATCTGCCCGGGTTCGGTCTCAAGGAGCTCGCGCGCCACTTCGGCGTCGCGGCGCCGGACCGCACGTACATCGACGCGTCGCAAGTCGCGCGGACGCTCCGGGAGGACCCCGAGCGGCTCGTGGCGTACGCGATCGACGACGCGGTGGAGACGCTCGGCGTCGCCGCGGTGCTGGCGCCGCCGTACTTCGCGCAGGCGCAGGCCGTCCCGTTCGATTACCAGGCGTGCACGCTGCGCGGCGCGGCGGCGAAGATCGACGCGCTGATGCTCCGCGAGTACCTCCACCGGCGCCACGCCGTGCCCGGCGCGCAGCCGGCCGCGCCGGTCGGCGGAGGCCACACGGTCATCTGCCAGCAGGGTGTCGCCCGCCCGGTCCTCCACGTGGACGTGACGTCCCTCTACCCCTCGCTGATGCTCGCCCACTCGATCGCGCCAGCCTCGGACGCGCTCGGTGTTTTTCCGGCGCTGCTCCAGCACCTCCGCGACTTCCGCGTCCACGCCAAGCGGCTCGCCCGGGAGACGGCCGACCCGGCCGAGCGCGCCCACCTCGGCGCGCTCCAGCAGTCGTTCAAGATCCTGATCAACGCCTTCTACGGCTACCTCGCCTTCAGCGGCGGCCACTGGAACGACTACGACGCGGCCAACCGCGTGACGGCGGAGGGGCGCGCCGTCGTCGCCTCGCTGCTCGAGCGGCTCACCGGGCTCGGCGCGACGCCCGTCGAGGCGGACACGGATGGCGTCTACTTCGTCCCCCCGCCGGGTCACCGGCCGGACGATGACGATGCCCTGCTCGAGCGGGTCGCCGCCGGGCTTCCCTCCGGGCTCCAGCTCGAGCTCGACGGCCGGTACGCGGCGATGTTCAGCTACAAGATGAAGACCTATGCGCTCCTGGACGAGCGCGGGCGATTCAGCCTCAAAGGCTCCGCGTTCCGTTCGCGCGGCATCGAGCCGTTCCAGCGGCGAATCATCGAGGAGGTGGTCCGCGCGCTCCTCGACGGTCGCCCGGAGGAGGTCCGACGGATCATCGACCGCCGGCTCGACGACTTCGCGGCCCACCGCGTGGACGTGCGCGCCTTCGCCCGGACCGAGACGCTCCAGGAATCGCTCGACGCCTACCGGCTCAGAGTCAACTCCGGCGTGCGGCCGGTCTCCGCGGTGTACGAGCTGGCCGCCACGGCGGGACGCGCGCTCGAGCCGGGCGACCAGATCTCGTACTACGTGACCGGCCGCGGCGCCGGCGTGGCGGTCAACGAGCACGCGAAGCTCGCCAGCCAGTGGGATCCGACGCGCCCCGACGAGAACCTCGAGTATTACCAGGCCAAGGTGCGGGAGATCTGGGAGCGCTTCCGCCCGTTCACGGAGTTCGACGGGCTCCGGCCGTACGTCGACGAGCCCGAGCCCCAGCTCAGTCTGTTTTGATCGAGTCGGCTCGGCCAGCGGGCACGGGAGCCGGAGTGGGGGCGGCTCGACCACGCGGCACGCGCGCGCATGACCCAGGGCGGCTGGGCTCCACCCGGGAACCTCACGTCCGCATGCGACGCGGCGGGAACGGGTCTTGCCCGCCCCCACTCCGGCTCTCGTGCCCCTGGCCCAGCCAGACTCACCAGAGGAGAGAGAGCTGGCGGGGGGTCTTGCCATCGACGGGGCGATCTTCTCGACGGCGGTACTTCATACCGACTGCGTCCGCGACGCGTCGGAAGCGCGCGTTCATCTCGGCGACGTAGTCATTCCGGGCGTAGGCGGAGTCGGCGTAGAGACGCTCATACTCGGGGACGAGCTCCGGGAACTCGGCTCGGAGGAACTCGAAGAACGTCTCGCGTGTCCCGCGACGGAGGAACAGCACGTTCGACTCCGCGATCTGCGCGCCGGCTTCGCGCGCCCGAACCAGGAGCGCACGCAGATTCGGCTCGCCGTCAGTCAGGCGCGGGAGTACCGGCATGATGAACAGTCGCGTGGGGACCCCCCCGGTGGCCAACGCCGTCATCGCCTCGAATCGGAGATCGGGCCGGGGCGCCCGGGGCTCGAGCCGCCTCGCGAGTGTCTGGTCGAGCGTGGGGATCGAGAAGTTCACCGAGACCTCCGAGCCCGCCGCGAGCTCTCGGAGCAGCGCCAGGTCACGACGGACGAGAGTCGACTTCGTGGTGATCGAGAGGCGCACGCCGACCACCTTCGCCGCTGCCTCGAGCACTCTGCGCGTGACCTGGAACTGGGTCTCCGCGGGCTGGTAGGGATCCGTCGCGGTTCCGAGGGCGACGAGCAGCGCGCTCTTTCGGGCCCGTGTGAGTTCGGCGACGAGCGAGTCCCGGTCGGTCAGCTTCACGTAGATGCGTCGCTCGAATGCCACGGGATCGTTCTCCCCGAGGAACTCGTGGGTGTAGCGGGCGAAGCAGTACTTGCACGCCATCTCGCAGCCCCGGTAGGGATTGAGGGTCCACCCGAAGGGCATCGGTCGGGCGTTGAACCGGTTCAAGAGGCTCGCCGCTCGAAGTTCCCGATACTCGACGCCGCGCCGCTCGTCGAACGTCGGCCCCATCCGATTCCGCATCCCCGGCGCTGGAACTCCCTGCTTGATCCCCATAGTCGTCACCTGTTGAGTATAATTGGCCAAGAAAAAACCCGGGGACCACGAGGGATCCCCGGGCCGATTTCTAGCGGCGCCAGCCTCCCCCGCCGCCGGGACCCCCGCCCGGACGCGGGCCACGGTCACCGCGAGGCCCGCCGGATCCGCGTTGCGGCTGGGGCCGGGCCTCATCGACTACGAGATTCCGATCTCGGAAGAGGCGTCCGTTCAGCATCTCGATCGCCTTCGTCGCCTCCTCTTTGGTGGCCATCTCGACAAACCCGAATCCGCGCGGCCGTCCCGTGAACTGATCGGTGATGATTCGAACCGTCTCGACGGTGCCGGCCTGCGCGAAGAGCTCGCGGAGATCCTCCTCCGTGGCTTGGAAGGAGAGGTTACCGACGAACAGCTTAGCGGCCATCGCGCGACCCTCCTAGCCCTGACGAAAGCGGCGGAAAAAGGGAGACTTCTTCACAACCTCCCCCTTACGACACCGACAGATTAGTGACAGCGGGTGACGCATGTCAAGGGAACCCTCGCGTCGGACGGTGGGCGACATCAGAGGTAGACTCCGCGGGTCGCCCCGCCGTCCACGGTAATGCAGATCCCGGTCAGGAACGACGCGCGCGCGGAGGCGAGGAAGCAGACGAGGTCCGCGACGTCCTCCGGGCGGGCGATCCGCTTGAGCGGGTACGCGGCCAGCGCTTCGGCGCGATGGTGCTCGACCGTCTTCCCCGCCGCCTGAGCCTGCTGTGCGATCAGCCCGTCCCAGCGCTCCGTCGCCGTCGCAGCGGGCGAGACCGCGGTGACGAGGATCCCGTGAGGCGCGCCGAGGTCGGCGAGGCCCTTGGTGAAGTTTACGAGCCCCGCATTGGCGACGCCGCCCGGCAGGTAGCCGCCGGTCGGGTTGCGCGCGGCGGCGCCGACCACGTTGACGATCCGTCCGCCGCCCTGCGCCTGCATCAACGGAAACACCGAGCGCGCCATGCGAACGTAGCCGAGGAGCTTCAGGCTCCAGTCCCCGGCCCACTGCGCGTCCGGGATCGCCAAGAAGTCGCCGCCCCGGATCGCTCCCGCGTTGTTGACGAGGATGTCGATCCTGCCGAAGCGACGATGGACCTCGCGGGCGACCCGCTCCACTTCGTCGAGCTGGCTGAGGTCGCCGGCGACGATGAAGGGCTCGGCGCGGGTCTCGCGCGTGATCTCCCGGGCCGCGGTCTCCAGGGTCGCCTTATCGCGCGCGCACAGCGCCACGCGGGCGCCCTCCGCGGCGAGCCCGCGGGCGATGGCACGGCCGATGCCCCGGCTCGCTCCGGTCACGAGCGCGACTTTTTCCTTGAGCTCGAGGTCCATGGTCAGGCTCCTGTCTGCGCCGTCACTCCTTGCGGGCGCGCGGGAACGGTGGCACGTCCGACTCCGCGAGATCGGTCAGCCGGGCGAGCGAGTGGGCCAGGGCGTGTGCGAAGGGCTCGAGGTCGAGCCCGAGCGTCCGGCCGTGCAGTCGACTCCGCCCCTCCTCCAGTAGCGTCCGGGTGCCGCGGAGATTCCCGTTCGCCAGGTGCGCATAGGCGACGGCCACCTGGATGAGGCCCTGCAGCGTCTCCTTCGCCTCCCCGCTCGCCCGCGCCCAGTACGGCTCGAGCAGCTCGTGGACCTCGAAGTGGAGCCCCGCGTCGTGGAGCGTCGCCGCCGCGTCGAGCGCCTCGGCCAGTGACGGCTTCGGGCTCCCGAGCGGCAGCGTGGCGATCGCTTCGCTCGCCCGCCGGGCCCGCGCGCGGAGCGCTCCCGCGTGCCCGAGCTCGTCGGCGCCGAGCCAGTCCCCCGCGAGGCTGCCTTCGCCGGCGCCGGCCAGCGTCGCGAGCTCACGGCGCGCCCCGGCGTCGGAGAGCGCGGCGAGGATCAGCGCCGCGAGCCGGTTGCGCGGCCCGAGGGGCAGCGTCGGGATCACGCGGCGCCGGAGCCGCTCGGCTGGTCCACCGGCGCCTCCGCGCGAGGGCCCGCCGGACCGTCGACGGTCAGCGCCCGCCGCACGCACTCGACCCGCGTGCCCGCGATGAGGTCGTGCAGCGCGCGCTTGTCGTGACGGAGCGCCGCCATGACGTAGCCGAGCCCGAGCGTCGCAGACGACACGAAGTACGCGACGTACCGCAAGAGCGACGCGCCGAAGGACGGCGGCACGCCGTCCTCGCCGACGACGACGCGCACGCCCACGATCATCTTGCCGACCGTCTGGCCGAAGAGCGCGTGGAGCACGGTCGTGTACGCCGCCGCGAACACGAAGGTGAACGTCCACACCATCGGCGCGAGCGTCCAGGCGTCCTCGACGTGCGTGGACCAGACCAGGTGCGCGAGGGCACCGTACGACGCCTGCACGAGGGCGAAGATCCCGAAGTCGAGCGCTGCCGCGAGCGCGCGGAGCCAGAAGCCGGCGGCACGGGTCTCGACCATGCCGCGTATCATAACGCCTTGCGACGACGGTCTACCCGAGCAAATCCAGGACGTTCTTTGGCGAGGCGAGCAACGCCACACAGCAGCAGCTCACGCGGGACGATAGTCCAAACGGGATAGAGGTCCTTTATCTCGAACTGCTGGATGCACTCTCGGCGCGAGATCCCGACGAGGTGCGGCACGCCCACAAAGGTGAGGCCCCTGCGTAGCCCCACGCGAGCGCAGTAGCGTTGAGCGTGGAAAGCGGAGCGAGGATCACGAGGACGAGGACGGCGACCGCCACGTGGAGCAGAAGGTACGCCGGGGCCGTCACGGCGCGGAAGTCGAGCGGTGTCGGCGACGGATGTCGAACGGCCAGACTGACCACCGTGTACAGGACGACGGCGATGACGAGGGGGACCATGAGAGTCACTCTCACCGGATCCGACGAGGAGAGTCAACCTGGGTGTGCTGTGACTCCCTCGGTGCTGGCGCTC
>QHSA01000085.1 GCA_003220315.1 Candidatus Rokuibacteriota bacterium
CGCCGAGCCGGGTCAGATGAAAGGCCGTGCTCGTCCCGTTGGCGCCGCCTCCGACGACGACGACGTCAGCGCTGGCCATCGCGTCGCTCCACCTTTCCGTGTACGGTGCAGCCACAACTTCTCACTTCCCGAGTCTATACCAGCGCCTGCCTGCGCAGGGAGGGCGTCATGGACGCCGTCCGGTTCTCTCTCGAACAGCACGCATGACTCCACGCCGCGGATGCTGCCGACGGCGCGTCGTTGGCCGACCGCGCCTTCCGTGTCAGGACGGTCGCGCTTCTCGGGGGACGCAGTCCTCCAGGACGTAGTGGTCGGTCTTGGGGTCCAAGCGACGGATCGCACCGCGCGCAGCCTGGCAGGCCTCGCGCGTGGGGTAGACCAACTGGCCGTCAGCCTCAAAGCGGCGTGCATGGCCGTTCGAGCCCGCCGTCGCGACCGAGACGTAGAGCATGAAGACCCAGACAACCGTCATGGAAGAACCGGAGGAGCCGCGACTGCCTTCGTGGCAGTGAGCATCGCTGATCGACCGAGCAACGGAAGTGCCAACCGGGGACGCGCGACCGGTCGAGCTCCCCATGTCAATCCGAACCGAGAGAACTGGATTATCCGGAAATATGGGGCCGCTCGCGGGTGTGACGCAAATTACCGGACTCTGCACGAGCGGGGTCCTCACTGCGTAGGCTTTTTCATCTCTGACACGGTCGCCTCTCATCGCCGGTCGCGACACGCTTGACCGCCCTTGACAACCGTATATAGTGCCGCTTACGCGGTTCACCCTCGAGGCCCTGACGGAGGCCATGATGATCCAGGTCACCCGACGCGAGCTCCTCAAAGGCGCGGCCGCCCTGGGCGCCGCCGCGACGGCCCCCGGCGCGCTCACGCCCGCCCGAGCCCAGACGACGCAGAAGCGCGAGCTGGTCGTCGCCCAGGGCGGCGACATCTCCAAGTTCGACCCTCACTTCAGCACCTCGTCCAACGACATCCGCGTCTCGTTCAACCTCTTCGACAATCTGGTCTCGCGCCATCCCGACGGCAAGCTCCACCCGGGGCTCGCGACCGAGTGGAAGCTCCACGGGCAGACGCAGTGGACGTTCAAGGTCCGTCCGGGCGTCAAGTGGCACAACGGCGACCCGTTCACCGCGGCGGACGCGAAATGGAGTCTCGAGCGCACGTGGGACCCGAAGGTCGGCACGCGCGTGAGCACCGTGTTCACCACGATCGACCGCATCGAGGCGCCCGACCCCGCCACGCTCGTCGTCCACACCAAGAAGCCGGACCCGCTCCTTCCCGCGCGCCTCGCCTTCTACGGCGGCCAGATCGTCCCGCAGAAGTACGTCGAGAAGGCGGGCAACGACGAGTTCAACGCCAAGCCCATCGGCACGGGGCCGGTGCGCTTCGTCTCGTGGACGAAGGACGACAGGCTCGTCCTGGAGGCCAACCCGGACTACTGGGGCGGCCGAATCGACGTCGACCGGATCGTCCTCCGCTCGATCCCGGAGACGGCACCCCGCATCGCGTCTCTCCTCAAGGGCGAGGTGGACGTGATCACCCAGCTCCCGCCCGACCAGGAGGAGCGCGTCATGGGCAACGCCTCGACCAAGGTCGAGGGCGCCCTCTACGCGGGCCTCTACGTCCTGGCCGTCAACGGGAAGCGCCCGCCGCTGGACAACCCGCTCGTGAAGCAGGCGCTGTCGCTCGCCATCGACCGCCAGGCGATCGTGAAAGAGCTCTGGCGGGGGCGCGGCATCGTCCCGAACGGGCCGATCGCGAAGGGCGACAACCACTTCGACGCGAAGCTCGGGCCCCTCGTCTACAACCCCGGCGAGGCGCGCGAGCGGCTCCGGAAGGGGGGCTACCGGGGCGAGGAGATCGTCATCGAGACGACCGTCGGCTACACGGCCAACGATAAGCCGATGTCCGAAGCGATCCAGGGCATGTGGCGCGACGTCGGCATCAACGCGAAGGTCGAGGTGCTCGAGTACTCGGTGCGCGCCCAGAAGAACCGCGACAAGAGCTTCAAGGGCCTCTGGTGGTCCGACCCGACCTCGACGCTCGGGGATCCGGACGGCATGATGTGGCGGCTCCTGTCGCCGGGCGGGCCGCAGGACTACTGGCGCCACCCGCGCTTCGACGAGCTCGGCGAGGCCGCACGGTTCTCCGTGGACGAGAAGTTCCGCGCCGAGGCCTATCGCGAGATGACGAAGATCTTCCTCGAGCACTTCCCGTGGGTCCCCGTGATCCAGCCCTACGAGGATTACGGGCTCCAGAAGTACGTGGAGTGGACGCCGAACCCGAATCAGCAGTTCGAGGTCCGGCGCTTCAACCTGAAGCTCCGTCGCGCCTAGCGCCTCGCGCGGCCCGGGGCCTCGCGGGTCGGGGCCCCGGCCGCCGCCCCCATGCGCGGCGTCTTCCGCTTCCTCGCGCCACGGCTCCTCCGAGCCCTGATCGCCGTCTGGCTCGTCTCGACGGTGGTGTTCGTCGTCATGCGTCTCTCTGGCGACCCGGTGCCCCTCCTCCTGCCCCCCGACGCGCCGCGGAGCGAGATCTTCCGCGTGCGCCGCGAGCTCGGCCTCGACCGGCCGCTGCCCGCGCAGTACGGCGTGTTCCTGGCCAACGCGCTGCGCGGCGACTTCGGACGCTCGATCCACTTCCGCGAGCCCGCGTTCGCGGTGGTCCGGGGCTACCTGGGCGCCACGGTCGAGCTCGGGCTCACCGCGTTCCTGCTGGCGGCGATCGTGGCGGTGCCCGTGGGCCTCCTCTCGGCCGTCAAGCGCAACTCGCCGATCGACCACGTCGCCATGGGCATGGCGCTCGTCGGGCAGTCGGCCCCGACATTCTTTCTCGGGATCCTCGGGATCCTCCTCCTGGCGCTCAAGGCCGACCTCTTCCCGACGGGCGGACGCGGTGACTGGACGCACCTGGCGTTGCCCGCGCTCACGCTGGGCGCCTTCGCGATGGCGTCGATCGCGCGCGTGACGCGCTCGGCGGTGCTCGAGGTCCTACGCGCGGACTACATCCGCACGGCGCGGGCCAAGGGTGTCGCGGAGTGGCTCGTGGTCGTCAAGCACACGCTCAAGAACGCCGCGCTCCCGATCGTGACGATCACGGGCCTCCAGTTCGGGACGCTGCTCGGCGGCGCGGTCGTGACCGAGACGGTCTTCGCCTGGCCGGGGATCGGCCGCCTCGCGATCCAGTCCATCTACAACCGCGACTACCCCGTCGTGCAGTGCGCGGTCTTCCTCTCCGCGATCGTCTTCATCATGATCAACTTCGCGATCGATCTGCTCTACGGCGTCCTCGACCCCCGGGCGCGGCGATGACGGAGAGAGCCCCGAGCACCTCGCTCAGGCCACCCACCGAGTTTCCCGACCTCGCGGCGCCCGCTACAATATCCGGCGCGCGCGCCCGGCGTACCGCGCGCCTGGCGACGGCGGGCTTCGCGTTCGTCCTGGTCCTGGGCGCGGTCGCGGTGGCCGCGCCGTGGCTCGCGCCCCACGATCCGACGCGCCAGGCGCTCCGGGGGCGGCTGACGGCGCCCACGCTCGAGGCGGCGGACGGGCGCGCGCGGCTCCTCGGCACCGACCACCTCGGGCGCGACGTCCTCTCGCGCGTGATCTACGGGGCGCGCGTCTCGTTGGTGGTCGGCGTCGCGGCGGTGGTGGTGGGCGGCGCGCTCGGCGCGGCGCTCGGGATCGCGGCGGGCTTCCGGGGCGGCTTCACCGACAGCGTGATCATGACGCTCGCCGACGCGCAGCTCGCCTTCCCCTTCATCCTGCTCGCGATCGGCATCATCGCGGTGCTGGGGCCGAGCTTCCCCACGCTGATCGTCGTGATCGCCCTCTCGGGCTGGGTCAACTACGCGCGGATCCTCCGGTCGCAGGTGCTCGTCTTGCGTTCGCGCGAGTTCGTGGACGCGATCCACGCCCTCGGGGGCTCGGCCCTGCGCGTGATCGCCCGCCACATCCTTCCCAACGTGCTCTCGTCGCTGGTCGTCGTTGCCACGCTCGAGCTGGCGCGGGCGATCGTGCTCGAGGCGACGCTCTCCTTCCTCGGCCTCGGCATCCAGCCGCCCACGCCGTCGTGGGGCGGGATGATCCACGAGGGGCGCGAGTACCTGGATAGCGCGTGGTGGATCTCGACCTTCCCCGGGCTCGTGCTGATGCTCACCTCGATCGTGGTGAGCCGCACCGGCGACTGGCTCCGGGACCTCCTCGACCCGACGCTTCGCGGGGAGTAGCGCCCGCCATTCTTGCTAGTCCGCCACGGGGATGCGCGAGATCACGCAGAGCGGGAGCGGTACGGACTCGGCGCACGTGAGACAGTAAAAGTCCAGTTCGTCCGCGCGCCGCCCCTGCAGCGCGATCCTCTGGCCGCACCTCGCATGGTGGATGCCGCCATCGAGCGCCCGGTAGACGGTTACGATCTCAGCGGAGACTGACGCGGTCATCGTCATTGCCCTCCTTGCAACGCACCTCGACGTGGAGGGTGCGGAGCGGCGTGGTATCGGTCCAGTACGCGCGGGACATCGCGCGACAGCCCCGCCGTGCCAGCTCTGCCTCCATGTCGGCGACTGGCGGCGCGAGCTGGCCGGTCACGTCGTCGCCGTAGATCTCGACGTCGCGCGACACGGCCAGCTCGGCGCCGAGGGCGGGCGCGGTGAGGAGCGCCTGCGCCAGGAGCGCCCCGGCCGCCCCGCC
>QHSA01000117.1 GCA_003220315.1 Candidatus Rokuibacteriota bacterium
GCTCCCGCTCCTCCGGCGCGTTGTCGATCGTCCCAAACTCCCGCACCGCCACCCCGCTGAACTTCGTGTGCAACACCTTCGTGATCGCCGACGTCAGCGTCGTCTTCCCGTGATCGATGTGCCCGATCGTCCCAATGTTCACGTGCGGCTTCGTCCGCTCGTACTTCGCCTTCGCCATGGGTCTGGCCTCCGACTCCGCGTCCTAGCGGGTGCCGGCGCGCGCCGCCGGCTTCCCCGCGACTTTCGCCATGATCTCTTCGGCGATCGCCGCCGGAACCTCTTCGTACCTGGCGAACTGCATCGTGGACGTCGCCCGCCCCTGCGTCATCGAGCGGAGGTCCGTCACGTACCCGAACATCTGTCCCAGCGGGACGTGGGCGCGGATCACCTGCGAGCCGCTGCGCGCCTCCATCGAGAGGATGCGGCCGCGGCGGCTGTTCAGGTCGCCCACCACGGCCCCCATGTACTCCTCGGGCGTCACGACCTCGACGTCCATCACGGGTTCGAGGAGGACAGGCTTGGCCTTGCGGCACGCCTCCTTGAACGCCATCGACGCCGCGATCTTGAAGGCCATCTCCGACGAGTCCACGTCGTGGTAGGAACCGTCCACGAGCCGCACCTTCACGTCGACCATCGGGTAGCCCGCGAGGACGCCCGTCTCGAGCGCCTCGCGCACACCCTTCTCGACGGCGGGGATGAACTCCTTGGGGATCGCGCCGCCGATGATCTTGTTCTCGAACGAGGACCCTTCGCCGGGCGCCGCGGGCTCCACCTCGAGGTAGACGTCGCCGTACTGGCCGCGGCCGCCCGTCTGGCGCACGTAGCGTCCCTGCGCGGAGGCCGGCTTGCGGATCGTCTCCCGATAGGCCACCTGGGGCCGGCCGACGTTCGCGTCGACCCTGAACTCGCGCAGCAGGCGGTCGACGATGATCTCGAGGTGCAGCTCGCCCATCCCGTGGATGAGCGTCTGGCCCGTCTCCTCCTCGCTCGTCACCCGGAACGTCGGGTCCTCGAGGGCCAGACGCGACAGCGATACACCGAGCCTTTCCTCGTCGGCGCGCGTCTTCGGCTCGATCGCGACCGCGATCACGGGCTCGGGGAACGTCATCGACTCGAGCACGATCGGCTTACTGGGATCGCAGAGGGTGTCGCCGGTGGTGGTGAGCTTGAGACCGATGGCCGCGGCGATGTCGCCGGCGGCGACGGCCTCGACCTCTTCCTTCTTGTTGGCGTGCATGCGGAGGAGGCGCCCGACCCGCTCCTTTTTGTCCTTGGTCGAGTTGTAGACTGCGGAGCCCGCCTCGAGCGTGCCGGAGTAGACGCGGAGGAACACGAGCTGGCCGACGTGCTGGTCGTTCATGATCTTGAACGCGAGCGCGGCGAACGGCGCGTCGTCGGACGCCTTCCGCTCTTCGAGCGCCCGCGTCTCCGGATTGATGCCCTGGACCGACGGGACGTCGAGCGGCGACGGCAGGTAGTCGATGACCGCGTCGAGCAGCGGCTGGACACCCTTGTTCTTGAAGGACGCGCCGCAGATGACGGGGAAGAGCCGCATCGCGATCGTCCCCTTGCGGACGGCCGCCTTGAGCTCCGCGGCGCTGACGGGCGCGCTCGCGACGTACTTCTCCATGAGGTGCTCGTCCACCTCGGCGAGCCCCTCGATCATCTTCTCCCGGTACTCGTGGACGAGCGCGGCGAGGTCGGCGGGGACCGGGGCCTTCGTGTACTCCTTGCCCAGCGTCTCGTCGTCTTCCTGCCAGACGAGCGCGACCTGGTCGATCAGGTCGACGAGCCCTCGGTACTGGTCCTCACGACCGATGGGGATCTGGATGGGCACCGGGTGGGCACCGAGTCGGCTCTTGAGCATCTCGATGCAGCGGAAGTAGTCGGCCCCGACGCGATCCATCTTGTTGACGTAGACGAGCCGGGGGACACGATACTTGTCCGCCTGGCGCCACACGGTCTCGGTCTGAGGCTCCACGCCCGACACCGCGTCGAGGATGGCGACGGCGCCGTCGAGCACGCGTAGCGACCGCTCGACCTCGACGGTGAAGTCCACGTGACCGGGGGTGTCGATGATGTTGATGCGGCAATCGCGCCAGAAGCAGGTCGTGGCGGCGGAGGTGATGGTGATCCCGCGCTCCTGCTCCTGGACCATCCAGTCCATCGTCGCGGTGCCTTCGTGCACCTCACCGAGCTTGTACGACCGGCCGGTGTAATACAGGATCCGCTCGGTCGTGGTCGTCTTCCCGGCATCGATGTGCGCCATGATGCCGATGTTCCGCGTCTTCTCCAGCGAGTACTGCCGCTCCACCTCTCGTCCCTGCTTTCTCGACTCTGTCGTGTCTGCCCGATACATGCGGAGAGGGGGGTCAGCCTGCGGCCCCCCTCTCGGTTCGGCCCTTCGGTTACCAGCGATAGTGAGCGAACGCCTTGTTGGCCTCCGCCATCTTATGCGTGTCCTCGCGCTTCTTCACGGCGGTGCCGCGGTTGTTCGCGGCGTCGAGCAGCTCGGCGGAAAGCTTCTCGGCCATCGAGCGCTCGGCACGGCGCCGCGCGGCGCCGATGATCCACCGCATCGACAGCGACGTCCGTCGATCGGGACGCACCTCGACCGGCACCTGGTAGGTCGAGCCGCCGACCCGTCTTGACTTGACCTCGACGGCCGGCTTCACGTTGTCGATAGCCGACTTGAACATCTTCAGCGGGTCCTGCTTGGCCCGGTCCTCCATCGTTGCCAGGGCGTCGTACATGATCCGCTCCGCCGTCGACTTCTTTCCGCGGATCATCATGATGTTCACGAACTTCGCGATGAGACGCGACCCGTACTTCGGGTCCGGCAGCACCTCGCGTCTTGGGGCACCCGCCCGGCGCATGGCCTACGCCCCCCCCGCCTTCGGCGCCTTGGCGCCGTACTTCGAGCGGCTCTGCTTCCGGCCGGCGACGCCAGCGGTGTCGAGGGTCCCGCGGATGATGTGGTACCGAATCCCGGGGAGGTCCTTGACGCGGCCGCCTCGGATCATCACGATCGAGTGCTCCTGGAGGTTGTGGCCGACGCCCGGGATGTAGGAGGTCACCTCGAGGCCGTTCGTGAGCCGCACCCGCGCGACCTTCCGGAGGGCGGAGTTCGGCTTCTTCGGCGTCGTCGTGTACACGCGGATACAGACGCCGCGCTTCTGAGGACACGCCTGCATCGCGGGCGTCTTCGACTTCTTCCGCACCGCCTCGCGACCCCATCGGACCAGCTGGTTAATGGTCGGCATCGTTCTCCATCACCCGAAATGGTGACAAAACCCTCACTTTATAACCGAGAGACCCTCTGATGTCAAAGTCGTCACTCGCACTCCTAGCCGGCGGCGGCCACGTTGCCCTCCGATTCGCCGGCCTCGACGACGGGCGGGGGCGTGAGCGAGAGCACGCTGTCCAGCGTCTTCACGGCCTCGCCGCCCGGCGTCAGCACCTCGACTCGGGTGTAGTTCGAGAGCCCTGTGCCCGCCGGGATCAGCCGCCCGACGATGACGTTCTCCTTGAGACCGCGCAGCTCGTCCGTCTTGCCCGAGATGGCCGCCTCGGTGAGCACGCGCGTGGTCTCCTGGAACGACGCGGCCGAGATGAAGCTGTCGGTCGACAACGAGGCCTTCGTGATGCCGAGCAGCACGGGCTTCGCCGTGGCGGGGCGCTTGCCCTGCGCGATGACCCGCTCGTTCTCCTCCTGGAACCCGAACTTGTCCACGAGCTCGCCCACGACGAACTCCGTGTCGCCGACCTCCTCGATCCGGACGCGTCGGAGCATCTGGCGGACGATGATCTCGATGTGCTTGTCGTTGATCGTGACGCCCTGGAGGCGGTAGACCTCCTGCACCTCGTTCACGAGGTAGCGCTGCAGCTCGCGGTCGCCGAGCACGGCCAGGTAGTCGTGCGGGTTGGGCGACCCGTCCATGAGCGGCTCGCCCGCCCTCACGCGGTCGCCCTCGTGGACGCTGATGTGCTTGCCGCGCGGGATCAGGTACTCGCGCGTCTCGCCATTGTCGGCGCGGATGACGATCTTACGCATGCCTTTCACGAAGCCACCCATCTCGACGCGGCCGTCGATCTCGGTGATGACCGCCTGCTCCTTCGGCTTGCGCGCCTCGAACAGCTCCGCCACGCGCGGCAGGCCGCCGGTGATGTCCTTGGTCTTCGTCGTCTCCCGAGGGATCTTGGCGATGATGTCGGCGGCGAACACCTCGGTGCCGTCGGCCACCGCGAGGTTCGCCCCCACCGGCAGCGGGTACCGGTGCCGCTCGCCGGAGGCGTTCTCCGGGTCCGCCGACCGGATGATCATGCCCGGCTGGAGCTTGCCCTCGGGATCCTCGATGACGACCTTGCGCGCGAGGCCCGTCACCTCGTCGAACTCCTCCCGCACGGTCACGCCCTCGACGATCTCCTGGTACTCGACCCGGCCGGTGAACTCGGTGAGGATCGGGTTCGTGAACGGATCCCACTCGACGAGGACCGTGCGCGCCTTGATCCGCTGGTCCGCCTTCACCTTGATCTTGGCGCCGTAGACCACCGGGTAGCGCTCCCGTTCTCGGCCCCGGTCGTCGGCCACGCCGATCTCGCCGTTGCGGTTGGTCGCGACCAGGTCGCCGTCGCGGTTCACGACCGTACGCAGGTTGTGGTACTTGACCACGCCCGCGCTCTTCGACTCATGCTTGGATGCCTCGACGACGCGGCTCGCCGTCCCGCCGATGTGGAAGGTCCGCATCGTGAGCTGCGTGCCCGGCTCACCGATGGACTGGGCGGCGATGATGCCCACGGCTTCGCCGAGCTCTGCGAGCCGCCCGGTCCCGAGGTTGCGCCCGTAGCACATGACGCAGATCCCGCGCTTGGTGTCGCACGTGAGCGTGGAGCGGATGCGCACGCGCTCCAGACCCGAGTCCTCGATCTTCTGCGCGAGCTCCTCGGTGATCTCCGTGTTGACCTGGACGATGATCTCGCCCGAGAGGGGGTCGCGGATGTCCTCCGCCGCGACGCGACCCAGGATGCGGTCGCGGAGCGACTGGATGATGTCGCCGCCCTCGACCAGCGGCGTCGTCTCGATGTACTTCACGGTGCCGCAGTCGTATTCGCTCACGATGACGTCCTGTGAGACGTCGACGAGCCGCCGCGTGAGGTACCCGGAGTCGGCGGTCTTGAGCGCCGTATCCGCGAGGCCCTTCCGGGCGCCGTGGGTCGACGTGAAGTACTCGAGGACGGTGAGCCCCTCGCGGAAGTTCGAGGTGATCGGCGTCTCGATGATCTCGCCCGACGGCTTCGCCATGAGGCCGCGCATGCCGGCGAGCTGGCGGATCTGCTGCTTGCTGCCCCGTGCACCGGAGTCGGCCATCATGTAGATCGGGTTGAACTCGCCGCCCTGCTCGCCCGCCTCGAGCTCGCGGAACATCTCCTCCGAGATCAGCTCGGTGACGTGCGCCCAGATGTCGACGACCTTGTTGTAGCGCTCGCCGTTCGTGATGACGCCGTCCTGGTACTGCTGCTCGACCTCATTGACCTGCTCGCGGGCCGAGGCGATGTGCCGCTCCTTCGAGGACGGAATGTGCATGTCGTCGATGCCGATGCTGAGCCCCGAGAGGGTCGCATAACGGAAGCCGACGTCCTTCAGCTCGTCGAGGAAGGCGACCGTGACCTCGTTGCCGAGCAGGTTGTAGCAGCGGCCGACGAGCGCGGTGATCTCCTTCTTTTTGAGCTCCTGGTTCACGAATCGCAGCGGCTCGGGGACGACACCGTTGAAGAGCGTCCGTCCCACGGTCGTCTCGAGGACCTCGCCGCTCCAGCGAAGGCGGATCCGCGCCTGGAGGTCGACGTCCTCGTTGTCGTAGGCGATCCGAACCTCCTCCGGGTCGGGGAAGAGGCGCCCCTCGCCCCGCACCGGACGCTCCGGGGTGCCCAGGCGCTCCTTGGTGAGGTAGTAGATGCCGAGGACCATGTCCTGCGTCGGCACCGCGAGCGGCGCGCCATTCGCCGGCGAGAGGATGTTGTTCGAGGACAGCATGAGCACCTGGGCCTCGAGCTGCGCCTCCATCGACAGCGGCACGTGGACCGCCATCTGGTCGCCGTCGAAGTCGGCGTTGAACGCGGTGCAGACGAGCGGGTGGATCTCGATCGCCTTGCCCTCGACCAGGATGGGCTCGAAGGCTTGGATCCCGAGACGATGGAGCGTCGGAGCCCGATTGAGCAGGACCGGGTGCTCCTTGATGACATCTTCGAGGATGTCCCAGACCTCGGGCCGCTCCTTCTCGACGAACTTCTTCGCCGCCTTGATCGAGGACGCGATCCCTCGCTCCTCGAGCTTCCGCAGAATGAAGGGCTTGAAGAGCTCGAGCGCCATCTTCTTCGGCAGACCGCATTGATGGAGCTTGAGGTACGGCCCCACGACGATGACCGACCGGCCCGAGTAGTCGACACGCTTCCCGAGCAGGTTTTGGCGGAAGCGGCCTTGTTTGCCCTTGAGCGTGTCCGACAGCGACTTGAGCGGGCGGTTGTTCGGACCCGTAATCACCCGACCCCGACGACCGTTGTCGAACAGCGCGTCCACGGCCTCCTGGAGCATGCGCTTCTCGTTGCGGATGATGATCTCGGGCGCCTTGAGGTCCATGAGCCGCTTCAACCGGTTGTTACGGTTGATGACACGACGGTACAGATCGTTCAGGTCCGAGGTGGCGAACCGCCCGCCGTCGAGCGGCACCAGCGGGCGCAGCTCCGGCGGGATGACGGGGATGACCTCGAGGATCATCCACTCGGGCTGGTTGCCCGATTTCAGAAAGGCCTCGATGACCTTGAGCCGCTTGACGATCTTCTTCCGCTTCTGCACCGACGTCTCGCCGAGCATCTGGGCCCGGAGGTCACGCGCCAGCGAGTCGAGGTCCATGTCGCGCAGCAGCTCCCGGATCGCCTCGGCGCCCATCCCGACCTTGAGCGCGTCGGGCCCGTGCTCCTCCTGGAGCTTGCGGGCCTTGTCGACCGCGACGAGATCCTTCTTCTTCGTGGCCGGGATCTTGGAGTCGAGGACCACGTATTCCTCGAAGTAGAGGATCTTCTCCAGCTCGCGCAGGGACATGTCCAGCAGCTGGCCGATGCGGCTCGGGAGCCCCTTGAAGAACCAGACGTGGGAGACGGGCGAGGCGAGCTCGATGTGCCCCATCCGCTCCCGGCGCACGCGGGCGCGGGTCACTTCGACGCCACACTTGTCACACACCACGCCGGCGAACTTCATGCGCTTGTACTTGCCGCACGCGCACTCGTAGTCCTTCGTCGGGCCGAAGATCCGCGCACAGAACAGACCGTCACGCTCGGGCTTGAACGTCCGATAGTTGATGGTCTCGGGCTTCTTCACCTCGCCGTGCGACCAGTCGCGGATCTTTTGGGGCGCGGCGAGCTTGATCCGGATCGCGTCAAACGTGATGGGCTTCGCATGCCGATCGAGGATGCCCCACAGATCCTTGGTTGGCTTGTCCTCTCTGATCAGGCTGCCGAAAGGCCGATCCGTCAGCATTCAGTCTCTCCTTTGTCCCGTGACTCGCTCCCTCACGACGCCTTCTTCCCGTCCTTCATGATCAGCTCGACGTCGAGCGCCAGGCTCTGGAGCTCCTTCACCAGAACGTTGAACGACTCCGGCGTCCCGGGCTCGAGGAAGTTCTCGCCCTTCACGATCGCCTCGTAGATGCGATTGCGTCCCTCCACGTCGTCGGACTTGACGGTGAGCATCTCCTGGAGCGTATGGGCGGCGCCGTACGCCTCGAGCGCCCACACCTCCATCTCGCCGAACCGCTGGCCGCCGAACTGCGCCTTGCCGCCCAGCGGCTGCTGGGTCACGAGCGAGTAGGGCCCGATGGACCGCGCGTGCATCTTGTCGTCCACGAGGTGCGCCAACTTCAAAATGTAAATCTGCCCGACGGTCACCTCCTGGTGAAAGCGCCGGCCGGTCCGCCCGTCGTAGAGAACCGTCTTGCCCGAGGTCGGCAGGCTCGCCTGCTTGAGATGCTCCTTGATCTCCTCCTCGGTCGCGCCGTCGAAGACGGGGCTCGCGACCCAGAGGCCGAGTGCCCGCGCGGCCCACCCCAGGTGCGTCTCCAAAATTTGACCGACGTTCATCCGGGACGGCACGCCGAGCGGGTTCAGCACGATCTCGACGGGCGTCCCGTCGGGCAGGTAGGGCATGTCCTCGTCGGGCAGGATCTTGGAGACGACGCCCTTGTTGCCGTGACGGCCCGCCATCTTGTCGCCGACGGAGAGCTTGCGCTTGACCGCCACGTAGACCTTCACCATCTTGATCACGCCGGGCGGCAGGTCGTCGCCACGGCGGAGCCGGCCGATCCGCTCCTCGAGCATCGAGTCGTAGATCGCGATCTGCTCTTCGGCCAGTTCCTCGATGCGCTTGATCGTCTGCGAGAGGCCCTCGTCCTCCTTGATCTTGATCTTCTTCAGCTCGTTCCACGAGAAGTTTTCGAGATCCTCGCGCGCGATCCGGTCGCCCTTCTTCCCGAGCCGGTTCGTCTTGTCGGTGGGATCGAACAGCTCCTGGACGAGCGTTTTGCCCACGAGAAGGTTTTTCAGCTTTTGATCGCGTTCCATTTCGACCATCGCGATCTCATCTTGATAGTCCTTCTCCAGGCGCGCGACCTCCTCCTCCTCGATCGACTTGGCCCGCTCGTCCTTGTCCACGCCCCGCCGCGAGAACACCTTGACGTCCACCACGGTGCCCTCGATGCCCGGCGGGACGGTGAGCGAGGTGTCGCGAACGTCACCGGCCTTCTCGCCGAAGATCGCCCGCAGCAGCTTCTCCTCGGGGGTGAGCTGAGTCTCGCCCTTGGGCGTGATCTTGCCGACCAAAATATCGCCGGGCTTGACCTTCGCGCCGATTCGAACGATCCCTGACTCATCGAGATCTTTCAGGGCTTCTTCCGCCACGTTGGGGATGTCGCGAGTCACTTCTTCCTTCCCCAGCTTTGTGTCCCGGGCCTGGATCTCGAACTCCTCGATGTGGATCGACGTGAATCGATCGTCCTTGACGAGGCGCTCGGAGACGAGGATCGCGTCCTCGAAGTTGTAGCCGCCCCACGGCATGAAGGCGACGAGGACGTTCCGCCCCAGCGCGAGCTCGCCCTGGTCGGTCCCCGGCCCGTCAGCGATCACCTCGCCCACGGCCACGCGCTGACCCTTCCGGACGATCGGCTTCTGGTTGATGCAGGTGTTCTGGTTCGACCGCCGGTACTTCGTCAGGTTGTAAATGTCGAGCGGCAGGTCTTGCACCGGATCGGTCTTCTTGGACCGGCTCTCGGCACGCACCACCACGCGGTCCGCCGACACGTACTCGGCCACACCAGGCCGTTTGGCCACGACAACCGCGCCCGAGTCGCGCGCGACCACATGCTCCATCCCGGTGCCGACCAGCGGCGCCTCGGGCTGCAGGAGCGGCACCGCCTGGCGCTGCATGTTCGACCCCATGAGCGCGCGGTTCGCGTCGTCGTTCTCGAGGAACGGGATCAGCGACGCGGCCACCGAGACGAGCTGCTTCGGCGACACGTCCATGTAGTGCAGCTCCTCGGGCGGGACCATGCGGAACTCGCCGCCCTTGCGCGCCGAGACCCGCTCCTGGACGAAGCGGCCGTTCCGGTCGATCTCGGCGTTGGCCTGGGCGATGACGAACTGCTCCTCCTCGAGCGCCGTCAGGAACACGATCTCGTCGGTGACGCGTCCCTGGACGACCTTCCGGTAGGGCGTCTCGATGAAGCCGAACTCGTTCGTCCGCGCGTAGGTCGAGAGCGACGAGATCAGGCCGATGTTCGGGCCTTCCGGCGTCTCGATCGGGCAGATCCGGCCGTAGTGCGTCGGGTGGACGTCGCGCACCTCGAACCCCGCCCGCTCGCGGGAGAGGCCCCGCGGACCCAACGCCGAGAGGCGGCGCTTGTGGGTCAGCTCCGCCAGCGGGTTCGTCTGATCCATGAACTGCGAGAGCTGCGACGACCCGAAGAACTCCTTCACGACCGCCGAGACCGGCTTCGCGTTGATGAGGTCGTGAGGCATCAGGTTCGTGATGTCCGAGATGGACATCCGTTCCTTCACCGCACGCTCCATCCGCGTCAGGCCCACGCGGAACTGGTTCTCGAGCAGTTCGCCGACGGACCGGACGCGGCGGTTGCCGAGGTGGTCGATATCGTCGGTCGACTTGGAGCCGAGCTTGACCATGAGGAGGTGGCGGATCACCGCCACGATATCCTCGCTGCGCAGCGTCTTGACGGAGAGCGGCGCCTCGATCTGCAGCTTCTTGTTGATCATGAACCGTCCGACGCGCGCGAGGTCGTAGCGCCGCGGGTCCATGAACATACCCCGGAACAGAGCGCGCGCGGACTCCACGGTAGGTGGATCGCCCGGCCGGAGCCGTCGGTAGATCTCGACGAGCGCCTCGTCGGGGTTCTTGAAGTGGTCGCGCGCCAGGGTTTCGTACATGGACTGATCGATCTTGCCGGCGCCGCTCACGAGCAGCCTGAACGGCGCCACCCGCCGGCCCATGATCTGCGAGAGCATCTGGGAGGTGATCTCGGTGTTCGTCTGGACGAGCACCTCGCCGCTCTCGGCGTCCACGATGCGCGCGGCGGTCCGCCGCCCCACGAGGGACTCGGCGCGGACCGCGATCTTCTCGACGTTCGCCTCGACGAGCTTCTCGAGCAGCTTCGCGGTGAGCGTCTTGCCCGCCGTGACCAGGGGCTCGCGATGGCGCGGCGGCTTCACGTCCTCCGCGACCCGCGCGCCGACGTGTGCCTCGGGGTGGAGCTTCACCCAGGCGTTGCCCTCCTCGAACCCGAGGACCTCCTCGCCGTCGTAGAAGTGGCCCAGAATCTCCTCGTCCGAGAGGATCACGCCCTTCTCGAGGAACCAGAACGCGCGCAGGAACGCGGTGGCGAGCATCTTCCGCCGCCGGTCCACGCGCACGTGGAGGATGTCGTTGGCGTCGAAGTCGAACTCGACCCACGAGCCGCGGTAGGGAATCACGCGCGCCGAGTAGAGCGGCTTGCCGGAGGCCAGCGTCTTGCCCTTGTCGTCGTCGAAGAAGACGCCGGCGGAGCGCTGGAGCTGGCTGACGACGACCCGTTCGGTGCCGTTGATGATGAACGTGCCCTTGTCGGTCATGAGGGGAAGCTCACCGAGGTAGACTTCCTGACCGCGCTGTTCCCGGATGGTCCGCGTCTTCGCCTCTTTGTCGTGGTCGAAGACGACGAGGCGCAGGGTGACCTTCAGGGGGATCGCGAAGGTCATGCCGCGGTCATGGCACTCCTCGACCGTGTACTTCGGATCACCGAAGTGGTACGAGTCGAACTCCAGCAGTGCGTTGTCGTTGTAGTCCGCGATGGGAAACACCGACTTGAACACCGCCTGGAGCCCGTTCTCTTCCCGGCGGTCCGAGGAAGCATCCTTCTGCAGAAACGTCTCGTACGAGCGCTTCTGCACCTCGATAAGATTCGGAATCTCGACGATCGACGGGATCTTGCCGAAGTCCTTCCGACTGCGGCGCCCGCACTGGATAGTGCCTGCCATACCCTCTCCCGAGGGCGGTCTCCCGCCCTCTCCTCAACCCCGTGCTAAACCAAGGAGCGGTGGACCACCCGCGCCTACTTCACCTGCACCGTCGCGCCCTGCTCCTCGAGCTTCTTCTTCATCTCCTCCGCCTCGGCCTTGGTGACCTTCTCCTTCACCGGCTTCGGGGCGCCGTCGACGAGATCCTTCGCTTCCTTGAGCCCGAGCCCGGTGAGCTCGCGGACGACCTTGATCACCTGGATCTTCTTCTCGCCCGCGGCGGTGAGGATGACGTCGAACTCCGTCTTCTCCTCGGTCGCGGCCGCGCCCCCCGCCGGCGCCCCCGCGGCACCCGGCACGGCGGCCACCGCCATCGGCGCGGCGGCCGACACGCCCCACGTCTCCTGGAGCAGCTTCGAGAGCTGGGCGGCTTCGAGCAGCGTCAGCTTGTTGAGTTGTTCGGCGATCTGCTCAACCGTGGACATCGATCACTCCTCCTTGAGTATCCGCCGACGTCACTCGGCGGCGTTCTTGCCGCGCTGTTGCAGGATGTACACGAGCTCGCGCTGTGGCGCCGCGAGCACACCGACGAGCTGCATCAGAATCCCCTGGATCGCGCCGACCAGCTGGGCGCGCAGCTGCTCCCGCGACGGGAGGTCGGCGAGCGCCCTGAGCTGCGCCGGCGGCAGCATCTGGCCCTCCACGTACCCCGCCTTGATCGCGAGCGCCTGATGAGCCTTCGCAAACGTGTGGAGCGTTTTGGCGAGGGCGACCGGGTCCTCCTTCGAGAAGACCACGCCCGTGGGGCCCGTGAGATGCGCACCGAGCTGCTCGAGCCGGGAGGACTTGATCGCCAGCCGCGCGAGGCGGTTCTTGATGATCTTGTACTCCGCCGACACCGCGCGGAGCTGCTTGCGGAGATCGGAGAGTTGTTGCACGGTCAGGCCACGGTACTCGGTCAGCACGACGGTCTTCACCCCGTCGAGCCGCGACCGGAACTCCGCGACCGCGTCGACCTTCGCCTGCGTTGGCACCGTCGGATCCTCCGCCCTAGACCGCTTTCTTGAACAGGTTCGCGATCGCCTGCGCGTCGATCGGCACGCCCGGCCCCATCGTCGTCGAGATCGTGAGCGACCGGAGGTACGTGCCCTTCGCCGCCGCGGGCTTTGCCCGCACGATCGCTTCGATCAGCGCCATCGCGTTCGCCACCAGGTGCGGAGCGGGGAACGAGTGCTTGCCGATCGGCGTGTGCACGTTACCCGCCTTGTCCACCCGGAACTCGACCTTGCCCGCCTTCGCCTCGCGCACCGCGCGGGCGATGTCGAAGGTCACGGTGCCGAGCTTCGGGTTCGGCATGAGCCCCCGCGGACCGAGCACCTTGCCGAGGCGGCCGACCTGACCCATGAGGTCGGGCGTCGCGATCGCCGTGTCGAACTCCATCCAGCCGCCCTGCACGCGCTCGACGAGATCCTCGGCGCCCACGACGTCGGCCCCCGCCTCGCGCGCCTCGCGCTCCTTGTCGCCCTTCGCGAAGACCGCGACGCGGACCGACTTGCCGATCCCGTGTGGCAGCACCACCGCGCCGCGCACCATCTGGTCGGCGTGCTTGGGATCGACGCCGAGTCGGAACGACAGATCGACGGACTGGTCGAACTTCGTTGGCGGCATGCTCTTGATGATCGCCACCGCCTCCTCCAGCGAGTACTGCTTACCCGGCCCGATCTTCGCGGCCGCCGCATCGTACCGCTTGCTCACCACCGTCGCCATGTCGGTCTCCCTTACGCCGATCCCACTGCTCGCCTCGGACGGCGGGGGCCTCGAGCACAGACTCGCCTCGCCGGTGGCTGCGGCTCGCACTGCGGCCCCGCGTTGTCCAGACGTCCGCTACACCACATCGATGCCCATGCTGCGCGCCGTGCCCTCGACGATCCGCATCGCCGCGTCGATCGAGGTCGTGTTGAGATCGGGCAGCTTCGTCTGCGCGATCTCCCGCACCTGTTGCCGCGTCACCTTGCCGATCTTGTCCTTGTGCGGCACCGCAGAGGCCTTCGCGATCCCCGCCGCGCGCTTCAGCAGCACGGCCGCGGGCGGCGTCTTCACGATGAACGTGAACGACCGATCCTGGTAGATCGTCACCACGACGGGCAGGATCAGCCCCTCCTGGCTTGCGGTCTGCGCGTTGAACCCCTTGCAGAACTCCATGATGTTGACGCCGTGCTGGCCGAGCGCGGGCCCCACGGGCGGCGAGGGGTTCGCCTTGCCGGCCGGGATTTGGAGCTTGACCACCGCCTGAATTTTTTTCATCGAGAAACGTCCACCACCGCGTCATCCATCAGAGCCGCTCGACCTGGTAGTACTCGAGCTCAACCGACGTCGGCCGGCCGAACACCGGCACGACGACCTTCATCCGGCCGCGCTCCGGATTCATGTCCTCGACGACGCCCTGGAAGTTCACGAACGGCCCGTCGATGACCCGCACCTTGTCGCCCCGCTGGAACACCGACTTCGGCTTGGGCTTCTCGGCGCCGGCCTCCATCTGCCGCATGATGTCGTCGACCTGCTCCTGCGAGAGCGGAACGGGCCTCGAGCCCGAGCCGACGAACCCGGTGACCTTGGGCGTCGAGCGCACGAGGTGCCACGTGTCGTCGGTCAGCTCCATCTCGACGAGCACATACCCGGGGAAGAACTTCTGCTCGGTCTCGCGCTTCTGCTTGTTACGCACCTCGACGACTTTCTCCGTCGGCACCAGGACGCGGGTGATCTTCTCCGTCATGCCGAAGATCTTCGCGCGGGACTCGATGGCCTCCTTGACCTTGTTCTCGAATCCGGAGTACGTGTGGACGACGAACCATTGCTTGTTCGTCGCGGCCGTCGTCGCTTCTCCGCTCATCGCAGGATCCTTTCCACGATCCGCGCCAGCACGATGTCCACGCCGCCCAGAAAGAAGGCGATCACGACCGTGACGGTGATCACCACGACCGTGGAGTTGATCAGCTCCTGCCGGTTGGGCCAGGTCACCTTGCGGAACTCCGCGAGGACCTCGCCGAAGAATTCTTGCGCTCGCTTCAGAACCCCCATGTCGTCCCAGCCCTGTCCGTCAATATCAATACATGGCAGGGGTGGAGGGATTCGAACCCCCATCCCCCGGATTTGGAGTCCGGTGCTCTAGCCGTTAGAGCTACACCCCTGTTCTCATCGGAGGGGACCGCGGCCCGGTCCGAGGCCTCCCCGACGGCCGATTGCGACGGCAAAGCCCCCGCTCGAACGCCGATGGAGCCGCCGCTCGAACGCGGTGAGGTGACGCCGTGGAGCACTGTCTCCACGCGTCGCTACTTCGTCTCTTTGTGCGGCGTGTGCTTGCGGCACCACCGACAGTACTTCTTCAGCTCGAGCCGGTCTGGATGGGTGCGCTTGTTCTTCGTCGTCGAGTAGTTCCGCCGCTGGCACGTCGTGCACGCGAGAGCGATGATCTCGCGCACCGCCTACTCCGTGATCTCCGTGACGACGCCGGCACCCACCGTCCGCCCCCCCTCCCGGATCGCAAACCGCAACTCCTTCTCCATCGCCACCGGCGTGATCAGGTCGATCGTCATCGTCACGTTGTCCCCCGGCATCACCATCTCCACCCCCGCCGGCAACGTCACCACCCCCGTCACGTCCGTCGTCCGAAGATAGAATTGCGGCCGGTACCCGTTGAAAAACGGCGTGTGCCGCCCCCCCTCCTCCTTGGTCAACACATACACCTCGGCCTTGCACCGCTTGTGCGGGGTGATGGACCCAGGCTTCGCGAGCACTTGCCCGCGCTCTACTTCCTCTTTGTCGACGCCCCGGAGCAAACAGCCAACATTATCCCCCGCCTGCCCCTCGTCCAGCAGCTTCCGGAACATCTCCACCCCTGTCACCACCGTCTTGCGCGTCTCCCGAAACCCCACGATCTCCACCTCTTCCCCCACCTTCACCACCCCCCGCTCCACCCGCCCCGTCACCACCGTCCCCCGCCCCGTGATCGAAAAGATGTCCTCGATCGGCATCAAAAATGGCTTGTCGATCGCCCGCTTCGGCGTCGGGATGTAGCTGTCCACCGCCTCCATCAGCTTCCATATGCACTCCGCCGCCTTACTGTCCTCCGGCTTCTCCATCGCCCCCAGCGCCGACCCCCGGATCACCGGAATCTCGTCCCCCGGAAACTGGTACTTCTTCAACAGCTCCCGCATCTCCAGCTCCACCAAGTCCAAAATCTCCGGGTCGTCCACCATGTCCACCTTGTTCATGAACACCACCAGAAACGGCACGTTCACCTGCCGCGCCAGCAACACGTGCTCCCGCGTCTGCGGCATCGGCCCGTCGTTCGCCGCCACCACCACAATCGCCCCGTCCATCTGCGCCGCCCCCGTGATCATGTTCTTGATGTAGTCGGCGTGCCCCGGACAGTCGATGTGCGCGTAGTGCCGCTTCGCCGTCTCGTACTCCACGTGCGCCACCGCAATCGTGATCCCCCGCTCCCGCTCCTCCGGCGCGTTGTCGATCGTCCCAAACTCCCGCACCGCCACCCCGCTGAACTTCGTGTGCAACACCTTCGTGATCGCCGACGTCAGCGTCGTCTTCCCGTGATCGATGTGCCCGATCGTCCCAATGTTCACGTGCGGCTTCGTCCGCTCG
>QHSA01000243.1 GCA_003220315.1 Candidatus Rokuibacteriota bacterium
CCTCAAACCGGCGCGCGCGCTGGGGATGGTCACGATCAAGGTGGACGACCCGGACCGGGCGCTCCGCGAGCTTTCGGCGCTCCTCGGGGTCGACCTCTAGCGACGCCTGCTACAATGAGGGCCATGACGAAGGTGACAAAGAGTCTCGCCGTCGGGTTCGCCGGGGTCGACGCGACGGTCAGCGCCGAGATCAAGCCGGTTCCGTTCCGGACCGAGTTGAGCCTGGCGCCGCTGGTTGCCTTTTGGGCACGGACCTTCGGTGACGACACGTCGCTCAAGGGCACGTTCGCCCGGACCATTCGCGAGGCGACCGAGGCGGCGCCCGAACTCCTGGCTCCGATCACGGACCCCTCGGTCATCGATCGCCACCGGAAGCTCGTGGACATGCTCATGGCCGCCGTCTTCCCGGCGGCGGTCCTCGACCGGGAGTACGGCGCCGCGATCACGCCGTTCCAGCTCCGAGGCTTCTACGCCACGCCGCCGTTCGAGCAGCTGTTTCTCGCCGACGACGGCACCTTCCACGGTCGCATGAACATCGAGCCGTCGACCCTCAATGCCATGCGGCTCCTTCGCGCCTACTCGCTCGTGCTGGCGCGCGTCTACTCCATCGAGCTGGACCTCGACTACTCGTTCATCTTCACGGTCGCCGATCCCGAGACGGGGCTCGATCGCCATTTCAAGGCGCAGTTCGACCTGCGATTCGTCGACGTCGTGCCCGTGGGCCCGACCCCGCCCCTCACCGAGGAGAACAGGCGGCGCCTCCACGGCAACCTGCTGGACCGCGACTTCTTGCTCAAGATCCTGCCACCCGAGAAGTTCGTCTTCCGCGGCTTCACCATCCTGAAGGCCGTCGAGGTGACCGATCAGGAGGTGCTCTCGTCACTCAAGCGGGACCTGATCGACAAGGAGTCGATCGTCTCGAACGCGCGCTTCCTCGCGCTCCAGCAAAAGCTCCGGACGCTCTTCCGCCGCCCGGAGCTGCGCTTCGGCCTCGCCGCGCTGAGCGGCGACCAGGTCCTCATCCTGAACTACGGCGCCAAGAGCGAGCACGCGTGCATCTTCGCCGACTCCCGGCACCACACGAAGGAGGAGTTCAAGGGGTCCGTCTACGAGCGCGCGGTGCACCAGGGGAGCGCGCTCGTCATCGAGGACCTCACCGCGCTCCGGGACAAGACCGACGTCGACGAGGAAATCATCCAGAGCGGGGTCCGCAACCTCGTCGTCGCCCCGCTCCTGTACCAGGGCCGGGTGATCGGCACCCTCGAGCTCGGCTCGCCCCATCCCGGCGATCTGAACGCGACGCACCTGCCGAAGCTCCACGAGGTCCTGCCACTCTTTTCCATGGCCGTGCAGCGGAGCATGGAGGAGCTGAACAACCGGATTCAGGCGCTCATCAAGGAGAAGTGCACCGCCATCCACCCCGTCGTGGAGTGGCGCTTCCGTCGAGCGGTGCTCAAGTCCATCGAGCACCACGCCGCGGGCGCCGAGGCCTCCGGGCAAGAGCTCGAGCCGATCGTCTTCGAGCGGGTGTACCCGCTCTACGCGCTCTCGGACATCCGCGGCTCCTCGATCGAGCGCAGCCTCGCGATCCAGGCCGACGTGCTGACGCAGCTCCGGCTCGCGCGGGACGTGGTCCAGGCCGCCCACGCTGCGAAGCGGCTGCCCGCGCTCGACGAGCTCCTCTACCGGGTGAACAAGCACGCGGCCAAGATCGAGAAGAGCCTGAATTCGGGCGACGAGGTCGGGGTGGTCACCTTCCTACGCGGGGACGTCGAGCGCCTCTTCGATCATCTCCAGGGGTTCGGCCCGGCGGTCCGAGAGCGAATCGAAGCCTATCGCGCCGCGCTCGACCCGCGCTTCGGCACGGTCTACGCACGGCGAAGGCTGTTCGAGGAGAGCGTGACGCGCATCGCCGACACGATCTCCTCGTACCTCGACCTCGAGGAGCAAACCGCGCAGGGGATGTTCCCGCACTACTTCGAGAAGCAGAAGACCGACGGCGTGGACTACCAGATCTACGTCGGCGCCTCGCTCGTCGAGGACGGCCGCTTCGATCCGCTCTACCTCAAGAGCCTCCGGCTCTGGCAGCTCATGGTGACCTGCGGCATCGCGCTGCGGACCCACCAGCTGCGAGACCAGCTCCCGGTGCCGCTCGAGGCGACCCATCTCGTCCTCGTCCAGCACGCGCCGCTCTCGATCCGGTTCCGGTTCGACGAAAAGCGGTTCGACGTGGATGGCGCCTACGACATCCGCTACGAGATCGTGAAGAAGCGGATCGACAAGGCTCTGATCAAGGGCGCGAGCGAGCGCGTGACGCAGCCCGGGAAGATCGCCATCGTCTATGCCCAGCGCGCCGAGGCCAACGAGTACCGCGGCTACATCGAGTACCTCCAGAACCTCGGCTACCTGACCGGCGAGGTGGAGGACCTCGAGCTGGACGAGCTCCAGGGCGTGCACGGGCTCCACGCGCTCCGCGTCACCGTCGACCTCCGAAATTCCAAGATCGAGCGGCGCATCGCGCCGGGCGACCTCCGGGCGGCGGCGAACGTCACGTCCGCCTGAACACGAACAGCTCCACTGGCTCGTAGATCGGCCCGGCGCCCTGGGCGCGGCAGTGGCGCTCGAAGGCGGCGAGCCCGCGCGCGAACGCCCCGTCCGAGATCGCCTGGAGCGACGAGAGCCCGCGCAGGCTGATCTTCCGGTGGTACTCCGCATAGCTCCGCGCGAAGAGGTGACGAACGATCCGGTGACCCGCGCGCCCGAAGCGCTCGGCCAGGAACGCGCGGGTCAGCCCGTCGCGGGAGGGCATGCGCCGGAGATCGAGCGCGAGCGCGTCGGGGAAGAAGCGGACGTACTCGTACTCGTCCGCTGACTCGCGCGTCACCTGCCGCACGATCACATAGACCTCGGGAAGGGGCGTCCCGTCGTAGTCCAGGGCGGAGCCCCGTCAGGCGCGTGCGGCGCGCCGCGCGCGCACGGCCGCCGCGAAGTCGCGGAGGACCGGCGCCGTCATCTCCCAGCCCATGCAGGCGTCGGTGATGGACTGCCCGTACGCGAGGCGCTTCGGGTCCTTGAGGTCCTGGCGCCCGTCCACGATGAAGGATTCCATCATCACGCCGACGATTCCGGCCTCGCCCTGGGCGATCTGGGCGACGATCTCGCGCGCGACCACGGGCTGGCGCCGGTAGTCCTTGTCGCTGTTGCCGTGGCTCGTGTCGATCATGAGCCGCGGCGGGAGCCCGGCGTCGCGGAGGGCCGCGAGCGTCTTCTGGACGCTGATGGCGTCGTAGTTCGCGCCGTTGACGCCGCCGCGCAGGATGACGTGGCAGTCGGGATTGCCGCGGGTCGAGACGATGCCCGCCAGGCCCTGCTCGGTGACTCCCAGGAAGCGGTGCGGGTGGGCCGCCGCGCGCAAGGCGTCGATCGCGATCTGGACGCCGCCGTCCGTGCCGTTCTTGAAGCCCACGGGCATCGAGAGGCCGGAGGCGAGCTCGCGATGGACCTGGCTCTCCGTCGTGCGGGCGCCGATCGCCCCCCAGGTGACGAGGTCCGAGGTGAACTGCGGCGTAATCGGATCGAGGAACTCCGAGCCCGAGGGAAGGCCGAGCTCGATCAGGTCGAGCAGGAGCCGGCGGGCGAGGCGGAGGCCCTCGTTGATGGCGAAGGAGCCGTCGAGGTACGGATCGTTGATGAGTCCCTTCCAGCCGACCGTCGTGCGCGGCTTCTCGAAGTAGACGCGCATCACGAGACGGAGGTCGCGGCGGAGCTCGTCGGCCGCCTGCTTCAGACGGCGCGCGTAGTCGAGCCCGGCCGCTGGATCGTGGATGGAGCAGGGGCCGACGACGACGAGCAGGCGGTCGTCCTCGCCGGTCAGGACGCGAATGACCTCCTCGCGGGCGCGGCCGACGACGAGCGAGCCCAGCTCACTCAGCGGCAGCTCCTCGAGGAGGATCGCCGGCGGGAGCAGCGGCCGGATGCTCTCGACGTGCAGGTCGCGGGTCTTCATCGGTCTCCGATTGTACTAAAACGCGAGGCGGAGGCCGCCGTGCACCAGACGCGGCGCGCCGATCGAGACGACGCCCTCGCTCGTGCGGCCGGTCGAGTACGTCTGGCCGAAGAGGTTCTCGACCCCGACGAAGGCCTCGGCCCATTTCGCGAGCGCACGCGAGACGAAGAGGTCCAGGACGACGTAGCTTCCGAGGGGCAGCGTATTCAGGTCGTCTTCGAACTGGCCGCCGACGTAGCGGGCCGTCGCCGAGACGGTGGCGATCGCCGGGTGGGTGTAGCGGACACCGAGGGTGACGTTGTGCTCGGGGACCTGGGCGAGCCGGTTGCCCTCGAGGGTCGGCTGCTGCGGCGCCTCGACGACGCGCGCGTCGCTGAAGAGGTAGCTCGCGACGAACCGCCACTCGCGCGTCAGGCGGAGCTCGAGCTCGCTCTCGAACCCGCGGATGCGCGAGAGATCGAGGTTCTGGCGCTGGCGGCAGGTCGTGCCCGCCGGGCAGTCGGGCAGCGGGGTCGCCAGGGTGACGTTCGCCACGAGGTCGCGCACCTCGTTCCAGAACGCCGTGACGCGCGCCTCGAGGGGCCCCCAGCGCTGCTGCACGCCCAGCTCGCCCCCGGTGAGGCGCTCGGGACGCAGGTGCTCGTTCGCGACGGTGACATCGTTGCGCACGCGGAAGACGCGGTAGAGC
>QHSA01000244.1 GCA_003220315.1 Candidatus Rokuibacteriota bacterium
GCGCCGGCGAGGACGGGCTCCTCGGCGGGCATCTCGGCGACCGTCACGCTGAGCGCCACGGGCTTTCGCTCGCGGATCACCTTGAGACGCACGCTCTGCCCGGGCGCGACGGCGGCGACACGGCGCTGGAGCTCGGGGACCTCCTTGATGGGCGCGCCACCGAGCTCGACGATGACATCCCCCTGACGCATGCCGGCGGCCTCCGCGGGCCCGCCCTTCATGACCTCGGCGACGAGCACGCCCTCTTTCACGCCGAAGGTCCCCGCGAGCTCGTCCGTCACGTCCTGGATCGCGATGCCGAGCCAGCCGCGCACGACGCGGCCGGAGGCGATCAGCTGGCGCATGACCTCCTTGGCCTGGTTGATCGGGATCGAGAAGCCGATTCCCTGCCCCGCCGCCACGATCGCCGTGTTGATACCGATCACCCTCCCGTCCAGGTTCAGGAGCGGCCCGCCGGAGTTCCCCGGATTGATCGACGCGTCCGTCTGGATGAAGTTCTCGTACGTCGCCACGCCGACGCGGTTGCGCGCCGTCGCCGAGATGATCCCGACCGTCACCGTGCGATCGAGGCCGAACGGATTCCCGATCGCGATCGCCCACTGTCCGACGCGGAGGTGGTCGGAGTCGCCGAGCTCCGCGGCCGGCAGCGGCGACGGCGCCTCCACCTTGAGCACGGCGAGGTCGGTCTTCGGATCGCGACCCACGAGCTTCGCGGTGAACTTCCGACCGTCCGAGAGGCGCACGGTGATGTCCTGAGCGTTCTCGATGACGTGGTTGTTCGTCAAGATGTATCCTCGCGGATCCACCGTCACGCCGGAGCCGCTCGCCCGCGTGTCCTCCCGCGGGCGCCGGCGGAAGAAGCGCTCGTAGAACTCCTCGCCGAAGAACTCGCGGAACCGCTCGGGCGTTTCCTCGGCGGACTGCTTGCGGGGCACGGTGCTCACGTTGACGACCGCCGGCGTGACGCGGTCGGCGACCGTGGTGAAGGCCTCCTCCAGGGCGTGGAGCAGGGCACGCGGGTCGAGCGTCGGCTGCGTCCGCGGCTCGGCGTACGCCGGCAGCGTGGACAGGACAATCAGGAGGAGTGCGAGTGGCGTTTTCATCAACGACCGAGATCCATGATTTTACCGGGCGACGCGCGGCTCCGCCAGCGCGACGAGTGCCAGCTCGAGGACCCGGCGCGTGCGCGTGACGACCGGCGCCGCCACGCCCCGCCGGATCCCCCCGAGCCACACGATCTCCCCCGCCGCCTCGACGATCGGGACACGGTCGCGCTCCCAGCGGGGCACCTTGGCGTCGATCAGGAAGTCCTTCAGCTTCCGCTCGACGCCGCCAAAGGGCGTGAAGCGGTCGCCCGCACGCCGCGGCCGCACCACGAACGCGGTGGGCAGCAGGTCGGCGTCGAACACGACACGCCCCGGATCGTCGGGGATCACAAACCCATCGGCGTCGCAGAGCGTCGCCTCGAGCGTACGTCCGATCTCCGGCAGGGCGAGCCGCCCGGGCACGGTCACGCGGCGCTCGGTGAGGGGGGGCAATGCGCCGAGCGCCAGACGGAGGCGTGGGCCGCTCACCTCGAGCGTGACGGCGCCGATCCTGAATCGGTGCCGCGGCGGCGGCGTGGCGAGCAGGCGCCGCAGCCCGCGGTGCGCCCACGCCCTCAGCGGAGCGCGGCTCCCGAGCCGCGCCGCCGCCTGGCGCAACACCTCGCCGGCCACGTCGCGCGGCAGTCCGCGCAGCGGCTCGAGCGGCAAGATCACGGCGCCCTCGGCGGTCTCGGCGAGCCGCTCGAGCTCGGACGCCGCGATCCGATCGAGCGCCCCGACCGTGGCCCGCGCCGCCGTCGCGACTCGAACGAGCGCGTCGGGCATCTCCGGGCCATACGACTCGGTGAGCCACGGCAGGAACTCGTGACGGATCCGGTTTCTCAAAAATTTCCGGTCCTGGTTGGACGGATCCTCGACCCACTCGAGCCCGGCCCGCCGTACCTCGGCGACGAGGTCGGCGTGTCGGCACTCGATCAGCGGGCGGATGATCCGGTCGCGGACCGGCGGGATTCCCGCGAGTCCCCGCATGCCGGTGCCCTGGAGAACGCGCATCAGCACGGTCTCGGCCTGGTCGTCCGCGGTATGGCCGAGCGCGATGCGCGTCGCTCCGACGCGGTCGGCGCACGTGGTGAGCGCCGCGTAGCGCGCGGCGCGTGCCGCGGCCTCGAGCGATCCGCGGCGCTCGACGGTCACCGCGACGACCTCGACGGGAACGCCGAACCGCTCGCCGAGCCGGCGCACGACCTTGGCGTCCCGCGCGGAATCGACGCGCAGCCCGTGGTCGACGTGGAGCGCATGGAGCCGGAGGCCCCACGCGGGGGCGAGCGTCGTTAGCGCGTGCAGGAGGGCGACGGAGTCGGCGCCACCCGACACGGCGACCAAGACACATTCGCCGCCCGCAAGCATCGCGTGGCGGCGAATGGTGCGCTCGACCCGCTCGAGCACGGTCACGAGGCTATCCGCTCTGGAGACCGACCCAGACCTCGCCGTCCTCGAAGTGCTCCTTCTTCCAGACGGGCACCGTCCGCTTGAGCGTGTCGATCGCGTGCCGGCACGCCTCGAACGCCTCCGCGCGGTGCGCCGCCGACACGGCGATGAGCACGCTCGACTCACCGATCTCGAGCCGGCCGACGCGGTGGAGCATCGCCACCCGCCGCACCCCGGGCCAGCGCGCGCGGATTCCCTCGCCGATCTCGCGCATCTTCGCCTCCGCCATCGGCGCATGCGCCTCGTACTCGAGGAACTTCACGGACCGCCCCTCCGTCTCGTTCCGCACGACGCCCGAGAAGATGACGATGCCGCCGGCGCCCGGGTCGTCGACCGCCGACGCGATCGCGTCCGGCGAGAGTGGCGCCGCGACGACCCGGTAGGTGTCCCCCCCGGCACCGCCGCTCACCGGCGGGAAGAGGCTGAGCTCGTCGTCGGGGCGGAGCCGATGGGTGGGGGTGACGTACTCGTGGCCGACCGCGAACAGCGTGTACGGGCGGTAGCGCGCGAGCTCGGGAAGGCGCTCGGTCACGGCCGACCACGCCGACTCGACCGTCTCGCCCTCGGGAAGCTCGAGCTCGATCCGCTCCCGCCCTGCGGCTTCACGGTACCGGGCGAAGAGGCGGACCCGGATGTGCACGGCGGGTGCTGCTGCTAGAACCGGTGGGACTGGCCGCAGCCGCAGCTCGACTTCACGTTCGGATTTTTGATCGCGAAGCCGGCGCCGAGCATGCTGTTGTCCACGTAGTCGATCTCGCTGCCGCTGAGATACGGGGCGCTGTGCCGGTCGATGTAGACCTTGACGCCCTGCGCCTCGACGACGTCGTCGTCGGGCTGCGGCTGGTCCTCCCAGCCGAGCTCGTACGACATGCCGGAGCAGCCGCCGCCCACGATGCGGATCCGGAGCCCCCACTCGGGCTTGCCCTCCTCGAGGCGCAGCTCCGAGATCTTCTTCGCGGCCGTGTCAGTCATCGTAACCATTCGATCCTCCCGAATCGGCGACCCCTTCCGGTAATGTCGACGGAATCATCGTATCACAGGATGCCGCCGGCGGGCAGGAGGGTGAGCTCCTCGAGCGCGGCGCTGGGCGGCAGCGTCACCATGAGGACGGCCGCGCGCGCCACGTCCTCGGGTCGCAGCATCCGGCTCCGATCCGGCCCCTGCGGGATCGCGTCCCAGAGCGGCGTGTCCACGGCGCCGGGCACGAGGACGCCGACGCGCACGCCCTCGGCACGGATCTCTTCGCGGAGCACCCGGCTCCAGGCGACCACGCCCGCCTTGGTCGCCGCGTAGGCGGCGGCGCCGGGGATGAAGCGCTGGGCGGCCACGGAGGCGATGTTCAGAATCGTGCCGCGGCGCTGGTGGATCATCACCGGCAGCACGGCGCAGCAGCACACCATCACCGCGCGGAAGTTCACCGCGAGCATCGCGTCCCAGTCGGCGGGCTTCGCCCCGGCCACCGGCCCGAACGACGCGGTGCCCGCGGCCGTCACCAACACGTCCAGGCGCCCGAACTCGGCCATCGTCTGCTCGACGAGCGCCTCCACTGCGGTGTCCTGTGTGACGTCGGTCGGGACCGCGAGCGCCCGGCCGCCGCGCTCTCGGATCTCGGCCGCGACCTCGGCGAGCTGCTGCCGCGTCCGGGCCGCGAGCACGACCGCCGCGCCCTCCGTGGCGAGCGCGATGGCGATCGCCCGGCCGATCCCGCGCCCGGCGCCCGTGACGAGCGCGACTTGCTCCTCGAGCGCGCGCCGCGCCTCCGTCAAATCTGGAGCCCCCGGCCCGACTTGATCAGCTCCATGAACTCGGCCCGCGTCTCGGGCCGGTCGCGGAAGGAGCCGAGCATCGCGGAGGTGACCGCCTTCGAGTTCTGCTTCTCCACCCCGCGCATCAGCATACACAGGTGGATGGCCTCCATGACCACCGCCACGCCGCGCGGCTGGAGCGCCTCGTTGAGCGTGTTCGCGATCTGGGTCGTGAGCCGCTCCTGCACCTGCAGCCGGCGGCTGTACATCTCGACGAGCCGTGGGATCTTCGAGAGCCCGACGATCTTCTTGCGCGGCATGTACGCGACGTGGGCCTTGCCAACGAACGGGAGGAGATGGTGTTCGCAATTATGGCTGAGGTGTCCGGCGATGAGGAATGTCGGGTACGGTTCGCACTTGAAGCTGTAGACCGTGTGGGGCTTCTTCGCCGGTGCGAGACGCCGCACGCCGAGGACCGTGCTATGCGTACTATCGACCGGTACATAGAAATCACTCTGCTGGCGGAATCCGTGCTTCCCGAACCAACCCGGCTGGTCCCATCTGCTCGAAACGTAGATCCTCGCCCCATCGTCGGTTCCGGTCCTCGCGAGCGGAGTCTCTAGATAGTCCGCCAGAGCCGCGAGGAATCTCCGATTGTGGCTGACGATGAACCTCCCACCGGACCCGGTTGCGTAGCCGTCGCCATCGCAGTAGCCGTCCAGAAATCCTCGCATCATCTCGCGGGAGGACGTGACGACCTTAGGAAATTCGAACGATTTTGTCTTGCTCCTCGAACCGCTCTCCGACACTCTCAGCCAGCGGCAGAGCTTCTCGCCGATGGCGCGAGACACGGTCCGAACACGGAACATCGGAACGTCTCTCCTCAGAAAGCTCGAGGGGACGGTTACTCGTTCGATGGCTGGCTCTGCGCCGGGGAAGGCTTCGGTGAACATCGTACGGTACTTCTCGGCGAACGCCGCGCTCTTGACAGTCAGGTTAATCCGTCGGCCCTGCTGAATGCTCCCATCAGCCGCGACGGCGCCGAGCACGTAGCCAAGCGCGTAGCCGGGCTTCAACTCGTACGGCTTGCGGCAGAGCGACTTCGGGTTGATCCACTCCACGTTTGTCCCGGGTCGGAGGTCTTGGGCTTCCACCCAGCCGGACTCGGTCATCACGGGATGATCCGGCGTGATCTTGAAGCGGCCTCCTGTCGTCCTGACCTCGACGATCTCCCTGGTCCTCCGCGACGTGACCGTCGTCACGGTCGTTTCCTTGAGATACCCCTGGTCGAGCGTCCAGAGGCGGTCGCCGGGCCTCACCGCGCGGGCAGGCTTTGCCCCGTCGACAGCGTTGACGATCTGTTTGCTCGGTACGCACAGGCTAAAAAAGTCGATGTCCTTGACGATCACCATCTCGTCGTAGTCCTCGACGAACATGGCGTCGTTCAAGACTTGCTTGACGTCCTTGTCGTAGCCCGACGTGAGGTAGCGCAACGCCTTCGCGACGCGCTCGGGCGTCTTCTCGAGCCCCTCGCGGTTCACGTCCTGGCCGAGCTCCTTCAAGAGCTGCTCGATCAGCTTCTCGATCATCCCACGCCGCCTTCGTATTCGAAGCGGTTCTTCGCCGTCTCGACGACGGCCACGCGCCTGAGCGCACCGGTCGGCAGCGCCGGCGCCAGGATCCGCCAGAACGCGCGCGCGAGGCTCTCGCCGGTCGTGATGACCCCGCGGAGCGCCGGGACCTCCTCGAGCGAGCGGTGATCCACCTGGGCGACCACCGCGCCGTTCACCGTGTCGTCGAGCCGTCCGAGGTCGACCGCCATGCCCGTCACGGGGTCGGGGCGCCCGGCCACCGTGACCTCGAGGTAGTAGTTGTGGCCGTGGCGCCGGTGGCAGTCGCCGTACAGCGCGGCGTTACGCTCGGGCGAGAGCGCGGGGTTGGCGAGCTGGTGGGCCGCGCTGAAGTGATAGACACGCGTCAGCGCGACCATCAGGCCCCCCGGTAATCGACGTAGAGCGTGGGGTCCTCCCACACGCGAACCTGCCAGAGCCGGTCGGCGCCGAGCTTCGGCGCGAGGAGCTCCCACACGACGATCGCGAGGTTCTCGGTCGTCGGCACCCGCCCGCGAAAGAGCGCGTCGGCGTTCAGGTCCGCGTGGTCGAAGCGCTCGACCACGGTCTCGCCGACGATCCGCTTGAGCTCGCCGAGGTCGATCACCATCCCCGTCTGTGGATCGATCGGCCCCCGGATCGTGACGTCGAGCATGTAATTGTGGCCGTGAGCCACCGTGAGGCGGCCGAAGACGCGCTCGTTCTCCTCTGGCGACCACTCCTCGACCGAGTAGCGGTGGGCCGCGGCGAAGGTGAAGCGCCGAGTGCTGTACGCGAGGTCCGCGCTCACGGCAGGATCTCGACGAAGCGCTGGGCGACGCGTTCGAGGTCGAACGCCTCCACCCGCCGCGTCCCCGCGGCGCCGAGCTCCTTCCGGAGCGCTTCGTTCATCAGGAGTGTCTCCATGGCCGTCGCGAGCGCGTCCGGGCTTCCCGGGTTCACGAGGAGGCCCGTCCGGCGATCCTCGACGATTTCCGGAACGGACGCCGCCCGGCACGCGACCACGGGCAGCCCGGCCGCCATCGCCTCTGCGAACACGATGCCGAACCCTTCCTGCACGGTCGGCAGGCAGAAGCAGTGCGCGCTCACATATTCTACCGCCAGCGCCGTCCGCTGGACCTCTCCCAAGAATACGACGGTGTCCCCGAGGCCGAGCCGGCGGTGGAGCGCGCGCAGGCGCACGGATTCCGGCCCTTCCCCTACGATGCGGACCTGGACCCGCGGGATTCGCGCGCGGAGGATCCGGACGGCTTCGAGCAGATCCGCGAGCCGCTTGCGCGGATACATCCGCGCCACCGAGAGCACGGTCGGTCGGGTCGCCGGCCGCCGGTCGGCGCGCGCGAAGCGCCGCCGCCACTCCGCGAGGTCGATCGGCTCCGGCACGACCGCCAGCTTCTCCGGCGGGACGCCGTACACCTCGCCGGCCACGGACGCCGAGTAGCGGCTCGGGACGACGACGCGGTCGGCGCGCCCGGTGTTGAGCCGCTCCCAGTGGGCCTGGACCCTCAGGAGCGTCCGGACGAGCCCGCGCTCGTTCCTGAGCTCGTCGGCGATGATGCCCTTGAGCATGACGACGAACGGGCGGCGCCGCGACCGCGCCCAGAGGAACCCGTCGAGGTCAACGCCGACGATCACGTCGCCCTCGGGCGGCGAGCGGAGGACGCCCACATTGTAGAGCCAGCGATCGAGGGTATGAACGGTGGTCCGCACGCGCAAGGGGCGAATGCGCGCGACGTGGCCGAGACGCTCGAGGCCCCGGACCAGGCCGTCCAGGGCGACGAAGGTGCCGCTGCCCGCGATGGCCGAGAGCGGCGTGGAGGTGAGGAAGGCGAGCCGCACGCTGGGGGCTAACGCCCCTGAAACTTGGGCGCCCGCTTCTCGAGGAACGCCCGCGTCCCCTCCCTATAGTCCTCGCTCTCGAACGCCTCGAGCGCCAGCTCCTTCAGCTTCGCGCGACGCTCTTCGGTCAGCCCGAGGAGGTACGACTCGATCGTCAGCTTGGCGCCCCGCACGGACAGGGGCGCGTTGTCGGCGACTTTCCGCAGATAGTCGTAGGCGTGCGCCTCGAGCTCGTCAGGCGGCAGGAGCCGCTGGATCAGGCCCATCGCGAGCGCCTCGCGGTCCCCGACGGTCCGGGCGGAGTAGAGGATGTCCTTCGCGTAGGCGGGGCCCACGAGGTCCACGAGCTGGCCGACCGCGTCGGCGCCGTAGATGATGCTGAGCCGCGCTGCGGGGATGCCGAACTTCGCGCCCTCCGCGGCGAAGCGCAGATCGCAGGCCATGGCGACGGCCATCGCACCGCCCATGCAGAAGCCGAAGACCATCGCGACGGTCGGCTTCGGGCACTCTCGGATGGCCGTGTAGGCTGCGGACGTCTGGGCGTTGTAGCGGAGCGCGGTCGCCGTGTCCTTGCGGTGCTCCTCGAACTCGGAGATGTCGGCGCCGGAGGCGAACGCCTCTCGACCGGCGCCGCGATAGACGATGGCGCGCACCGAGTCGTCCTTCGCCAGGCCCTCGGTGACCCGCGCGAGCTCGGTCCACATGGCGAGGCTGATCGCGTTGCGCACCTTCGGACGGTTGAAGACCACCGTCGCGACGGGGCCGTCGTCCTCCACCAGGATGTCCGTCATTTCGTCTCCGAGTGTAACACCGGGAAAGGCGTAGGTGCGGAGCAGGAAGAACGGGAATCAGCCTCCGGGCAACCCCTGACCGACGATCCGGAGATTTCCCGAACCGAGAGTACCGGCACCCGGGCGGCACATCGGTCAGGGGAGTGAATACTCCGATGGCAAATTCATGGTTCAACCTGATTGCCCTCGTCCCGCTCGCGATTCCAGGATCGTGGGGACAACCGTACCGATCCCGGAGAGTGACACAGGGGGGCCGGATTACCGGGACACGTTTGGAAGGAGAGCAGAGAGACCAGAGATACAGATGGGCGAAAGCCTGCGCCGTCTTGGCGGCCTTGATGCTCGTCTGCGCCGGGCCCAGAGGAGAGGTCGCCGCGCAAGGCATCACCGTCACGCCGGCGAATCCCACCATGAGCGTGGGCCAGACGCAGCAGTTTACGGCGAGTGGAGCCG
>QHSA01000245.1 GCA_003220315.1 Candidatus Rokuibacteriota bacterium
AGCTCCAACCGATGGTCGACTACATCAACGCGGTCACCGGCTGGAACATGAGCCTGTACGAGCTGATGAAGGTCGGGGAGCGCAACAACACGCTGGCGCGCCTGTTCAACTGCCGCGAGGGCTTCACGCCCGCGGACGACGTGCTGCCCCAGCGGCTCCACGAGGGCATCGGCAACGGCGCCCTGAAGGGCCAGAAGATCGATCCTGACGAATTCTTCGCGGCGCGGCGGACGTACTACGAGATGGCGGGCTGGAGCCCGGAGACGGGCGAGCCGACCGCGACGAAGCTCGCGGAGCTCGGGCTGCACGACGCCATCAAATAACGCAAGCGAGTAGTCCACCCGCGGAACGCGCGCGGCATGCGCGCCGGCACCGGTCGGCGCCCGACACGAGGCCGTCCTGCACTGAGCCCGGGGCCAGAATTCCGGAACCGGCCGGTCTTTTCCGAAGCCGAAATCCAGAGTTCACCGGGTTGCTTCGCGGGCCGATCGCGGCCACGCTCTGAGTATCTGTAGCCACCTCCCACAAAGATCCGCCGCCGCGCGAGGGGGATCGTCATGAAGATCCACCACGTGGTTGGACCGCTCACGTTGGTCCTCTTCGCGACCGCCGCCTCGGGGCAGGAGGCGGCGACCCGGAACCCCTTCGCTCCCAACTGGGGCGAGCCGGTCGAGACACGGGGAGCGCTCACACTCGATGACAAGGTGTTCCGGCTCGGGAGGGATGCTGGCGAGAGCGCGGCTGTGACGGCGACGGCGCAAGCCCGCGCCCAGTCAGAGGAGTGGAAGTCCCGTCCTTATCTCGCGGACCGCGGCGACGGCATCCACACCTCGCTCTTCGGAACCTACGTCCGAAGGAATGAGCTCTTGGTCTACCTCTTCTACGAATACACGCGGAACCGCGACGCCGAGTACAAGCCCAGCGAGCTTGGCTTCGGGCTGGACAGGGATTTCAGGGCGAAGCGGGAGGACCACGAGGCCCTGATCTTCGCCGCCTACGGCATCACCGACAGCCTCGCCGTCGAATTCGAATCCGCCGTGTACACGACCGCCAGCCAGAGCAAGTCTCGCGACGATTTTTCGTCGATGCCCCAGACCTTCCGCGAGTCGGGCCTGGGGGATACCGAAGCCCAGATCCGCTATCGCTGGTTCGAGGAAACCGAGGTGAGGCCAGAGCTCATCAGTTTCTTCGAAGTCGTCTTCCCCCTGCAGAAGAACAAGCACGTGATCGGGACCCAAGACTGGGAGCTGAATCTCGGCGTCAACCTCACCAAGGGCTTCCCCTGGGGCACGCTCATGCTCAAGGGATCCTATGGGTACTCGGCGGCAGAAGGGGATTTCGAGTTCGGCGAGTACGGGATCGAGTACGTGAAGAGGCTCAGCGACCGGTGGCGCCTGGTCTTGGCGATCGAAGGCGAGCAGGACGAGCTTTCGGCGATCGCGGAAATTCAGTGGAAGCTGAGGCCCAACATCACGATCAAGCTGAACAGCGGATTCGGCCTCACCTCCAAGGCCCCAGACTTTGCGCCTGAGGTCGGCATCCTCTTCTCCTTTTGAGCGCCGGCCGGCGCAGGGTCAGCCGCCTGTCCCGACGACGCGGGGCAAGAGCTCACTGATCGAACCGCGCAGGACGGCGTCGGCCAGCTCGTCCATCTCGGTCGGCTCGGCGTTCACGATGACCACCCGCGCGCCCGCCTCCTTGGCGACCGGCACGACGCCCGCGATCGGCCACACCGACAGCTTCGTGCCCACCGCGAGCATCAGATCGCAGCTCCGCGCCGCGCGCTCCGAGCGCGCGAGGTCCTCGGCCACCAGGCCCTGACCGAACGAGATCGTCGCGGTCTTCAGAATCCCGCCGCACGAACGGCAGCGCGGGTCCTCCTCACCCGCCCGCACGCGCGCGAGGACGCGCTCGGTCGGCGCCCGCTCGCCGCAGGCGAGGCACGCAATTTCGTGAAGGGTCCCGTGGATCTCGATCACGCGCTCGGGGGAGGAGCCCGCCGCGAGGTGGAGCCCGTCGACGTTCTGGGTGATCAGGGCGTGGAGCTTACCCCGCCGCTCGAGGGTCACGAGCGCCAGGTGCCCGGCGTTCGGCTTGGCCTGCCACGCGGGCGACTCGAGCCGGCTCCGCCACGCGCGCCGCCGGACGTCGGGGTCCGCGAGGTAGTGCTGCAGCGTCGCGAGCTTCTCGGCGCCGGGGTTCCGGGTCCACACCCCCTGCGGTCCGCGGAAGTCGGGGATCCCGGAGTCGGTCGAGATCCCGGCACCCGTCAGCGCCACGACGCGCTCCGCCGCGTCGATCCAGCCGCGGACGGTCTCGATCATTTGAGCTCGTAGACCTCGACGTCCACCGATTTCCCCTTCACCTGCACCGCCGGGAGCGCCTGGCAGCCGATGAAGTGGAAGTACGAGAACGCGACCAGCGCCCCGGCGAGGTTCGCCGGCGCATCGCGGCGCACACGATCGAGCCCGACCATGTAAACTCTCTTCGCCATGATAGGCGCCTCGCCCCCCCGGAAGGAAGACCGCCGGCTGCTCACGGGCGCCGGCCGGTACGTGGACGACCTGACGCGGGACGGCATGCTCCACCTGGGCGTCGTCCGGAGCGCCGAGGCGCATGCGCGGATCACCAAGCTCGCACTCGACGAGGCGCGCGCGCTGCCGGGCGTCGTCGCCGCGTGGAGCGCCGCCGAGCTGCCCGAGGCGGCCCGTGCGATGCCGGGTGCCTACGGTGCCGGCAAAACGGGCCGCCCGTGGCGCCAGCCCATCCTCGCGAAGGACGTCGTCCGTTACGTGGGCGAGCCCGTCGCCGTCGTGGTGGCGGAGAGCGCTTACCGCGTCGCCGACGCGCTCGAGCTGGCGCAGGTGGGCTACGAGCCACTCCCGGCGCTGGCGACCGTCGAGGCCGCGCTCGCCTCCACGACGCGCGTCCACGACGGCTGGCCCGACAACGCGGCCCTCACGGTCCGCGGGGCCGTCGGCGACGCGGAGCGGGCGCTCGCGACCGCGGACGTCGTGGTCCACGAGAAGCTCAGGCACCCGCGGCTCGCCGCGGTGCCGATCGAGCCGCGCGGCGTCCTCGCGTATCGCGACGGCGACTCGGGCGCGCTCGTCGTCTGGTCGTCCACCCAGAGTCCCTACCGCCTGCGCGACATCGTCGCGGCGGCGCTCGAGCTGCCCGTCGAGCACGTGCGGGTGCGCGTGCCGGACGTGGGCGGGGCGTTCGGGCCGAAGGGCTCCGTCTATCCCGAGGAGATCCTGGTGGCCGCCGCGGCGCTCCGGCTCGGCCGCCCCGTGAAGTGGGTCGAGACCCGCCGCGAGAGCTTCGCGGGCCTCGGCCAGGATCGCGCGCAGTCGCACGAGGTCCGCATCGGGTTCGCGCGCGACGGGCGGATCGTGGCCCTCGACGATCGGTTCTTCGCCGACGTCGGCGCCTACCCGGCGGAGGAGGCCGGGCTCACCGCGAACACGGTCAACCACCTCCCCGGGCCCTATCGCGTCGCGCATTACCGAAACGTCGGCACGAACGTCGTCACCAACAAGACGCTGAACGCGGCGTACCGCGGCGCGGGCCGCCCCGAGGCGGTGTTCGTGATGGAGCGGCTCATGGATCTCGGCGCGCGCCGCCTCGGCCTCGATCCCGCGGAGATCCGGCGGCGCAACCTGGTGCGCCCCGACGAGATGCCCTACCGCCCGGGTCTCACCTACAAGGACGGCGTCCCGATCGCCTACGATCCCGGTGACTTCCCGAGCGCCTTCGAGCGCGCGCTCGGGCTCCTGCGCTACGACGACTGGCGACGGCGCCAGACCGCCCAGGCCGGCACGGCGCGCCGCATCGGCCTCGGCCTCGCCTGCTACGCGCAGGGGACCGGGCTCGGACCCTACGAGGGCGCGACCGTGCGCGTCGACCCGAGCGGCAAGGTGTACGTTCTGATCGGGGTCGCGTCGCAAGGTCAGGGTCATGCGACCACGCTCGCCCAGATCGCGGCGTCCGAGCTGGGGGCGGCGTTCGAGGACGTGGTCGTGAGCGCGGGTGACACGACGCTCTTCCCATTCGGCATGGGCACGGGCGGGAGCCGCGTCATGGCCAACGCCGGCCCCGCCGTCGCACGCACCGCGCGCGAGGTACGCGCGCGGGCCGCGCGCGTCGCCGCCGAGCTGCTCGAGTGCGCCCCCGAAGACGTGCGGATCGAGGCGAGCCGGGCCTTCGTCGCCGGCGTGCCGACCCGCGGCGTCGGCCTGGGCAGGCTCGCCCACGCGGCGATCAAGTCCAAGGCGCTCCGTACCCTCGGCGAGCCCGGGCTCAACGCCTGCACCTACTTCCATCCCGAGACCGTCACGTGGGCGTTCGGCACGCACGCGGCCGTCGTGGAGGTCGACGTGGAGGCGTGCCTGGTCCGCTTGCTCGCCTACGCGATCGTCCACGACCCCGGCCGCGCGATCAATCCGACGATCGTCGA
>QHSA01000118.1 GCA_003220315.1 Candidatus Rokuibacteriota bacterium
GCCCAGCGTGTGGCCCACAGCCGCGCCAGCGTGCCGGAAAGCTGGGCGAGGTGGAGCCGATCATGGGCAACCCACGCGACGAGGAGGTCGAGGCCGGACAGCCGCCTGAGCCGCGGATGCTCGACGGAAGCCGTGAGGCGATCGGGGGGAACCGAGGCGAGGAAGGCAAGGCTCGCCTTTCTCCGATCTCGAAACGCCGCCAGCGCCTCCCACGGGTCGGCGTCTCGGTAGCGCCGCTCCTCGGCCCATCGTTCCGGGTCGATCGGTGTGAAGCGTGAGCCGCCTTCGAGCGCGACACGGACGCGCGCTCCGAAGTCCTCGACTTCCTCGTCGCGCAGGTGGCAGACGATCTCGACCGGCGCCCATTCGGGAGCGACTGGACGGGCGCGCCAGTCGGCCGGGTCGAGATCGCCAAGCAGGCCGTCGAGGACTGCCGGCAGCCGTGCCAGCTCCAGGCGAGCGGTCAAGAGGACAGAGGTGGGGTCGGCCATCGCCGGGCCTCCTCGCGTCAGGTCGTGGGTTGTTGCGGGTGACAGGACGTCCCTACTCGATGCCTCGAAACCACCCAGGGGGCGGCGGGTCCCACTGCTTTTCCCGCCTCCACCCCAGCGCCGACAGGCAGGCCCGATAGATCCTCTCGTCGACGATGCCATGAGCCGCCGCCGTCGGGGTCGGGGCCGCGTCTCGCGCGCACTCCCGGCTCGCACGGTCGAATTGCTCGGCCGTGCCGTTTGGCTTGGACCAGTAGAATTGCGCGCAGCCGCCGAGCAGGAGCGCGCCGACGATGACGCGAATGACGCCGCGCCCTCGGCCCATGCCGTCCCTTCCACCGCGTACCGGCTGCGCGTCCACTATTTCAGCAACTCGGTGAATTTCGGGTCGTACACGAGCTTGCCGATCAGGACTTGAACCGCCGGCCCAAAGGATTTTGCGGTCCGCACACACGCCGTCTCCCCCATGTAGGTGAAGCCATACTTGTACTTGTCGGACACGTTCAAGGATCGCCCGTTCGAGGAGGCCACGGTGACATCCAGCTCCCACTCGCCGGCCATGGAGTCGAAGTCGATCTTGTTCAGCTGGCCGGTCAGAGTGACCGGAGCGGAGTCGGAGAGCATATCCGCAACTGTGAGCTCGTCGATCAGAGCCTTGCGAATGAACTCCTCGAAGGGTCGCTCGTCCGGGGTCGTGATCGGCCCGACGGCGCGACAGGCGATCTTCGTCTTCCCGGGCTCCTTCGCCGTGAACTGACCGACGTTCACCTTCGGTCCCCCGAGTTTCTTGAGGGCGGCGACGTTCTCCACCGACACTCCGTACCGGCCTACGTCGAAGCTCGAGCACGCCGAGAGCGCAGCTATCATGACGCCGAGCGCGATCCAACGGCTCATAGTCAGGCTCCTCTCTCTGGCCAAGGCGCGAGGCCGTCGTCGTCGGGTCGCCCCGGATGAGACGCGTTCAGGAACATAGCCGTGGTCTCCGGCGTTGGCAAGGAACCGTTCAGTAACAGACCAGGTGCCCGCTCCGCGTCGTGAAGCAGGGGCCGAAGGGGCGATACCAGTAGAACGGCGGTGGCGGATAAGCGTACTCCGCCGCCCGTCGAACCTCTCGCGCCCATTCGGTTTCGTCCTCGAGACTGGCCGCGATGAATGCGCGCATCTCCTTGGAAAGGTGGTCGCCGCGCACGAGCTCGAGCGCGCGGCTCGTCTGAGCGGCCAGGCGTCTGTGCGGCCCAAGCGCGAGGAGGGTCTTCAGGTGTTCCTCGGCCGGACCGTCTTCGCCCTTCCGGAGGTGGCTCAGCCCCAGGTAGAGGTGCGCGGTCTCGGACTTCGGTGCCCGGGCGGCCGCGCGAGTCAGCGCGGTGATCGCGTCGTCGAACGTACCGAGCTTGTATCGCGCCTTCCCGAGGCCGATGAGGGCATCGAGGCGATCGGGGTGGCGCGTGAGGATCTCCTCGAACCCGCTCGCGGCTTCCTCATAACGTTCCTCGGCGAGCGCGGTTCGGGCCCTCCCATAGGGAGTGGCGCATCCGGCGAGCAGCGCGGCGGCCAGGAGCGTCACCAGAGTGGCGTGCCGCTGTCGCATGGCTCAGACATCGCTCATCGTACACCGGCCGGGAGATCGAGGCCCCGTCGACGACCTAGCGAGGGAGAAGGCCGAGCGCCGCCGCGACACGCTCCGCGGTGAGCGGCAACCGCGTCAGGCGCGCGCCGGTCGCGTCGGCGACGGCATTGGCGACGGCGGCGGCCGGCGGGCCGATGGGAGGCTCGCCGATGCCGCGTGCGCCGAAGGGGCCGAGCCCTTCGCCGGCCTCGACGACGATGGGCTCCACGTCGGGGACGTCGGCAGCGCTCGGGATGAGGTACGAGGCGAAGGAGGTGGTGAGGTTGATGCCGTCCTCCACGATTACTTCTTCCATGAGCCCGTAGCCGAGCCCCTGCACGGCGCCGCCCTGGATCTGGCCTTCCACCGACTGGGGGTTGATCGCGCGGCCGACGTCGTGCGCCGCGGTGTACTTCAGCACGCGCAGCGCGCCGGTCTCCAGATCCACCTCGACCTCGGCCGCGTGGGCGCCGAAGGTGTAGTCGGGGAAGACCTTGCCCGAGCCCGTCGCGAGATCCACGGGCTCACCGGCTGGCGCGTGGTAGACGGCCAGGTGGCTCCGCGGCACACCGGCCCTCGCGCAGTGGCCGAGCACCGCCGCCAGCGGAAGCGCGCGCCCGTCGCGCGTGACGACGGCCCCGCCGGCCAGGTCCAGTGCCGTCCGGTCGGCGCCCAGCAGCGTCGCCGCGACGGCCAGGATCTGGGCGCGCAGCTCGCGCGCCGCCTTGAGCACGGCGTTGCCCGACATGTAGAGCTGCCGGCTGGCCGTGGTCGTTCCGGCCAGGGGCGTCAGGGCGCTGTCGGCGATGTGCAGGGAGACGCGGTCGAAGTCTACGCCCAGCACCTCGGCGGCGATCTGGCCGAGCGATGACGCCTGGCCGCCGCCGACGTCGGGCACGCCGCACCTCACGACGAGGCTTCCGTCCATCTCGAAGCCGACCCAGGCGCTCGACCAGTCGTGGAGCCAGACGATGCGGCCGTAGGGCTGGAAGTTGCAGGCGAGGCCTCGGCCGACTCTGACGTGCGGCGACCGTGGCGGTGTCGGCGGGCCCAGCGCCGCCCACGCGCGCGCGGCCAGCTCCGGCAGCGCGACGTGGGTCTCGAGCACCTGGCCCACGGGCAGGCTGTCGCCGCGGCGGAGCGCGTTCACCCGGCGAACCTCGACGGGATCGAGGCCGAGGGCGCGGGCGATCCGGTCGATCTGCGACTCGTAGGCGAACACGGTCTGCATGGCGCCGAAGCCGCGCATCGCGCTGGTCGGCGGGTTGTTGGTGTAGGCGACGCGTGCCTCGACACGGACCGCCGGGACGCGATACGGCCCGGCCGCGGTGACGGTCGAGTAGAGCAGCACCAGCGCGGAGAGATAGGCATAGGCGCCCGCGTCGGCGAGCAGCTCGATCTGCTGGGCGACGACCTCGCCCGTGGCGAGCGCGCCGGTGCGGTAGCGCATCCGATACGGGTGGCGCTTGGCGCGAGCCAGGAGCGACTCGGCGCGCGTCCACACCATCTTCACCGGCCGTCCGGTCTTGAGCGCGAGGAGCCCGAGGTACACCTCGACCGTGACGTCCTCCTTGCCGCCGAAGCCGCCGCCGAGATAGGTGCCGATCACGCGGACGCGGTTCTGCGGGATCTGGAGCGCCTCGGCGACGTCGCGGAAGTGCTCGATCACCTGCGTGGACACACGGATCGTGATGACGCCGTCCGAGTCGACCCACGCCACGCCCGCCTCGGGCTCGAGGGACGCGGCGTCCACGCACTGGGTCGCGTACTCGCCCTCGACGACGACGGCCGCTCGCGCGAACGCCGCCGCGAGGTCGCCTCGCGCGATCCGCCACTCGGCGAGCACGTTGCCGGTCTCGTGGACACGCGGCGCGTCGGGCGCGAGCGCCGCCTCAGGGCCGAACACGCCGGGCAGCGGCTCGTACTCGACGTCGATCGCCTCGGCGGCGGCGCGCGCCTGCTCGAGCGTCTCGGCCGCCACCAGCGCGACCGGCTCGCCCTGATGGCGCACGCGGTCCTGGGCGAGCACGTAGAGCGTCGCGCGGAGCGGGCCCACGGCGGTCGTCTGCCCCGGGACGTCGGTGGAGAGCGTGTTGCGCGGGACGTCCTTGGCCGTGAGGACGACGGCGACGCCGGGCATCCGCTCGGCGCCGGCCGTCTCGAGCTTGAGGATGCGCGCCGAGGGGTAGGGCGAGCGAAGCACCGCGGCGTGGAGCATCCCAGGCATCGCCCAGTCCGCCGCGTAGGCGGTCGCCGCCGCCACCTTGTCTCGCGCGTCGTGGCGCGGGAGGGGCCGGCCGACGAGGCGAAGCGGCGTGCCGAGCGCGACCGCGTCAGCCATCGCCGTCGTCTCCGCGCGCGTAGGCTAGGACCGCGTCGAGGATCTTGGCGTAGCCGGTGCAGCGGCAGAGGTTGCCCTCGAGCGCCGTCCGGATCGCGTCACGGCTCGGGCGGGGGTGGCGCTCGAGGAAGGCCAGCGTCGTGAGCAGCATCCCGGGGGTACAGAACCCGCACTGGACGCCCCCGTGCCGGACGAACGCCTCCTGGAGCGGATGGAGCCCGCCCTCGCGCTCGAGGCCGCTGACGGTCAGGAGCGCGCGCCCGCGCGCCGCGGCCGCTAGCGTGAGGCAGCTCGATACGGGCCGCCCGTCGAGCAGCACTGTGCACGCGCCGCAGATGCCCTCGCCGCAGCCCTCCTTGACGTCGAAGATGCCGAGCGTGTCGCGCAGCACCTCGAGCAGCGTCTGGCCCGGCCGGACGTCCACATCCCGCGCTCGCCCGTTGATCATCAGCCCTTTCCTCCCCGCGCCCTGAAGAGACCGCGCTTCGAGCGCCGGCGTGGGAGTGCGAAGCCGCAGGGCGTCCGACGCCCGAGGCGAGCCTGAGTCAGCCGGCGCCCTCCCGGGGGGAGGTTTCGGAAGGGGGGCGGAGCCCCCCGCCGAGGTCACTGCGCGGGTCAGGGCGCGGCGGGTCAGCACGCCCGCGAGAAGCCGGCGGTACGCGCCCGACGCGAAGGCGTCCGACTGAGGATCAAGGCGCTCGCGCACGACCTCGGCGGCACGCGCCAGGCGCTCGGCGCTCGGCTCCTGGCCGCGCAAGACGTCCTCGGCCGCCGTGGCTCTCACCGGCCGGTCGGCGACGCCACCCAGGGCCAGGCGAGCGTCGTCGACGCGCCCGCGACGGTCAAGACTCACGCCCGCGGCCACCGCCACCACGGCGAAGTCACCCGCCCGGCGCGCGAACTCCTCCACCGCCCACCCCATTCCCAGCGTCACGGGCACCTCGATCGCCGTGAGGAGCTCGTCTGGTGCCAGAGCCGTAGAAAGGTAGCCCGTGAAGAAATCGCGCGCCGGCACCGTCCGGCTTCCCGAGGCAGAAGCGAGGGTGAGACGCGCGTCGAGCGCCACCACCGCCATCGGCAGCTCGGCGGCAGGATCGGCATGAGCGAGGCTCCCGCCCACGGTGCCGAGGGACCGCACGCGGACGTTGCCGATGAGCCGCGCCACCTCGGGCAAGAGCGGAGCGCTCCGAGCGATCTCCGGAAGCTCCTCCAGTTCGTGGTGGCGGGTTAGGGCTCCCAACTGCAGCGACCCGTTGTCGACGCGAACGCCGGCGAGCGGCAACCCGTTGATGTCGACGACCAGGCGGGGCCGGGCGAGCCGATAGTTGAGGAGCGGCACGAGGCTCTGCCCCCCGGCCAGGACCTTGGCCTCCGCGCCGTGCTCGCGGAGCAGCGCGAGGGCTTCGGCCAGCGTCTCAGGTGCCGCGTACTCGAACGGATGCACGCCTCGGCCTTCTCTCGTCGCACCCATCGGATCGAATCCCGTTGACCACTACTACCCGCTCTGCGTGGAGCTCTCGGCGGTTTTTCACGGGGCAAACATCTCTTGGAGGACGTCCAGTACGGACGTGAAAGTGGCTGGCGCGAGCCGGCCAAGTGGCCGCCGCAGTCGCGCCGTGTCGACCGTCCGAACTTGGTCAAGAGCGACGAACCCTGCACGGCCTTGAAAGCGGCACGTGACGCGCCACGGGTAGGCCTGTCCGCCCGTCGTCATAGGCGCGATCATGACCGTGTGCAGGTGGCGATTCAGCTCGTCGGGAGACACGACGACGCACGGGCGCGCCTTGCGAATCTCACTCCCGCGCGTTGGATCGAGCCCAACAAGGTACACATCCCCGCGTAAGGGCGCCGCTCGCCCTACCGCCACGCCCACTCCCGACGATCGAAACGTGTGGGCGTGGGTGGATCGAGAAGTTTGTCATCGCCGCGCTCGTGCGCCTGGCGGGCTGCTTCTGCCCAGCCGGCTCGTGGCCGTCGGAGCGCCCGAATGACGATCCGACCTGGCTTCACTTGGAGCTCCACTTCGTCGGCGAGCCGAGCTTGCTGGAGCAGGAGCTTAGGCAGGCGCACGCCGCGCGAGTTGCCAACCCGAACGATGCGAGTCTTCATCGGCCGCCAACCTCCACGCCAGGACCGTCCCTTGGAGGGGACTCCGCTGGTGTGCTTACACTGTAAGCACGCTCCCGGGGACGCGCAAGACGAAAGCGGGATGGAGCCTGGGGTTCACACATCCCAGCCGCCGTCCACGGTCACCGACTGTCCGGTCATGTTCTTCGAGGCGTCGGACGCGAGGAAGAGGACGGCGTTGGCGATGTCCCGGGCCGTGGTGACGCGGCGGAGCGCCATCTCCTGGACGTACTCGTCGTGGACCCGCTCGGGCGAGGAGCCGCGGGCGCGCGCCTTCTCGCGGCAGAGGCGATCCATCCGGTCGCCGGCGACGATGCCGGGATGGACGGCGTTGACGTTCACGTTGTAGGGACCGACCTCGAGCGCCACGGTGCGGGTGAAGCCGCGGAGCGCCCACTTGGAGGCCGAGTAGGCGGCGCGATACTTATAGCCGCGCAGGCCCGAGGTGCCGCTGATATTGACGATCTTGCCGTCGCGCTGGGCGATCATCGTCGGGAGCACGTGCTTGGTCGGCAGGAACGTGCCCCGGAGATTCACGGCGAGCACGTGGTCCCAGTCGTCGCCCGTGATCTCCCACACCGGCGTCTCGATGGGTCCGGTGACACCGGCGCCGTTGACCAGGATATCGATCCGACCTCCGAATGTGGCGAGCGTGCGCTCGACGAGCGTGCGCACCGCGGCCTCGTCGGTGACGTCCGTGGGCTCTGCGAGCGCCCGACGACCGAGAGGCTCGATCTCGCGGGCGAGGGCCTGGAGCGGCGCGACCTCGCGCGCCGCGAGGACCAGGTGCGCGCCCTCGCGGGCGAGCGCGAGGCAGATCTCGCGGCCCATCCCCTTGGCCGCGCCGGTCACGATGGCGATCCGGTCCTCCAGGCTCCGCGTCATTCGACGGCCTCCCGGCGGTCCCGCTCGCGCGCCTCTGCCGACCGATCGGCCGGCGGGCCCGAGCCGCCGCCGCCGCACGTCTCGATCAGCACGAGGTCGCCCTGCCTCAGGGTCGTCGTCGCCTTGCCGCCGAAGTCGCGCGCGTTCGGGCCGGGGTTGACGGTGATGCGGAAGGGCACGGCGTCGGCGCCGCCCGCGACGCCCCACGGCGCTACCACCCGGCGGTCGAGCATGCTGGTCAGCGTGGCCTCGGGCGCGAGGACGCGGTACGCGCGGCGCAGACCGAGACCGCCGCGGTGGGCGCCGTCGCCCGCCGAGCCGGGACGGAGCGCATGCTCCTCGATCCGGAAGGGATACTCGGCCTCGATGACCTCGGTCGGCGTGTTCATGACGTTCGACATGTGCACGCGGACGGCCGACGCGCCGTCTCTCGCGGCCGTCGCGCCCTCGCCACCGCCGTGGACCTCGTAGAGGACGGCCCAGCGCCCGTCCGCCGTCCGCGCGCCGAAGATGAGGACGCCGGAGGTCGTCGGCCCGCCCGCGGCCACGCGGTCCGGGAGCACGGGCGCCAGCGCGCGAAAGATCGCGTCGACGACTCGCTGGGAGGTTTCGTGATTCCCGCCGACGACCGGCCGGTCGGGGTCCGCGCTCAAGAGCGTGCCGGAGGGCACCCTGACGTGAAGCGGACGGTAGCACCCGTCGTTCGGCGGAACCTCCGGCGCCACGAGCGCCTTCATCGCGTAGTAGACCGACGAGTGGGCGATGAAGATGGTCGTGTTCACGGGCCCCCGCGCCTGCGGCGCGGTCCCGGTGAAGTCGAAGGTCGCCTCGTCACCCCGGACCTCGACCCGCACCTTCACGCGGAGCGGCCGGGCGTCCACGCCGTCGTCGTCGAGCCAGTCCTCGCCCTCCCAGGCGCCGTCGGGGAGCGCGCGGAGCGCCGCCCGCATCTGCGCCTCCGACTCCGCGTGGAGCGCGTCGAAGCACGCGCGGAGCGTCTCGACGCCGTAGCGCTCGACGAGCTCGGCCAGGCGTCGGGCCGCGACGTCGTCGGCGGCGAACTGGGCGAAGATGTCGCCCTCGCGCTCGTCCCGCCCGCGGAGGTTCGCGAGGATGAGGTCGATCGCCTCCCGGTCGGGTCTGCCGGCCGAAAAGAGACGGATGGGGGGAATGCGGAGGCCTTCCTGATAGCACTCGGTCGCCCAGGGCACGTAGCTGCCGGGCAGGGCGCCGCCAATGTCCGCCCAGTGGGCGAGGTTGATGGCGAACGCGACGAGCCGGTCGCCGGCGAAGACGGGACGGATCGCCTTCACGTCCGGCAGGTGGTTGCCGCCCACCTCGGGAAGGTTGAGGAACCAGACGTCGCCGGGGCGCAATCGACCGGCGGGGATCCGCTTGAGGAACTCCTTGACCGTGAACGCCATCACGCCCATGTGGATGGGGATGTCGCGCCCCTGGGCGATGAGGCGCCCCTCGGCGTCGGTCAGCGCCGAGGAGAGGTCGCCCGCTTCCTTGAGCAGCGGCGAGCGAGCCGAGCGCATGAGGATCACGCTCATCTCCTCCGCGACGGCGTAGAGCGCGTTGCGGACGACCTCGAGCGTGACGGGATGAACCGCGGGGCTCACGCGTTGACCTCGATGACGAGGTTCCCGAACCGATCGGCCGCGCAGCGCTGGCCGGGGTAGACGAGCGTGGTCGACCACTCGTCGACGATGAGCGCCGGCCCCGCCACCGGGCGCGCCGGTGGAAGGGGCGCGCGCTGATACACCGGAAGCCGGACGTCGCCTGTCTCGGGAAACCAGGCGCGCTGATCCCCGGCCTTCTCGCCGTCGGCCACCGGCTCGAGCTCCGGCAGCGTCACGCCTGTGTCTCTCACGCGGGCCACCACGCGGAGGTTCACGCACTCGACGCTCTCGCCCGTGGCATAGCCGTAGAGCTGCCGGTGGCGCGCCTCGAAGGCTTGTCGGAGCGCGTCGGAATCGCTCCGCCAGGGGACTTCGAGCTCGTAGTTCTGCCCCGTGTAGCGGAGGTCCGCGCTCCGTACGAGGGCGACCTCCCCGGCCGCGATGCCTTCGTCGAGCAGCGGCCGGAGGCAGCGCTCTTCGAGCTCCTGGAACCGATCCTCGGCGGGCTTCGGGTCCCACACGTCGAGGCGCGCCCGCCACGTCTGGACGGCGTCGTACCGGAGCGGTGAGACGAGACACCCCAACGCCGAGAACGTCCCCGAGTGGACGGGCACGATGACGCGCGTCATCCCGGCCTGGCGTGCCAGCAGGCCGGCGTGCACGGGCCCGGCGCCGCCGTAGGCGATCAGCGCGAAGTCCCGAAGGTCATAGCCGCGCTCGACGGACACCAGGCGGAGCGCACGCAGCATGTTCGCGTTCGCGACCTCCACCATGCCCTGCGCCGCCTCGACGAGCGAGAGCCCGAACCGACGGCCCAGGCCCTCGACGGCGGCCGCGGCCCGCCCGGGATCGAGGCGGATCGAGCCGCCGTAGGCGCGGCCGGGATCGAGGTAGCCGAGGACAAGGTTGGCGTCGGTGACGGTCGGCTCCGTCCCGCCGAGGCCGTAACACGCGGGCCCCGGCTCGGCGCCGGCGCTCCGGGGCCCGACCTTGAGCGCGCCGGCGTCGTCGGCGTAGGCGATCGAGCCGCCGCCGGCGCCGATGGACTCGACCGCGACCATCGGCAGCCGCACCGGGTAGCCGCCGAGCTTGCGCTGGGCGGAGGTCTCCGCGACGCCGTCGGCGATCAGGCAGACGTCGGTCGTCGTCCCGCCCATGTCGAACGCGAGCGCGCGCGCGAGGCCCAGGCTCCGCGCCAGATGCGCGGCGGCCGCCACGCCCGCCGCCGGACCGGACGCCGCCATCGCGAGCGGCCGCGCACGCGCCGCCGCCGCCGACATCATGCCGCCGGCCGAGTGGAGCAGGTGGAGCACGGCGCCCCGAGCCTCCCGGCCGAGCGCCGTGACCAGCTCGTCGAGGTAGCGGCTGGCCAGCGGCATCACGGCGGCGTTGAGGACCGTGGTCGAGGAGCGCTCGTACTCGCGGAACTCCGCGTTGATCTCGCTCGAGACCGACAGGTGCGCGAAGTGCGGGGCGAGCGCGGCCTTGAGCGCCCGCTCGTGCGCAGGGTTTGCGTAGCTGTGGAGGAGACACACCGCGACGCTCTCGACGTGCCCCCGTTCGAGCGCCTCGACGATGGCGGGGAGCTCGTCGAGCGCGAGCGGGAGGAGAACGGCGCCGTCGGGGCCCACGCGCTCGCCGACCTCCAGCCGGAGCCGCCGCTCGACCAGGGGCTCGGGCTTCGGAGGCAGCCGGAGATCGTAGAGGTGGAGCCGGCTCTGCCGCGCGATCTCCAGCACGTCGCGGAATCCCCGGGTGGTGACGAGCCCGACCCGAGCGCCTCGACGCTCGACGATCGCGTTCGTGACCACGGTGGTGCCGTGGGCGACCGACGCCGGTACCCCGGCGGCGGGGCGCACCGCCGCCAGACCGTTCAGGACGCCGCGCGCGAGGTTCGCCGGGGTCGTCGGGACCTTGCAGGCCCGGAGCCGCCCGGAGCCCTCGCGCGCCACGAGATCGGTGAAGGTTCCGCCGACGTCGACGCCGACGCTACTTCGCATATCGCCCCCTTGACGGCTCATCACCCTAGCACGGTGACACGCGTTCCGGCGTCGGCGCCTTTTGGACCGCTTGACAGGGCGATGCCCCACGCAGTCTCATGGTCCGGACCCGGGAGGTGGCTATGCGCTCCGATCGCGTGCTCGGGACGATCGACTTCCACACGGCGGGGATCGGTATGCGGCTCCTGACGAGCGGCCTCGAGCGGCTGCCCGGAAGCACTATCGGTGAGAAGCGCCGCTGGTTCCAGGAGCATCTCGACCATCTCCGCACCGGCCTCTGCCTCGAGCCTCGCGGGCACCGCGCCCTCCTGATCGCGGTCATGACCGAGCCCGTCACGCCCGACGCCAGGTTCGGGCTCTTCTTCATCTATCCCGGCGGCTACTACGTGTCGTGCGGCGAGGGCACGATCGGCGCGGCGACCGTGGCCATCGAGACCGGCATGGTGGCGCGTCAGGGTCCGGAGACGCCCATCCTGATCGATACCGAGACGGGCGTTGTCGAGACGATCGCGCGGTGGGACAAGGATCGCGTCAGCGAGGTCACGCTGCGCTGGACGCCGTCGTTCGTGGCCCTTCCCGGGCGAGTCGTCGAGGTCGAGGGCGCGGGCGAGGTTCCGGTCGACATCGCGGTCGGCGTCGGCAACGTCTTCGCCATCGTCGAGGCCAGGCATCTCGGTCTCTCCGTGCGGCGGGAGCTGGCGAAGCGGATCGCCCAGCGGGGCACGGCCGTTCGCGAGGCGGTCAACGCCCAGCTTCGGGTCGACGTGCCGGGGCTCGGGAAGACCAGCGTGGACAACGTGCTCGTCCACGAGCTGCCGGACGCGGCGGGCGTGTCACCCAACGCCCTCGTGTGGGGCCCGGGTCAGGTCGACGCGGCTCCGTGCGGGTCGGGCACGTGCGCGCGGATGGCGCTCTTCCATCATCGGGGTCTCATGGGGGTCGGGTCGACGTTCATCAGCCGAGGGCTGCTCGGACTCGACTTCAGGGGCCGGATCGCCGGCGAGACCGAGGTCGAGGGGCGACGCGCGATCCTTCCGGAGATCACCGGCACCGCCTACCTCACCGGCATGAGCCAGTTCGTGTTCGATCCCGAGGATCCGGTGCGCGCAGGCTACCTCCTCGGGGCGTGAGCGCGCCGTGAAGACCCTCGTCCTGGGCGGCGGCGTCGTCGGCGTGACCACCGCGTACTTTCTCGCCAAGGCCGGCCACGAGGTCACGGTCGTCGAGGAAAAGGACGGGCTCGGCCTCGAGGCCACGGCGGGCAACGCCGGGATCATCGCGCCGGGCCACTCCTTCGCGTGGGCCTCGCCGCGCGCGCCGCGCATGCTCTGGCAGTCGCTGCGGGGCGCGGAGACGGCCATCCGCGTGAGGCTCGCGCCCGACCTCCGGCTCTACACGTGGGGGCTCGCCTTCCTCCGCGAGTGCACAGCCGAGCGGGCGCGCCGCAACACGCTGATCAAGCTGCGTCTGTGCCAGTACAGCCAGGCGGTGATGCAGGAGCTCGTGCGGACGGAGCGAATCGATTATCACGCCGTCACGAAGGGCGCGCTCTACCTCTACCGCGACCCGGCCGAGCTCGAGGCCGGGACGAAGAAGATGGCGCTTCTGGCCGAGCACGGCCAGAAGCAAGAGATCCTCGGCGCGAGCGAGGTGGCCAAGCTCGACCCCGTCTTCGAGCCGGTCCGAGGGAAGATCGCGGGGGCGATCCGAGACCTGGGCGACTCGAGTGGCGACGCGCACGTCTTCGTGGAGCAGGTCGCGCGCGTCTGCCGCGAGAAGCTCGGCGTGACCATCAGGCTCGACACGCGGGTCACGGAGCTCCGCGCGAGTGGCGACCGCATCGACGCGGTCGTCACGAGCGACGGCGCTCTGACGGCGGACACCTACGTGCTCGCGCTCGGCGTCGGCGCGCCGATCGTCGCGCGCACCGCGGGCGTGCGCCTGCCGATCTACCCCGCGAAGGGCTATTCCTCGACGTTCCCCCTCAAGCCGGGTGGGCTCGCGCCGACGATCCCGGGCGTGGACGAGCGGTGGCTGGTCGGCTGGTCACGGCTCGGCGACCGGCTGCGCCTGACATCCACCGCGGAGTTCGCGGGCTACGACTGGGGCTGGACGCCGCGGGACTTCAACAACATCCGGAGCCTCGCAAGCGACCTCTTCCCGGACGCCGCGGACTATGAGCGGGGGACGTTCCGCGCGTGTCTCAGGCCTATGACGCCCGACGGGCCGCCGATCCTCGGGCTCGGCCGTCACAGAAACCTCGTCTTCAACTGCGGCCACGGCCACATGGGCTGGACCATGGCGTGCGGCACGGCGCGGATCGTCGCCGACCTCATGACCGGGCGCATGCCCGAGGTCGATCTGGAGGGCCTGACGGTCCGCCGCTGAGCCGGCGCCGCACGGATCGTCGGGTCGAGGTAGAGCGGTCACGGTGGGTCCCGTGACGCCTACTTCTCGCCGAGGTAGGTCTTGCGCACGAGGTCGGAGCGGAGCAGCGCGGCGGCCGCGTCGTGGAGCACGATGCGCCCGGTCTGGATGACGTAGCCCCGGTGCGCCACCCGGAGCGCCATCCGCGCGTTCTGCTCGACGAGCAGGATCGTCGTCCCCTGCCGGTTGATGTCCTCCACGATCCGGAAGATCGTGTCGACGAGGATGGGCGAGAGCCCCATGGACGGCTCGTCGAGCAGGAGCAGCGCCGGTCGGGCCATGAGGGCGCGGCCGATGGCCAGCATCTGCTGCTCGCCGCCCGAGAGCGTGCCGCCCTTCTGCGCCGAACGCTCACGCAGACGCGGGAAGAGCGTGAACACGCGCTCGAGGTCCGGCGCGATCGCCTCACGATCCGGTCGTACGAAGGCCCCGAGCTCCAGGTTCTCGAGCACGGTCATCCGCGGGAAGATCCGCCGGCCCTCCGGCGACTGCGCGATCCCCAGGCGCACGATGCGGTTGGTCGTGAGCGTGTCGAGGCGGTGGCCGTTGAAGCTGACGGTGCCGCGGTGGGGCCGCACGGTGCCGAGGATCGTCCGGAGCGTCGTCGTCTTGCCGGCCCCGTTGGTCCCGATCAGCGTGACGATCTCACCGGGCGCGACGGTGAGCGAGATGCCGCGGAGCGCCCGGATGTTGCCGTAGTACGTGGAGACGTCCGCGAGGTCGAGCATCCCTAGCCCGCGAGGTCCTGCTCGTAGCCGGTGCCGAGGTACGCCTCGATCACCCGTGAGTCGCGCTGGATCGCCGCCGGGGTGCCCTCGGCGATGCGCGTCCCGTAGTCGAGCACGGTGATCCGGTCGGAGATCCCCATGACGACCTCCATGTGGTGCTCGATCAGGAGCACCGACAGCGCGAGCTCCCGTCGCAGGAGCCCGATCAGCTCGGTGAGCGTCTGGGCCTCGCGCGGGTTCATGCCGGCTGACGGCTCGTCGAGCAGGAGGAGTCGCGGCTCGGTCGCGAGCGCGCGGGCGATCTCCAGGCGTCGCTGGTCGCCGTAGGGCAGGTTCCGGGCGAGCTCGTTCTCCTTGCCGCCGAGGCCGACGAACGTCAGCAGCTCGCGCGCGCGTGCGCGGGCTCGGGTCTCCTCTGCGATCACCGCCGGCGGCCGGAGCACGGCCCCGGGGACGGTCGCGGTGAGGCGGCAGTGCTCGCCGACGAGCGCGTTCTCGAGCACGGTCATGTTCTGAAAGAGCCGGATCGACTGGAAGGTGCGCGCGATGCCACGGGCGACGATGGCGTTGGGGCGGAGCCCGACGAGGCCGACGCCGTTGAAGGTGATGTGCCCGCCGTCGGGCCGGACGAGCCCCGTCACCACGTTGAAGAACGTCGTCTTGCCCGCGCCGTTCGGACCGATGAGCCCGATGATGGCGCCGCGCGGGACGACGAGATCCACCTCGTTCAGGGCGACGACGCCGCCGAAGCGCTTGGTCACGCTCCGCACGTCGAGGATGGCCGGCGCCGCGGCGACGCCGTTCTGCGCACGCTCGCGCAACCACTCCGGGACCCCGTCGACGCGGGGCGCCCGCACAACGTCCAGAATGTCCTCGGCCTCGTCGGCGACCGGGGCCGGGCGCAGCCGGCGCCCGGCGAGGCCCTCGGGCCGCAACAGCATCACGAGGACGAGCCCGAGGCCGAAGAAGAACCAGCGCCAGAGCGTGAGGTCCGCCGTCGCGAGCGCGGGGACACCAATGGTCCGTCCCAGGGCGCGCACCATGAACGTCGTCTGCGTGAGCACGACCCGGTCGAAGAGCGTGATCAACATCCCGCCCAGGATCACGCCCTTGAGGCTTCCGGCGCCGCCGAGGACGACCATGCAGAGGAGCATGATCGACACCTGGAACTCGAACGCGCCCGGCGTGATGGCCTGGAGCTTGGCGGCGTAGACGGATCCGGCGAATCCGGAGAACGAGGCGCCGAGCGCGAACGCCAGGAGCTTGGTCGAGATCGGGTTGACCCCCGTGCAGTCGGCGGCGGTCTCGTCCTCGCGGATGGCCATCCAGGCGCGACCCAGACGCGAGTCGCGCAGCCGGTTCATCGCCCACAGGGAGAGCGCGCCGATGACGAGGATCAGAAAATACCAGGGCACCGGGTCGGTCTCGAACGGGACGCCGGGCAGCTGCGGGCGGCCGACGGGATTGACGCCGTTCTCGCCGCCGGTGAGGTTCAGTCGCTCGATCGGCCGCCAGCTCCCGATCTCGATGGTGACATCGCCGAGGTTTCGGATCGCCACGGGGATGATCTCGCCGAAGCCGAGGGTGATGATCGCGAGGTAGTCGCCGCGCACGCGCAGGGTCGGCGCGCCGATCGCGACGCCGAGGAGCGCCGAGACCACGGCCGCGATCCAGATACAGACCCAGAAGCTCCACGGGTACCCGTAGAGCGGCGAGCCGAGGACGGGCGAGTTCAGGAGCCCCATGCTGTAGGCCCCGATCGCGAAGAACGCCGCGTAGCCGAGGTCGAGGAGGCCCGCGTAGCCGACCACGATGTTGAGGCCGAGAGCGAGGAGCACGTAGATCATCCCGTCGGACACCGCGTGGACCGTCTGGAACCCGAGCGCCCGGTCGACGAACGGGTACACGAGGAGGGCTGCCACGAGCGCCGCCCAGCCGAGCGGGCGGCGGGCGTCGACCGTCACCGCCTTACACCTTCTCGGGCGTTCGCTCGCCCATGAGGCCGTGGGGACGGAAGACCAGTACGAGGATGAGGATCGCGAAGACGAGCGCGTTGGTCCACCGCGCGGA
>QHSA01000246.1 GCA_003220315.1 Candidatus Rokuibacteriota bacterium
CGCGTCGAGTCGAGCATCGCCGCCATCTCGTCGTCGGAGGGACGGCGCTCGAAGCGGCTCGCGGCTTCCAGGACTCGCGGAAGCAACGTCAGGTCGCCGGCGGTGTTGACGAAGACGCCGGGCAGGCCGAGGACCCAATGCACCGCACGGTCGATGTCCGCCTGCTCCTCGAGGGGCTGGTACCACGTGGTGTGCGTCCGGGCGGCGGTGGCCCAGGGGCCGCGGGCGATGGACTTGATGACCTGCACCGCGACGTTCCGTTCCCGGCAGACGCTCAGCACCTCCTCGAAGTTCCTCCGGTAGCGCTCCTCTCGGGCCATGAAGAAGTTGTACGGCAAGAGCACGGCGTCGAAGTCGAAGCGTGCGAGGCTCCGCCGGTGCATGGCGGCGATGGTCCAGCCGTGACCGGTCACGCCGATGAAGCGCGCGAGCCCCTGCCGACGAGCCTCGATCAGCGCCTCGAGCGCGCCGCCGGGCCCCATGGCCTGATCCCAGTCGTCGGGGTGGCCGAGGGAGTGGAGCTGGATCAGGTCGACGTGGTCGACGCGCAGCCGCTCGAGCGAGCGGTGGAGGTCCTCGCGCGCCTCGGGCGCCGTCCGACTGCCGGTCTTCGTCGCGAGAAAGAAGTCCTTCCGATGACGGGCCATCCACGGCCCGATGCGGAGCTCGGAGTCGCCGTACCGCGCGGCGGTGTCGATGTGGTTGACACCGTACCGGAGCAGCAGGTCGAGCGTGCGGTCGGCGTCGGCCTGACTGGCCCGCGCCAGCGCGGCCGCGCCGAAGAGGGTCACCGTGCTCGGGTGACCGGTGCGTCCGAACGGGCGTCGCTCGATCATCACGGGTCGCGCGATCATTGGAGGTGCTTCTCGAACCAGGCGAAGACCTTCTTCCAGCCGTCCACCGCGGCGTGCACGCGATACTGCGGGCGGTCGACGGCGAAGAACGCGTGCCCGGCATTGTCGTACGTGTGAAACTCGTAGGTCTTCCCGAACTTCTTGAGCGCTTCCTCAGTCTTGGCGACGTCCTCCGGCGAGGGGCGTGCGTCCTCGACGCCGAACAATCCGAGCAAGGGGCACTGGAGATCCTTGGTGAGCTCGATCGGGGCGACCGGCTGACGCGGGGTCAGCTCCTCGGGCTTGGCGACGACGCCTCCGCCATAGCAGTCGATCGCGGCGTCGACGCCACGGAGGGAACCGGCGGCCAGGTACGCCTGGCGGCCGCCAGAGCAATAGCCGATGATCCCAACCTTGCCGTTCAGATACGGCAAGGTCCGAAGGTGATCGATCGCGCCCTGGACATCGCCCAGCGTGCGATCGTCCGGCATGCCTCCGGCCGCGCGGATACTGGCGCTGTTCTCCTCCGGCGTGGCCTTCCCCTCACGGAAATGGAGGTTTGGAGAAATCGCGACGTAGCCGTGGTGGGCGAATCGCCTGGCGATCTCCTTGGTCGGTCCGTCCCAGCCCGGCATGTGGTGGATGACGACCACGCCCGGCTGCGGGCCGACTCGAAGCGGGCGCGCGAGATACGCATCGATTTGATCGCGCAGGTGGCCGCGGATCAGCACCGTCTCGGCGAAGAGCGATTCGTACGCCATCGTGCCCCTCCTCCCTCGTCGACGACGTGGCCTAATGCCGCGCGGGAGCGTATTTCCCCGTCAGCTGCGGCGTCGTCCCTTCGAGCCCCTTCTCCTGCCGCTCGAGCCGAGTCTCGCGGGCCCACGTGCGCTTCAAGTCGTCGCGGACGTGCAGACGCAGCCGGCCCAGCCCCTCCGTCTCCAGCTCGATCAGATCCCCGTGCTGGAAGGCGCTGAGGCCACGGTGGTTGGTGCCCGTGGCAAGGACGTCGCCGGGCTCCAGCGTGTGAATGGAGCTGACCCACTCGATGCACCGAGGAATCTTGTGCGCCATGTCGCTCGTGTTGAAGTTCTGCTTGAGCGTTTCGTTCACCCAGAGCCTCACCTGGAGCCGGTGCGGGTCGCGCACCTCGTCGGCGGTCACCAGATAGGGGCCCATCGGCGCGAAGGTGTCGCGCGACTTCATCTGGTAGAAGGTGTTGCCACTCGGCAGGAGCCCACGCGCCGACCCGTCGATGAAGTTCACGTACCCGAAAACGTGATCCATCGCCCGCGCGGCGCTGACGTGCGAGGCCCGCGTGCCGATGACCAGCCCCACCTCCGCCTCGCCCTCGAAGATGGTCGCGGGAACGTCGGGCAGGACCATGGCGTCGCCGTCGCCGATGACGGCGTGGGGAGACTTGTGGAACGCGTTGATCGGTGCCGGCTCGGCGCGCGTGCCGTCCTCCATATAGTTCACGGCCATGCAGACGAGGTTGCAGGGCTTCGGCAGCGGTGGCCTGATCCGCACACGGCTCAACGGCACGCCCTGGCCCCGGTCGACCTGGTCTAACAAGGGGTTCTTGTAGTCGGCGAAGCGCGCGATCAGCCCATTGATCAGGTCGTGGGGGCCGGTGTGTGGAATCCCCTGCACCGTTTGCGACACATCGATCACCGTGTCACCGTTGAGCACGCCCAACTTGAAGTCGTCGAAGAAGAGGATCTTCACGGTTCCCTCCCGCGCGTGATTTCGACCCTGGGACTATACCAGCGTTGACGACCCTCGGCGCGGCGACTAGCGTTCCGTCTGGGAAGTCATGTTCGCGACTGCCGCGCTCGCGCCGCGCAGCGGGCCGTCGGGCGCGTGCGGCAGGGGTCGAAGGGACCCGTTCCCGCCCGCGGGCGACGGACCCCGCGGCTCCAGGTGGAGCCCAGCCGCAACGGGGTAGCGCACGCGTGCCGCGTGGTCCCGCGATCCCTGCCGCACGTGCCCGGCGGCTCCGGCGCCGCGCGCTGTCGGGCGCTTAACATGACTTCGCGGACGGGACACTAGCGCCCGGACAGGGCGGTGATGAGGTAGACCCCGAGCACGATCAGGAGCGTTCCCAGGACCAGCCGCGCGCTCAGCGTCTCGACGCCTCTCAGGAAGAAAAACGACAAGAACAGGACGAAGATCGGCGCCGTCCCGTAGAGCGGCGCCACCACGCTCACGGCGCCCAGGCTGAGCGCCACGACGTTCAGGAACACGGCGCCGTTCTCCGCGACGCCCGCGGCCACGAAGTAGGCGAGGCTCCGGCCCCGGCACGCCAAGGCGTCGCGGTCGCCGGATGCGAGCAGGAAGCCGGTGAACGCGACCAGGGCCGTCGTGATGTTGATGGCGGAGCCCAGGACGGCGCCCGTCTCGCTCAGGCCCAGCTTCCTCAGCACGGCGACGACGCCGAAGCAGGTGGCCGACAGCAGTGGAAGCGTGATCTGCCACGGCCGGAACCCGGTCCGCTGCCCGCCGACGGAGAGGAGAGTCGTCCCGAGCACGATGACCACCGTGCCCGCCAGGATGGGCGCGGTGACGCGCTCGCCGAGCAGCAGGATGGCCACGCCGGTGGCGACGAGCGGGTGCAGGTTGATGAGGGAGGCGGCGACGGAGGCGCCGACCTTGTCGATGCTCACGAACCTCAGGAGCCGGCCGGCCACGGTGCCGATGAGGCCCGCGAGGACGAAGAACGCGACCCCGGCCGCGGACGGGTGACCGAACCCGCCCGTCAGGAGCACGGCGGCCCAGAGGCCGACGGTTCCGACGACGAGGTTGATCCAGAAGCCCGTGTAGGGGCCGCGGCCGCGGAGGCCCTGCCGGATGAAGATCGTGGCGCCCGCCGAGCAGAGGGCGCTGACGAGCGCGAGGGCGTGCACGGTGCGTGGCATGAGTCGTCAAGGACACCACGGTCGTGGGCGAGGGTCAATATCCTGGCGTTTCGGGCGTCTTTGGCCTACCCTTCCAGGCAGGCACGCGAGACCGGCGCGCACCATCGACAGAGGAGACAGGCCATGCCGAAGATCAAGCACATCGCCATCTCGACCCAGGACGTGGACAAGACTGCGAAGTTCTACATCGACGTCTTCGGCATGAAGGAGATCGCCAGGGTGAACAGCCCCGGCGCCACGGGCTACTACCTCAGCGACGGCGATCTCAACCTGGCGATCCTCAACTTCAAGAACGATCAGGTCGCCGGGGCCGAGCGGGGCAAGGGCTACAGCGGCATCCATCATATCGGCTTCCAGGTCGAGAGCCTCGAGGCCATCGCCGAGAAGCTGACAGAGGCCGGCGCCCCGCGCCGTGACGACATCAACGAGGCCCTCGGCGTGGGACAGGGCCGGCGGCATGAAGGCAACGTCGAGGTGAAATACAGCGGCCCGGATGGGGTCGTCCTCGACGTCTCGGAGACGGGCTGGGTCGGCACCTCCGGCCCCGACGACTACTAGCTCCCCCGCGGACTGGTGGCTCCCGCCCGGCGATTCGCCGTATCCGCGAGTCGACGTTGATCACTCGACCGGAGCCCGGTAAG
>QHSA01000235.1 GCA_003220315.1 Candidatus Rokuibacteriota bacterium
AAAAGAACATGACGGCTGGGAACAATAGGGGGGTCTGTATGAGGGCGAGAGGGGGCCCCGGAGCGTGGATGGGGCTTGCCAACCAGAGGACCATGCTCCACCGAGCCCCCGGAGGCTCAGAAGCAGACTGTCCCGGTTGGCAAGAGAACGGCGCGAAGGTTCAAGAGAAAGTCGCCCCCCGGAGGGCCGGTATAAGGCCAACCTTGCCGTTCACACTCTCCGGCCTGAGGGAGGCGATGAATGCGCTACTACCTGGGCGTCGATTGGGCGGCCGCGTGATGCCGTCGCCGGAGGTGGCGGTGATCCCAGACGGCGTCGTTCTCATAGAGGACGCCGCCATCACGGCCGTCGGCGCCCGTGGGGCAGTCCGTGTGCCCCCCGGCGCCAGAATCATCGACTGCTCGGGCGGGACGGTACAGCCGGCTTCTGGAACAGCCACGTCCACTTCACGGGCGCCGACTTCCGCGCAGCGGACACCGCGCCCGCGGAGTCGCTCGCCGCCGCGCTCCGCGCCATGCTCACGTCGTACGGCGTCGTCCACGTTGTCGACACCGGCTCCTACCTCCCCAACACCCTGGCGCTCCGGCGCCGCATCGAAAGCGGCGAAGTGCCGGGGCCGTCGATCCTCACGGCGGGCTCCGGCTTCGCGCCGGCCGGGGGGAGCCCCTACTACATCCTTCCCGCGAAGATCCCGGAGCTGACACGGCCGGAGGACGCCGTCCTCGTCGAGGCCGAGCTCTCGCGCGGTGGCGACATTGTCAAGCTCTTCACCGGCTCTTGGGCCACACCGAGCTCAATCGTGGTCATGCCGGTCGACGTTGTGCGCGCGGCCGTCGAGGTCGGTCATCGCCGCCGTAAGCTCGTGTTCGCGCATCCCTCGAACAGCCCGGGCGCCCGGGCCGCCATCGAAGGCGGCGTCGACGTCCTCGCCCACACCTTCCCGACTTCGCTCGACGGCAGTCCTTGGGACCGCGCGCTACCCGCGATGATGAAGGAGCGCGGCATGGCGCTGATCCCCACCCTCAAGCTCTGGCCGTACGAGCTGAAGCGGGAGGGGCTTCCGGCCGAGCTTGTCGAGCTCGTCCTCGGCAACGGGGTGGCGCAGACACGCGCCTTCGCAGAGCTGCGTGGGCAGCTCCTCTTCGGGACCGACGTCGGCTACATGATCGATTACGATCCCACCGAGGAGTTCGTGTACCTGCAGCGCGCCAGGCTCGCGCCAGCGCAGATCCTGGCGATGCTGACCACGGCGCCGGCGGCGCGCTTCGGACGCGCGAACCGAACCGGACGCCTCGCGCCCGGCTTCTCGGCCGACGTCGTCGTGCTCGACGGCGACCCCGCGCTGGACGTGCGCGCCTTCGCGAAGGTGCGCGTCACCATTCGGGACGGGCGCATCATCTACGGGAGGACGTCGTGAGCGTCGCCGTCCGCCCACCCCTCCGTCCACACGCGGCGCTATTGCACCAACATCTCACGACCGTGATGGCGATGTACCACGAGATGGAAACGGTGTGAAGCCTACGGCTTTGGGGGCACTATTCAGCGTGTTCGCCGCCGCGGCGCTCAGAGGAGGCGTTTCAACGCTAATCTCGCGAACCCGCTGTCTCATTCCTATTGACAGGTTCCGCGTACCGCCGCAGTTCGGCCAGGGTCGCGGCTTGGGAGAACGCCTCAAGCAAGTCCAATTCTTCAAGGCCCATCGCAGCATCTGTGGCGCCCGCGGTGATGATGCCGTCTGGTCGGCCACGGCCGATCGCCGATGCGCCAGCCACTTAGACAGCGCTAACGGGCTTCCCGTCTCTTCTGGGGCGGGGACGGAAATCTTCGCGGAAAAGCTCGCCGAAAAAATGGTGGCAACCGGCGACCATTGGGTGATGAGCCCTTTCTGAATTGACACCGAAGCCAACGAGCCACAAACAACCCATCGTAAATTAGCGCTTCTTAGGGCGGTGACTTTGGCCCTCTTTGGGACTCAAAAAGGAGCTGGGGAGAATTGCGGGAAGAGACGAGACGCGATCGGAGAACGTGAATCGTGCGTCGGCTCCTCAGTCATCCGAATGTTCACGATAACCGCTCTTTTTCATCCAGCTCGGCATGGCACCCGCCGGCCTGGCGCCTTGCACAGCCGCTGGTTTGGGCGCGGGCGACGACGCCGGAATCGAGGTAGGGAACTTAAAGCTCGCCAGATTTTTGAGAACGCTATCGAGATTGCTGACCTTCATCGGATGCTGCTGCACCATGGCCGCCACGGCAGCGGCGAGTTGATCGATTTGCCCCGATCCGATACGACGTAATTGTTGCCAAATCGCCGATCGACCCAACTGGTGGAAATCTTCGCGCACGAAGATCAGATTGTCGCCGGTATGAAAACGTTCCCATAGGGTGGCATCCCTCTCCAGCGCCGCCAGCGATAGATAAATGACGAGAGCTGAAAAACGATCAATCTCTTGGCCGTAGTCTTGCTCGCTACGTTCGGGATGTTGGTAGGCACGGTGGCCGATTTCCGTGGCGTTGCGGCCCCTTAAGGCCGGCACCCACATGCCGTCGTAGTCCACCAACTGGATCGATCCGCCGCGCACCAGGATATTACCGTGCTGTAAATCGCCGTGCGCCACCTGAGCGGCTTCGAGGTGGCGAACAAGTGTGACCCATTTTGCTCGCAATGCCTCCAGTGAGGCCGGATAGCGTAGATGCTTCTCAATATGACTGTGCAGAAGGTCGCCATCCGCCCATTGCATTTTGACGATAGGGAACCAGCTGGAGCGAATTTGAATGCCCTGCTTGAGAAACTGAAAATTAACATCATAGGGCAGGCGGACCTTGCGAAGATGTTTGGAGATCGCCTCATAACGTTCGGCATGGTCGCTGATCGGGCGCAAGAAGCAGCGAATCGCCCAGGTCTTCTTGAATGATAAAAACCCGCCCGGTTCCTTGGCTTTGTAGACCACGGCATTGCCGCCGGTGACCGGTTTGGGCATACCGAACCGATCGAGCTCGAGGGTGACCACTTTTAATCCTGGGTCAGCAAAGGCCTTTTGCGGGTGCTGAACCACCTCATGGTATTCGGTCAGGTCTGGCCATGCCCCCATCGCTAGCTCTCCTCCGCTTCAACCGGTGAATCGTGATGAATAACACGGACAAGGGTAAAGTCGTCGTTGCGCAATCCATTTTTGCGGCCGTAGGCGATCATTGCGGCAAAGCTCTCTGGCGTACTCAGCTTCCGGTAAAGCCACTTCCATAATGGTCGCCCCTCTTCATGCTGTTTCAGCAGCCAGGCGGCCACCGCATCGGTGGCGAGCAGAAGCATGTCTCCATCGCGGAGGCTGCCCTTGCTGATTTGTATCCGTTCGTTCAGTGATTCGCCGTTCGACCTGGAGCCGATCAGATAAGGGCTCATCGTGAATTGCGAAGATTTCTGTAAGGGAAACATTTCGACCACCCGCATCCCTTTACCGACGTTATCGACCTGCATAAGACAACAGTCACCAACGGCCAGTGCCGTCCAACGGTTCTTGTGAGCGTCAATCTGGACACCGAGGAAAGCCGCAAAGGCACCCTGCTCGGCCTTTTCGCTAGCGAACCAGGGAAGAGGTCGGCCCGCTAATCTTCGCCGCCAGAGGCGGCGCGCCGGCTTCAACCGCGCAAAAAACTCTGCCCCGGTGACCTCACTTCGCACATAGCTTTCGGCCAAAAGCACTGCCCATAACTTGGCAAAACTGCTTTCGGTGGCGCCGTCAGCCACTGCCACGCGGATGCCGACTGGGGTGCGAGTTTGCCGATGCGCCCAGGCATCCTCGTACTCCTCAAGACTATTGCCCAACTTTGGGCAGGAGAAGATCTTTATGTCGCACTCTTTGACCGCCTTGGCGTGCTTCACCGCAAGAGGTGCCCACTCAGTGGCACTCAGCGCAGATGCACATTAGCCGGCCGCGTGCCGATATCGAGAAAATGGATTACGTGCAACGGTTGCGCGTTAAAGATGAATCCTCGCGAGTTTTCCGCGGCCGGCATACCCAGCTCTTTCGCGCGTGCAACCATGAACGGTGTGAGCCTCGATGAGGCTTCAAAGAGCTGTTTGGCATGTTGATCCGGGAGTTGATTGGCGTTGGTCGGTA
>QHSA01000236.1 GCA_003220315.1 Candidatus Rokuibacteriota bacterium
CATCGTCTCGGCGATCAGGACCTCGGTCGTCGCCCTGGCGAAGTCCGGATCGGCCAGCGCGGGATGGCCGACGTAGCCCAGGCCGCCATTCCTCAGCGGGTAGTTCGGAAGCACGCGCGCCGCGAGCGGGTAGCGCGCGGGTGGGAGCGTCCGGTAGGCCCCGTCGACGAGGTCGGGGCGCACGAGCAGCATCAGCGAGGTCTCCCACCAGCCGCCGTGCGCGTCCTCGGCGAACGCCTGCCGCTCCGCGTCGGAGAGCGGGCGGCCGAGTGCCGCTCCGATCTTGTCGAGGTAGCGGCCACGCAGGAACTGCCACGCGAGGTGGCCCGTGAAGGACGCCATCGAGATCCCGTACCGGCGGGACACGGTAGCGGCCGCCTCGTCGAGCGCCGCGAGATGGCCCGGCCCAGCGTGCCCGTTCGCGACGAGGATGTAGCGGAAGCCGGCGCGGGCGAGCGACACGCCGTAGTCCACGAGCGCGTCGCGCACGACCCGCTGGCGCACGCTTACCGTCCCCGGGGCGTCGAAGGTGAAGGAGCCGAGGTGGAGCGTCGGCGCCAGCACGACCGTCCAGCCCGGGCGGGCCGCCACCAACCGCGCGGCGATGGACTCCGCGAAGTGGCGGGCGGCGATCGCGTCCACGCCGAGGGGCAGGTGCGGGCCGTGCTCCTCGAGCGGACTCACGGTCAGGACGATCACGGTCCGCGTGCGGTCGAGCGCGTCGAGCGCCGGCGACGACATCTCCTCGAGCCGGCGAACGCTCAAAACGGGCTCCCCTTCGTGTCGGCCAGATACTCGGCCTTGGCGTGCTCGAGCTCGGTGAGGATCGCCTGCCGCTCGGCCGTGAGACGCCGGGCGGCGTGCTCGCGTGTGAGCGCCAAGACGTTGAATCGGAGGCGGCCCTTGAGGCGGCCGGCGCCCACCCAGTACCGGTAGGCGACGGCGCCCGAGAGCGGAAGCGACAGCGCGAAGGCCAGGGCCCACGCCGCGCCAAAGACCCGGGCGACCAGCCAGACCTCGATCCCCCAGAAGGTCGGATACGCGACGACCGACGCGAGAAATCGCCACGTCGCGTAGTCCGTCTCCTTCCGCGCCATCCGGCGCGCCGTCCAGCGCGGGATCCAGTACGGAAGTAAGTTGACCGAGGCGCCGTACGCGAAGAGGGGAAGGCCGACGACGGCTTGCCAGCCCAGCCGGATCCGACGCGCGCGCCGCTGCGGCTCGAGCCGCGCCCGCACCGCTTCGTCCTTGACGTGGTACTCCGCGAGCAGGGCGCGGTAGCCCTCGATCCGCTGCCAGAGCCGCTCCACGCGCTCCGGATCGCGCGCCCTGAAGTGGCTCACCGCGTCCACGATGGAACGCGAGAGGCGGATGGGGTCGATCCGCCCGCGCGGGACCCCGCCTGTCTCCGCGAGCTCGCGCGCGAGCTCGTCGCGGTAGAGCCCCTCGACGGCGCGCACGAGCTGGGTCGCGTCGATCCGCGCGACGTGCACCACCTCGGCCTCCATCGCCCACTGGATCGCGGTCGTGAGCGCCTCCACGGCCTTCACCGGATCCTGACGGTAGGCGTCGCGGTACGGCGCCACCGGGACGGGCGGGCCGAACGAGACGAGCACGCGCCCGCGGAACGACTTGCGCGCGTCGAACGTGAGCCCGACGGGAACCAGGCGGAGCTCGCCCGGACGCTCGGCCTCGTACGCGAGCGCGATGCGCGCGGCGCCCGTCTTGATGCGCTGGACGCGCGCCTCCGCGTGCGTCGTCCCCTCCGGGTAGATCGCGATGACGCGGCCCTCGGCGAGCGCGTCGGCACACGCCGCGAATGTGTCGGCGTTCTTCTCCGTTGTAGCGGGGTCCGCCAGGCCGGCGCCAACCGTGGGTGGCCGACGACAGGTGCGTGGATCGTCCTGGCGGCGGTAGACGGGGATCGCCCCGCAGGCCCGGAGGAAGCTCGCGACGAGCCGGCGACGGAAGAGCCCGGCGGTGGCGAGGTAGTGGACCTTCCGCCGGACGGCGGCGCCGACCAGCAGCGAGTCGATGAAGTTGTTCGGGTGGTTGATGCAGAGGAGCACGGGACCCGCGTCGGGCACGCGCTCGGGGTGGCGCACGTCCACGGACTTGAAGAAGAACCAGAGCCAGAAGCGGGCGGTCGCGCGGACGAGCCGGTAAAACCGGTCTCGCCGCTCCCGCGCGGCCCGTGTGTCGAGCGCCGTGGTCATGGGGGAGGTTCGCCGGGGGCGCTACTGTAGCGCGAGACGAGGTCCTCGAAGCTGTCGATCCCGAGGGCCCGCGCCCACTCGGCGCCCTCCGACTCCCGGCCGAAGGACTCGACCATGTAGACGATCGCCTCCGCCTTCGTTCGGAAGAGCCGCCAGAGGTGTCCCTTGCCACCGCCGACCCGCCGGAGATTGAAGACCGGATCGGCGGGCGACTGGGGCTCGTAGGCGTTCACCTGGCCGAAGCGGTCGAGCGTGATCCACGCCGCGGCAATCCCGCGCCCGGCGACGACCCGCCCCCGCAGCGACTCCTCGCGCGGGAGCGACTCGACGTTAGAGAGCTGCGGACCGTAATAGACCGCCACGCGGTCGGCGGGCAGGGCGAGCCTCACCGGGAGCGGCGCACCGTCACGTTCGAGGAGCGCCTTCGACTCGTCGCCGAGCCAGAGCGCGCCGGGTTCGACGAGGTCGGGCCACGCTTCGACGACCGGGCCCTTCGGGATCAGTGCCCGCCGTCGCGCGATCTCAGCCTTCGCCGTCGAGAGGTACAGCCGGCTCACGGGAAGATGAACGACCCGTCGACGACCGGCCGGGAACGCTGCCCTGGTTGACGGATCCAGCGGCCGGGCGGGAGCGGCTCCAGGAGCCCCGGCCCGTCGTCGAAGCGGCGGCCCGCGGTGGGAACTAGGCTCCCTCCTCGCGCTGGCGGCGCTCGATCAGGAGCTGACGCCGTTCGATGGCTCGCTCAGCGGCGATCAGCAGCTCTTCCATGAGCACGGGTTTCCAGAGGTGAGCGTACGCGCCGAGCTTCAGGCACGCGGCATGGATCTTCAAGTCCATCTTCCCGCCGAGGACAAGGACCGCCGCGTCCGGGTCCTCCTGGCGGACCAGCCTGAGCAACCCGATACCCGCGCCGGTTATCTTCTCACCGCCACATGTCACCGGGATATTGCGTTCGGTGACCATCAGCGGCGCCGGCATATTGAGTTCGGTGACGATCAGCGGCGGTCGCGCCTTTCGAAACACTTCGAGCCCTTTGTCGCCGTCGCTGGCCAGCAGGCACGTGTAGCCCGCGCTGAGGAAGATCTGACGCAACAACTCGCGGATTTGGCGGTTGTGCGCGACGATCAGGACCTCGCGCGGCGCCTCCTGGCGTTGCCCGTGAGCCCGCTGACGCTCGCGGCGCTCGATCAGGAGTTGACGGCGCTCTAGCGCGCGCTCGGTGGCGATGAGGAGCTCGTCGATGTTGATGGGCTTCAAGAGGAAGGCATGCGCGCCGAGCTTCAGACTGGCGATCGCCGTCTTGACGCTGGCAGCGCCGGTCTGCACGATCACGGCCACGTCGCCGTCGACCGCGCGCACCTGTCGGAGAAGCTCGATCCCGGTTATTCCCGGGTGGAGGACGTCGGTCACGACGAGCGGCGGTCGCCAGACCTTGAAGACCTCCAGAGCCTCTCCGCCGTCGCCGACGAGTCGGCAAGGGTAGCCCGCCGCCCCGAAAATCTGGCACAGGAGGTCGCCCGCTCGAGCGTCGTCGTCGACAATCAGGACGTCGCGCTCGGCCATGTCAACCTACTATCCGAAAGAGCCAGGCAACGCAACACACGAGGATCTGATTTTTCGGAAACGTAGCCCTCTCCCCGCTCGGTCACCGCGCCGCCGACCGGCGGGTTCGCGAGGGGCGAGCCGACTTGCCGTCGGCGGGGATCCAACCGCGGAACTCGACGGTCAGGAGCCCGGTTAACAGGGGTACGTCACGGGACGCGGACGAAGCCCTCCATGAGCCGGCGCGCGGTCCGGTAGACGGTCACCCGCTCGGCCCAGGGCGCCCCGTCGCGGACGCGCACCGCGGCATCGATCGGCAGCACTCCCGACGGGTGGCCGAGCCGGATCGTTGGAGCGGGGGCCTCGAGGCCGGCTTGGGCCGCGGGTGGCCTGCCAGAGGCACGCGCGGCTCCGGTCGTGCACTCATGAACGACAGTCCCTTCCAGGCGCGCGGCGACTGCGAGGCACATCGCGGCGGTCAGGGCGAACGCGCGGTGGCAGTTGCCCATCGAGATCACCCGCGCGACGAGGTCGACCTGGTCGAGCCGGTAGCGCGCGCCGTCGAGGGCCGTGAAGTCCGCGGGGGACGCGACGACCGCGACCTTGGGCACGGCGGAGCTGCCCTCCATCCCCATGCGCCGCGCCGCCTCGACGCGGATCGCCTCGAGCCGGGCCGCCAGCGAACGGTCGGCGTCGATCGTCTGCGGCGTCTCGGTCCCCGCGAGGCCGAGGTCCTTGGCGCGGACGAAGACAACCGGGTTCGTCGCGTCGACGAGCGAGGCCTCGACGCCGTCCA
>QHSA01000056.1 GCA_003220315.1 Candidatus Rokuibacteriota bacterium
TCGCCCTGGCTCGTGCGCCACGTCGGGAAGTGACGCGTGAGCCCGTCGGCGACGTCGGCGAGCAGCCGGCCGCCGAGGAACTTGTTCGCCCCACGGTCGGGCGCGTGGCAGTCGGCGCACGAATGGTTGCGCTCGCCGACCTTCCGATTGAACGTCGCCTGCCCGCGCGCGATCGCGGCCCGCGCCTCGGGGCTCGAGGTGTCGATCGCGACGGGCAGGCCGTTCCCGGCCATCTTGACCAGCATCGTCATCGTCAGGTTGTCCTCCGACTCGGCCGGGTACGGCCGTCCCGTGGTCTCCTGGCCGTGCGCCTCGAGGAAGTCCTCGAGGCTCATCACCCGCCCGAACGCCCTGACGTGCCTCGGGTAGCGCGTGGCGACGGATCGCATCGCCTGCGCGGGGCCACCGGCGTGGCAATCGGCGCACGCGCGCCCCGCCGGCCCCTTCTCCCCCCACCGCCCCTGGGCGTCCTCGGCGAGGAGGATAGCCGGGTTGTTCGTCGGATCGAGGTTGTCGCCGAAGCCGACGGGCTTCTTCCGCGTAAACGGATTCCGGTCGGCGTCCGTCTCCGGCGGCAGGGGCCCCGTGAGCGTCTGGAGGTAGGCGACGACGTGGGTGATTTCCTCGGGCGTGAGGACGCCGTTCCGACCCCACGGCGGCATCACCGTGTGAGGGAACACCACGCGGGGGTCCCAGAGCAGCTGGTAGAGGTACGGGCCGGGCAGGCGGCGGTCACCGATCGTCGAGAGGTCGGGCCCGACACTGCCCGCGGGCCACACGTCGTCACCGGGCACGAGGTGGCAGCCGGCGCACGGACCCTTCGCGCGGTCGAGGAAGAGCGCGCGTCCCCTCGCCGGGTCGCCCGTCGATCCCGCCGGCGCCGGCGCGCGCTCGACGGCGGGCTCGGGCCGCGCGTCGTCGTAGGCGTAGGTGCGGAAGGCGCCGAAGTCGCGCGTCGTCCACCCCTTGTAGCGGATCGCCGCGCGGCGGCCATCGGGGAGAACGCGGAAGTCGCCGCGGGCCTCGGGGATCGCCCGCGACGCCCAGGTCGGCCTCCTGGCGTGGTCGGTCGCCTCCCGCGCCGTGGCCCCGCAGCCGAGCGTGAGGGCGGCGAGCACGAGGGCGGGCAGCACAGAGCGTCGCCGCACGGAACGCATCGGCGCCCCGCTCAGGCGAACGTGATGTCGACCGTGCCCTCGTACCTGCCGCCGGTCGTGTCGAGGAACTCGACCTTCAGCGGGCCGGGATCCGTCGCCCGGAAGGCGAAGGAGAAGAAGGGGTTCTCGCTCACGCTCTGGGTGGTGTCGAACGTGACGATCGTCTTGCCGAGGTACGTCACGACCACCTTGTGGATGTAGTTGTACGTCTTCGGGATGATCTTGCCCTGCGCGTCGCGCTCGATCCGCTCCATCGGGTGGATCACGAGCGTGCGGACCTGCACGACGTCGCCGGGCTTGATGCTCGACGGGACCCTGATCCGGACCTTGCCGATCTCCGACACGCGCCCTAGCCCCCGCACCCGCCGACGGTGACCTTGACCTCGCGCGTGCTCCGCCAGAGCGTGCCGTCGCTCTGCTCGACGATGGCGTGGACCGGGCCCGTCTCGCCGAGGCGGATGTTCGCGCCCACGAACGCCTGGCCCGCGGCCGGGGTGAGCGTGACCCGCGTCACGACGGGAATCCGGTTCTTGTCCGCGACGATGTAGATGTGCTTGACGTAGCTCGTCGGCGTCATCGGCGAGTCCACACGCACCGACACGGGGACGACCGCGCCGTTCTCGGCGATGAGCGGGATGTCGAGCTTGATCAGGCTCTCACCGTCCCGGATCGGCCGGCCCGCGAACACGCGCTTCATCGCGACGTCGACGCTCTCGTTGAGCCCGAGCGGCTGGGCGCGGGCGGGCCGCGGCGCGGCGAGCACGCCGCTCGCCGCGGCGACGCCGAGCGCACCGAGTGTCCCGAGCATCCGCCGTCGCGTGAGCGTGGAGGATCCGCGCATCGCGGTCTTACTGTACACCGGTTTCAGCCGTCCGTACGGAGCCAGGCCGCGCCTCCCTCGGGCCACCCACGGTCGGCGCCGGGCTCGCGGCCCCCGCTACAAAAGGTAGGCGGAGGGGTCCGGCTTCAGCGCCCGGGGAAGCCAGAGCGGGCGGCGGAGGTTGCCCGGCCCGGGCGCGGGGCGCGCGAGCCGGAGCCACTCGCGGTAGACCTCGAAGGACCGATTGGTGTCCACGACGACGTCGCCGTAGCGATCGTCGGGGCCCGGCCTCGCGACGGTCACCTTCTGGTGCCAGCAGTGCTGGCCGCTCACGGGATCGGGCTGGACCGGGAAGGTCAGGTTCTGATGGACGCCCGCGTCCTGCCACCAGACCCGGGCGGAGTCGGGGTCGTCGCTCACGAACGGTCGCACGCCCTCGAGCTGGCGCATCCGCCACTTCCCGCGCTCGACCTGCTGGAGCTCGACGAGCGCGCTGGACCAGCGCTCGCCTCCCGCGTCTGGATGAAGCCGCCAGCGCCCCAGGTGGTGCGAGCACGCGATCACGCCGGGGCGGATCGCCTCCGTCACCCAGGCGCGATCGACGAAATGACCGATGGCCGTCGTGACCCTGAGGAGATCGCCCGTCGTGACGCCGAGCCGCGCCGCATCCTCCGGATGGAGCCACAGCGGGTTCGTGTGCGAGATCTCGTACAGCCATTTCGAATTGCCCGAGCGCGTGTGGATGAGCGTCGGGAGCCGGAAGGTCGGCAGGAGCACCATCTCGCCCCGCGCGCGATCGATCTCCGACCAATGCACGTGGCTCCGGATGTAGCTCGGCACGGCCTCCGCGGGCCACTTCCACTCCTTGAGCGTCCGCGAGAAGAACTCGAGCTTCCGGGACGGCGTCGGAAAGCCGAGCCGTGCCACGCCGTCCACCTCGAGGCCGACCGCCTGGCCGTCCCTGACGACCACGTGCGTGACCGGATCCACGCGGGCGCCGTCGAGCTCGCCCGCCGAGAGCGGCTGCTCGTGGGTCCGGTAGACCTGATCCTCGACGAGGAACGCGCCGTACTTCCGCATGTAGGCGAGCGGCGTGAGCCCCTCCCGCGCCGCCGCGTCGGGGAGGCCGGGGACGCTCCGCTCGAAGATCCAGCGGTAGACCTCCTCGGCCCGGAGCTTCTGGCCCGGACGATAGGGCGACTCGAAGTACTTCCGCACACCGAGGCTCCCGTCGGGGTCGATCCGCCACGAGAGCTCGATCCAGAACTCGTCCTCCTCCCACACCTGTCCGAGCCCCACCGCCTCGTGAGCTTGCCAGGTGAAGTCGAACGTCCGGCCCTGCCGCTCGAGCATCACGCGCAGCACGGGCTGGCGGAAACCGATCCAGCGGGCCGCGTGGGTCTCCTGCGACATGAGGTCGTGCCGCTCCGAGGCGTGCCCCATCGGCAGGACGAAATCGGCGAACCACGCCGTTTCGCTCCATATCGGTGTCAGACACGCGTGCCTCTCGACCTTCGCCTCATCGGTCAACATCTCGATCCACGACATGCCATCGGGATTGGTCCACACCGGGTTGTAGACGCGGGTGAAGTACATCGCGAGCTTGCCGCGCCCCTCCTTCAGGAAGTGCGGCAGGAGGTAGCTCATCTCGAAGAACGCGAGGGGGTACTCGCGCGGCATCAGGAGCTCGCTCCACACCCGGGCGGGTGGCGGCATGAGCGGCGGCTCGGGCACGGCCTTGTGCCAGGCGCTGGGCGCGGTGCCGCCGGGCGTGGCGACCGCCCCCATGAGCACCACGATCAGCTCGAGCGCTCGCGCCACCTGCCAGCCGCCGAGGTTGCCGGCCGCGGCGTTGCGCCAGACGTGGGTCGCCAGCGCCGGGCCCGCGCGACCGATCGCGCGCGCGACCTCGACGATCGTCGCGGCCGGGACCCCGCTCTCGTTCTCGGCGAACTCGGGCGTGTAGCGCGCGTAGAGGTCGCCGAGGGCCCGCTCGAAGGTCTCGAAGTCCACGGACAGGCCCCGCCGCTCCTCGCGCAGATACTCCTCCCAGTTCACCCAGCGGCGCACGAAGTCCCCGTCGTAGAGCCGCTCGCGGACGAGGACGCTCGCCATCGCGAGCAGCAGCGCCGCCTCGGAGCCGGGCCAGGGCGCGAGCCACCAGTCGGCCATCGACGCGGTGTTCGACAACCGCGAGTCGATGACGCAGACCTTCGCGCCACGCTCCTTGGCCTCGATGATCCGCTGGGCGTGCGGGTTGAAGTAGTGGCCCGCCTCGAGGTGCGAGGAGAGGAGCAGGATGAAGCGGGCGTTCGCGTGATCGGGCGAGGGCCGATCCATGCCGTGCCAGAAGGCGTAGCCCGCGCGGGCGCTCGAGGAGCACACGTTGGTGTGGCTGTTGTGGCCGTCGATCCCCCAGGCGTGGAGGACGCGCTGGAGATAGACGAGCTCGTGGCCCGGGCGGCCGAGGTGGTACATGATCTCCGTGTGCCGGCCCTCGACGAGCGCCTTCCGGATCCGGCCGCCCAGGTCGTCGAGCACCTCGTCCCAGCTCACGCGCTCCCACCGCCCGCCGCCGCGGGGCCCGACCCGGCGCAGGGGGTAGCGGATCCGCTCCGGATCGTTGATCTGGTTGAGTGTCGCCGGCCCCTTGGCGCAGTTGCGTCCGCGGCTCCCCGGATGCGCCGGGTTACCCTCGAACTTCTGGATCGCGAGCGTCCGTGTGTCGACGTACGCAAGGAGCCCGCACGCCGCCTCGCAGTTGAAGCAGATCGTGGGGACCAGGGCGTAGCGGCGCGTGACCTTCCGCGGCCACGCGGCGGGGTCGTACTCCTCCCAGTCGTCCCAGCGCTCGACGGGAGGATAGCTCCGGAGACCGCCAGCGGGCGGCGCGAGCTCGCGGGCCACGGGATGCAAGGGCTCGGGGGCGCGGGGATCCCGCTCGCTCACGACAGGGGCACCGACTGCCCGGCCTTGATCCACAGGTCCTCGTAGATCCAGAGACCGATGAGGGCGAGCGCCCCGCCCAGCGCCGCCGAGTACGGGTTGGGCCAGATGAGGACGACCGGGAGCGCCGTACCGGCCGCGATGACGCCGCCCCAGAAGGGCGTCTTCCACGCGCCGCGCGTGATGAGCGCTGCGGCGCGGGCCGCGTCGCGGTTCGCGTGGGGCACGAGGAGCTCGGCTAAGACCACGAGCCCGTGGCCGAGGAGCGCCGCCGCCATCACCACGCTGAGCATCCACAGGCCCCCGAGGTCGACGCCGCTGACGAAGCCGACGATGAGGAGCGAGGCGCTCCCCGCAACCACCGCGGCGAGGAGGAGCTGCGGCAGGAGCAGCGCGCTCTGCCAGAAGTCGCGCCCCTCCGTCTGCCCGAAGAGGAAGGCGCTGTAGCCCGCCGACGCCCCGGCGAGGACGAGGGCCGGGAGCGCCAGGAAGCGGACGATCTCGCCGCGGCCCAGGAGCGCGCTCCCGAGCCACAGGAGGGCGACGCCGCCGTAGGCGACGAGAATCCACGCGCCCCAGACCAGCCAGGATCGGTGGTTCGACCTGACGAGGATGTAGTGGAAGCGCTCGGGGCGGTTGAGGTCGAGCACGAGGAAGGCCGTCGTCGCCAGGAGGAAGAGGAGCGCCAGGGCCGGCGCGGTGACGCCGAGCAGCGTGACCGACGGCAGGCCACCGCCGAGCACCGCGACCGCCGCGATCAGGAGCGGGCCGGCGGCGATCGATTTCGTGAAGAGATACGCCGCGACCCTCCGCCCCCACGGCCGCGGCGCGTGCGGCACGTCGTAGACGGGACGGGAGAGCGCGCCGTCCCCCGTGTCGGCCTGGACCGCGGCGACCATCCGCACGAGGTCGAGCTCCCCTTGGGGGCGCTCCGCCCAGAGGTAGCGCTCCGTCGTCGACTGGAGCTCGGGCGTGAGGGTCGAGGCGTCGGCGCCGAGGTAGAAGACCTTGGGCCGCGTGCCCTGGTCGGCCTTGCGCACCTGCACGGGGGCGCGCGCGACGAGCCGGGCGATCTGCGACTCCGGATCGTCGAGGTCACCGGCGACGATCGCCTGCTCGGGGCAGACGATCACGCACGCGGGCTCGAGCCCCACCTCGATGCGATGGGCGCAGTAGTGGCACTTCGCGGCGGTCCGCGTGTTCGGATCGATGTAGAGCGCGTCGTAGGGACACGCCTGCATGCACGCCTTGCAGCCGATGCAGCGATCGCCGTCCAGGTCGACGATGCCGTCGGGTCGGCGATAGAGCGCGACCGTCGGGCAGATCGTCACGCACGGTGCCGCGTCGCAGTGGTTGCAGCGGAGCACCGCGAAGTAGCGCCGCGTGTGCGGGAAGGTCCCCCGCTCGACGTACTTGACCCAGGTGCGGAACGCGCCGAGCGGCACCTGGTTCTCCTCTTTGCACGCGACGGTGCACGCGTGACAGCCGATGCAGCGGCGCTGGTCGATCACGAAGCCGTAGCGCAGACGGGCTCCTAGCGCAGGCTCGAATAGTACGCCGCGAGGTCGGCGATCTGGTCGTCCGGGATCGACTTCATCAGTTCCTTGAGCGCCTTGAGCGTCGCGTCACCCGGGCTCCGCCGGTCCGCCTTGAACAGGAGCATCTGGTTCGCGAGATATCCGGGGGGCTGCCCGCGCAGGTCGGGAATCCCCTTCGCGGGATCGCCCTTCCCGGACTCCACGTGGCAGACGACACACTGCTGGGACGCGACGCGGCCCCGCTCGACGGCGCCGGCGTCGACTCTGACCGCCGTGGGCTGGCGCGGCTGGCTCGCGAAGTAGGAGGCGAGGTCGTCGACGCCGGCCTCGAGCACGTACTTCGCGTAGGGCTCCATCTCGGGTGACGGCCGCCGGCCCGCGGCGTAGTCCTCGATCGCCTTCTTGAAATACCAGGGCGCGATCCCCGCGATGACCGGCATCGTGTTGGACGGGCTCTGGCCGCCCAGGCCGTGACAGGCGCTGCAGGCGAGCGCCTTGGCGGCGCCGGGCGCGTCGAGCGGTCCCGCCGCGGCGGGTCCGCTCGCGAGCACGACGCTGAGGCTGAGCGAGCCTCCGATGAGGCGGAAGATCGTTCGCATCGGGCGCTCCCTCCTCTCGGTCGGAACGGTCATGACTCCGACCCTCGCCTACGCGAGCATGTCCTGCCAGATGCTGGTCGCCCAGCCGACCGCGTTCTGAGCCCACTGGGCCGACTGGCCGGGCGTGAGCTTCTGCTCGATCTGGACGACCTTGCCGCCCTCGATCCGGTACGCGTTGACGACCGCGATCGCCTCGTGGTCGTTGACCCAGCTATAGCAGGTGTTGCCCGGCGCCATCGCCGGCGGTTCCTTGCCGTTCAGCAGATGCACGACCGCGACGGCGCAGATCTTGCCCATGGCGTTGGCGATGTTGCCGGACTTGGGCACCGGCAGCCCGATGGTCGAGTCGCCGATGACGTGGACGTTCTTGTGCTTCACCGACTCGTAGGTCAGGTGGTTGACCTCGCACCAGCGCTTGTCCGCACCGACCAGGTCCGCCTGGACCGCGATCGTCCCGGCGCGCTGGGGCGGGATCAGGTTGATGACGTCGTACTTCACCCGGTCGCCGAATTCGGTGGTCACCTCGCGCGTGGAGGGATCCACCTTCACGACCTTGTTCGAGGCGCGGTACTCGAGGTTCGGATAGTCCTTCCACGCGGCGCGGAAGAGGGCGGCCTTCGAGACGACGTTCGCGTTCGCGTCGAGCACGACGAGCTTCGATCTGGGCTTCTTCGTCTTCAAGGACCACGCCACCTGACACGCGCGCTCGTACGGGCCGGGCGGGCAGCGGTAGGCGACGGGCGGCACCGTCAGCACGAAGACGCCGCCGTCCGGCATCGCCGCGAGCTGCCGGGCGAGCTCGACCGTCTGGGGACCGGCCTTCCACGCGTGGAGCACGCGGTCCTGGGCCGCGGCGAGCCCGTCGACCTGTTCCCACTGGAACTCGACGCCCGGCGAGACGATGAGCCGGTCGTACTCGAGGTAGCCCTCGCCGACCCGGACGCGCCGCACGTCGGGCTCGATCGCGCTCGCCGCGTCGTGGTAGACCCTGACGCCGTGACTCCGGAGACCGCCGTAGCCGAAGGTGAGGCCGTCGATCGAACGGACCCCGGAGAGGACGAGGTTCGAGAAGGGGCACGACACGAACTGTCGGTTGGGCTCGAGCAGGACGACCTCGATCGAGGCGTCGGCCAGCCTCAGGTACTTCGCGGCCGTCGCGCCGCCCCAGCCGCCGCCGATCACGACGACGCGGCGGCCCGCTTTGGGCGCAAAGTCGCCCTTGATCGCCGGCCCGCATCCCGCGGCGAGCAGGGCGAGCCCGGCGCCAGACGCCGACGTCCTGAGGAATTCCCTGCGCGTCAATCGCGTCATGACACCCCTCCACCTCCCTCGGATGTTCTCCGCTGCGCGGCTCACAGCGCGCTGAATCGTCGATGCTCCTCGTTCCACGTCGCGCCGAGGGCCCACGCCGCCATCACGAGGATCACGAGGGCGAGCGCGCCGCCCCAGCCAATCGCCGACGGCAGGAACACGGCGGCGCCGAGCTCTTTCAGGATAGCGGTCGGCGCCGCCACGAGGCGCGCGAGCGACCCCCCGAGGGCGAAGCACGCGATCGCTGCCCAGAGCTTCACCTGCCCCTCGCCCGCGCGCCAGATCGAGCCGGCGCCGCACCCGCCGGCCAGCGTCATCCCGACGCCGAACACGAGGCCGCCGCCGAGCGCCCCCGCGCCGGCGGCGGGGAAGACCCACTCGCTCTTGTCCTTGAGGTCGGTGAACTTGAGGATCGCGAACCCGACCGTGCTGATCACGAGCGCGAGCGCCGCGGCGCGCGTGTGCTCGGCGTCGCCGGTCATGAACGGCTCGCGGAACGCGCGCACGAGGCAGAAGCGCGAGCGCTGGAAGATCAGGCCGAACGCACCACCGAACAGCAGGAAGACGCCTTGCGCCACGTAGCCGGCGCGCGAGTACGCGAACGGTGTCGCCAGCAGCAGGACGAGCAGCAGCGCACCGAGCCACGGCTGTCGGCTCGGCCCCGCGTCGGAGGACGCCAGGTACACGCGCCCCGCCCCACCCGACCACTCGGGCCGGTGCTCCGTCTCCCAGACGAGGTAGCGGAGCCCGAGAAACGCGCCCGCGCCGAGCCCGAGCATCATGCCGAGGCCCGCGAGCGAAAGCGCGCTCGTCGCCGAGAAGAAGCCGCCGATGTTGCAGCCGAAGGCGAGGACGGCGCCGACGCCCATCAGGAGCCCCCCGACGGCGCCCTTCACGAGCTCGCCCCGCGGCGGCACGCGCACCGCGAACTCGCTCGACAGCAGCGCGGCCACGAGGCCGCCCAGGAGGACGCCCGCGTTCAGCAGCGACCCCGAGTAGAGCCACGGGGCCAGGAGATCGGCACGGCGCACGACCCCGAGGCCCGTCAGCACCCAGTCCCCCCAGTTCCGCATGCCGTCCGACGCGGTCCACGGCCGGTCGAAGGCGAAGAGGAAGACGTTGACCGTGGCGACGAGAATGGCGGAACCCCAGACGGGCCACGGCCGGCTGAAGAGCACCGCGTACTGCGCCGAGAGGGAGCGGTCCATGCGTCGGCCGTCACTTGGTCCGCTGCACGACGAACCGGAAGACGCCCGCCGACTCCCCCCGCTCGACGATCCGGTGCCCCGACTGCTTCTCGAACGCCTCGAGGTCCACCATCGAGCCCGGGTCGGTCGCCAGCAGCTCGATCGTCGCGCCGGGCGGGACCGTCTTGATCGCCTTCCCGAGCTTCATGACCGGCATCGGGCAGTCGAGCCCACGGCAGTCGAGCATCGTCCGGCCGGGCGACGCGGCGGGCGCCGGGCCGACGGTCGTCGGCCGCGCGATAGGGTAGCCCGACTTGGTCCACGCGGTCATGCCCCCGGTGACGTTGTACCAGTGCTGAATCCCGTGGCGCTTGAGCGCGCTGATCGCCGTGCTCGAGCGGAGCCCGCCCGCGCAGAGCACGGCCTTGGGCCGATCGGGCGGGACGAGGTCGCGACGGGCCACGGACTCCATCATCGGCAGGTGGATGGCGCCGTCGATGTGGCCGTCGAGCCACTCGAAGGGCTCCCGGACGTCGATCACGGCGAGGTCGCGTCCCTCCTCGAGCCACTCCAGGAGGTCGTGCACGGTGATCTGCGGCACCGTCTCGAGGGGGAAGCCGCAGCTCTTCCACTCGATCATCCCCCACTGGAGGAACCCCGCGACCTCGTCCACCCCGACGCGCGAGAGCGCCTGCACCGCGCGTTCGAGGTCCGACGGGCCCGGCGCCAGGAGGAGCAACGGCACGCCGGGCGGCACGGCCCACGCGACGCGCTCGGCGAACTGCGGGCTCTCGATCCAGACGTTGAGCGCGCCCGGGATGTGGCTCTCGCCGTACGTCCCCGGGTCGCGCAGGTCGACCACGCACTCGCCGCGCTGGACCGCCTCCCACGCCTCGCGCGCCGCGTACGGGCGCGGCTTCGCCGAATGGAGCGGGATCAGCCCCCGGTTCTTGCCGACGATCTTCTCGAATTGGGGCGGCTTCGGCGGCAGGTCGCGCATGATGAAGTCCACGAACGCGGCGCGGTCGCGGAGCTGCAGCGCTGCGTTGAAGCGCCGCTCGAAGCCGATCGTGGAGCCCGTCTTCGCCGACATCGCGCGCCCGCACGCCGAGCCCGCGCCGTGGGCCGGGTAGATCTCGACGCTGTCGTCGAGACGCAGGAGCACGCGCGTCAGGCTCTCGTACACCTCCTCGGCCGCGCGGGCGCCGCCGAGGTCGGGGCGCCCGACCGACCCCACGAAGAGCGTATCGCCGGTGAGGACGAACCAGGGCTCCGCGCCACGCTCGAGGTCGGTCACGAGGAGGCAGATCGAGTCAGGCGTGTGGCCCGGGGTGTGGGCGACCGTCAGCCGGATGTTCCCGACGCCGATCGCGTCGCCGTCCCTGAGCCGCTCGTGGTCGAACGCGAGCCCGGCCGCCGCGTGGGCGAAGATCGGCGCGCCAGTCGCGGTGGCGAGGTCGCGGTTGCCGGAGATGTGGTCGGCGTGGGTGTGCGTCTCGACGACGTGCGTGATCGTGAGGCCACGGCGCCGCGCCAATCGTAGATATTCGTGGACACGGTCGCGGCCGGGATCGACGATGACGGCCCGGCCGGCCTGGCCGCAGCCGACCAGGTACGAGAGGCACCCGGACTCTTCGTTGAGAATCTGCTGGAAGATCATCCCGGCTCCCTATTCTATGCCAGGACCTCAGTGCTTCTCCGCCTTCTCCTTCTCGGCCTTGGCCTCCTTGATGATCTTCTCGGCCAGGAACGCCGGGACCTCCTCGTAGTGGGAGAACTCCATCGAGTAGCCGCCCCGCCCACCGGTCATCGAGCGCAGGCTCGACTCGTAGGTCAGCATCTCCGCCATCGGCACCGCGGCGCGGACCACCGCCGTCTCCCCCGCCGGCTCCATGCCGACGATGCGGCCGCGGCGCGAGTTCAGGTCGCCGATGATGTCACCCGCCGCGTCGGAGGGGCAGGTCACCTCGACGTTCATGATGGGCTCGAGCAGGATGGGGTGGGCGTCCATGAACACTTTCTGGAGGCCCAGCGAGGCGGCGATCTGGAACGCCATGTCCGAGGAGTCGACCTCGTGGTAGGTGCCGTCGTAGAGGATCACTCGCATGTCGACGATCGGATAGCCGGCCAGGATCCCCTTCTTCATGCAGTCGCGGACGCCCTTCTCCGCCGACGGGATGTAGTTGCGCGGCACGGCGCCGCCGAAGATCTCGTCCACGAACTCGAAGCCGCCCCCGCGCGGCAGGGGCTCGACGCGGAGCCAGACGTCGCCGTACTGGCCGCGCCCGCCCGTCTGCTTCTTGTACTTGCCCTGGCCCTCGGCGCGCCCCTTGACCGCCTCCTTGTACGGGATGCGTGGGGGCAGGAGGTTGACGTCCACGTTGTACTTGCGCTTCATGCGCTCCACGACCATCTCGACGTGGAGGCTGCCGACGCCCGCGACGAGGAGCTGCTTGGTCTCGGGGTCGTAATGGTAGTGGACCGTCGGGTCCTCCTCGGCGATCCGCGCGAGCGCGTTCGAGATCTTGTCCTCGTCGCCGCGTGTCTTGGGCTGGATCGCGAACGAGATGGCCGCCTCCGGGAACGTGATCCGCGGCAGCTCGAACGGCTGCGCCTCGTCGGTGAGCGTGTCGCCCGTGAGCGTCTCCTTGAGCTTCTGGGCGACGCCGATCTCGCCGGGCCCGAGCGCCTCGACGTTCTTCTGCGTCTTCCCCATGAGCCACGAGACGTGCCCCATGCGCTCCCTGACGCCGCGCGAGGCGTTGAGGAGCGTCGAGTCGGACCTGAGGGTGCCGCTATAGACACGGAAGAGCGAGAGCTTGCCGATGTGGGGGTCGGAGAGCGTCTTGAACACCAGCGCGGTCACGGGCGCCTTGGGATCGGGCGGTCGCGTGCCCGGCTGCTTCGTCTTGAGGTCGGTCCCGGCCACCTCACCGCGGTCGGCGGGCGCCGGCAGGGAGTCGACGACGAGGTCGAGGAGCGCGTGGGATCCCACATTGCGGGAGGCGGACGCGCAGAGGACCGGCACGAGCTTGCCCGCGGCGATGCCGGCGCGCAGCGCTCGGAGCATCTCGGGCTCGCCGAGCGATCCTTCCTCGAGATAGCGGTTGAGCAGGTCGTCGTCCGTCTCGGCGGCGGCCTCCACGAGCTTCTCGCGGTACTCCTTGACCCGTTCGGAGAGGTCGCCGGGGGCGTCGCCCTCGCTCGGCTTGCCGTTCGCGTACGTCACGGCGCGAAGCTTCACGAGGTCGATGTAGCCGCGAAAGCCCGACTCCTCGCCGAGCGGGATCTGGAGCGCGACGAGGCGCCCCTTGAGGCGACGCGCGAGCGACTCGACCGTCCGGTAGAAGTCGGCGCGCTCGCGGTCGAGACGGTTGACGACGACCGCGCGCGGCAGGCCGTATTCGGTCGCGAACTTCCAGACCTTCTCCGTCTGCACCTGAACGCCGGCGACGGCGTCCACGACGACGACCGCGGCTTCGACCACCCGCAGCCCGGCGCGCGCGTCCGCTATAAAGTCGCCGTATCCGGGCGTATCGACGAAGGTGACTCGGTGTCCCTTCCAATCACAGTACGCGACGGCCGTGTTGATCGATATTTTCCGCTTGATCTCGTCGGGGTCGAAGTCGGTGGTCGTCGAGCCGTCGTCCACCTTGCCGAGGCGCGTCACCGCGCCGGCGGTGAAGAGCAGGGCTTCGACCAGGGAGGTCTTGCCGACGCCCCCGTGCCCGACGACGCCAACGTTGCGGACCTTCCCGATCTCGATCGCCATTGACCGCTACCTCCCGGCGGGCCTTCCGCGGTGCGGCAATCCTACCACAGGCCTCTACGGGCGGATGACGCGCCTCACCTGCGCCAGGAGCTCCTCCTCGCTGCCGGCCAGGTCCACCGGTGAGGGGAGCGGCGGCGGCTCGTACTTGAGGCCGGCGCCCGTGAAGATCATCGTGACCTCGGTGTCGCGGACCACGTCCCCCCGCCCCTTCAGCACGCGGAGCGCCGCGACGAGGGCGGCGGACTCGGGCGCCGTCCAGATCCCCTCGAGCCGCGCGACGAGTCGCTGCGCGTCCTGGATGGCCGTCTCGCTCACCGCGACCGCACCGCCGCCCGTCTCACGGAGCACCCGCAGCATCTGGCGCCCGGCGAATGGGGACGGCACACGGAGTCCCGCGGCGTGGGTCGTCGGATTCTCCCAGGCGGTCGTCGTCGGGGCACCCTCCCGGAAGGCCTTCACCACGGGGGCGCAGCCGTCGGCCTGCACCGCGAAGACCCGCGGGAGCGCGCCCGCGAGCCAGCCCATCGCGCGGAGCTCCTCGTAGCCCTTCGGGATCCCGAGGAGCCCGGTGCCGCCGCCCGTCGGATAGAGGAGGACGTCGGGCATCCGCCAGTCGAGGTCGGCGGCGAGCTCGAGACCGATCGTCTTCTTACCCTCGAGGCGGTACGGCTCCTTGAGCGTCGACAGGTCGAACCAGCCGAGCTCGGGCGCGACCTTCGCGGCGACCCTCCCCGCGGTCAGGATCGAGCCCTCGAGGGTGAAGACGTGGGCGCCGGCGATCTGCGCCTCGGCGATCGCGGCGGGCGGCGTCCCCCGCGGGACGATGACCGCCACGGGGAGCCCCGCGCGCGCCCCGTACACGGCCGCCGCGCCGCCCGCGTTCCCCGCCGAGGGGATGACGAAGCCCCGCGCGCCGAGCGTCCGCGCGCGGGTGATCGCCATGGAGAGGCCGCGCGCCTTGAAGGAGCCCGTGGGGTTCTGGCCCTCGTCCTTGGCCCAGAGCCTGCGCATCCCGAGGTGGGCCGCCAATCGCGGGAGCGCGAGCAAGGGCGTTCCCCCCTCGCCAAGCGTCACCGGGACCTCGCCCGCGTCGAGCGGCGTGAGCTCGCGGAAGCGGTACATCCCGGGGGGGCGTTGCCGGAGCGCGTCCTTGCTTACGCTCGCCTTCACGCGCTCGAGGTCATAGCGCGCCGCGAGCATCTGCCCGCACGTCTCGCAGACGGTCAGCGGCCGCTTCGGGTCGTGGCGGTGACCGCAGACCGTGCACTCGACGTGGCTGACGAAGCTCATGAGCCTTCCTTCGAGATCGAACGCAGTGTATCGCAATTGCGGCGTTGACAGGGCTTCGCA
>QHSA01000238.1 GCA_003220315.1 Candidatus Rokuibacteriota bacterium
CCTGCGCGACTACCGGCACCGGAGCTCGATCCTGCCGACGTACGCGCCCGACACGCGGCGCCGCGCCGACCAGGAGTACACGCACGTCGCGCGCGCCGAGCTGCCGCTGCCCGGCAACTTCACGCTCGCCGCCGAGGTCCTCGTGACGAACGCGCGGTCGAACATCGAGGTGTTCGACTTCGACCGCCACGTCTTCTCGCTCGTCCTCTCCTGGGCGTACTGAATCCGGGCGTACTGAAGCACCCACGGTCAGTCGACGCAAATAGGCAACCCGCAGCCGCCACCGCCTCTTATGACGGGGAACTCCCTGACACCGCCCGGCAGGAGGGGGACGTTCACACGCATCGGCGGTGTCGGCAGCGTCAGCGGATTCACGACGAGCGGCGTCCTGACGGAGGGCAGGGCGTCGGCAAGCGTCGCGACCGTGGAGCCGAGCGCCTGGTCTTTGGCGCCCGCCTGACCCGCGCTAACCGGCTGCGCCCCGGTCTGGAGCCCCGACAGCGCCTGCTCTCGAATGTCGGCCGTCATCGTCCCGGACGTCGGTGGCTGGGAGCCCGTCGCACTGAGGAACGTGTCCGGTGACAGGGTGAAGACCTGATTGGCGATCGTCACCAGGACCTGGCCGGTAAAGCCGTAGAACGTGCTCGTGACGCTCGCCGCCCGCGCGACCTCGACGACGAAGACCGTGCCGCGCACGGCGGCGACCGCGTTGGGCGTCTTCACTTCGATGGTGTCGCCCGGCCGCATCTTGTCCAGGTCGACCGCGACGGCGACCTTCCCGGAGTCGAGGTCGATCGTGGACCGGCCGGGGAGCTCCGTGATGGTGAGCGTGGAGCGCTCGCGGACGGTCACGAGCGCCTTGCCGCCGAGCAGGAGCCGGACGACCGAGCGATCGTCCGTCACGATCCGGTCGTTCAGGAAGACGTCGTCCTTGAACTTCAGGGCGACGGGCTGGAGAAGGGCGGCCCGCGCCGCGGTGACACGCCCCTGGAGCGTCGTGACCACACCCGCTTTGGTTCCCTGGGCCTGGACAAGCGCCGGCCAGCACAGCGCCAGCAGAACGAAGAGGGGCAGGGTTCGGTAGCGAAGTCCCGCCATGACTGCGTCCTCCGAGAGACCATCGAGTCTCGCTGGGCTGTGCCCGGTCGCGTCCGGGACCGTTGCTCGACTGCAGGCGCCGAGTATTGCCCCGGGTCCAGGGGTTGTCAACGTCGCAGTAGTGACGGCTTGTCAACGGCACCACTGTGACGGGCTGTCAACGCCCGCGTTGTGGGATAGAGTGGCGACAATGGCGCGAGTCCTGGAATCGTTGGTGAGCCTGGGCCGGCAGCTCGCCGGCGGCATGGGCGCCGCCGTGGTCACGGTCGCGCTCGTCCATACGGGCGTGCTCGAGCCCCTTGAGACCTGGGCGCTCGACCGGCTCTTCGAGTTCCGCGGCGCCCGCCAGCCGAGCGCGCCCATCGTCATCGTCACGATCGACGAGGCCTCGAACACCGAGCTGCACACGCAGTGGCCGTTTCCCCGCGCCATGCACGGCGCGCTGCTCGACCGGATCAGCGCGGGCGGTCCGCTCGCGATCGGCGTCGACCTCATCTTCGACAGGCCGTCGTCGCGCGGGCTCAAGGACGATCGGGCCCTCAGCGCGGCGGTCGCGCGGGCCGGCAACGTCGTGCTCGCCGCCGCGCCTACCGTGGACCCGCAGACCCTCCAGCAGCAAGGGATCAGCCTCAAGCGGATCGACGAAAACCCTCCGCTACCGACGATCCGGCAGGGCGCGGCCGACGTTGGGTCGGTCAACGTCTTCTATGACGCCGACGGTCTGATCCGGCGCGTCCCGCTGCGTGTCGGTGTCGGCGAGCGGACGCTCCCCGGGTTCGACGCCGCGCTCCACCGGATCGCCGCGCGGGCGGGGCTGGTCGTCGCGCCCTTGCCCGCCGCCGCCGAAGTCTTGATCAACTTCCGTGGCGGCCCGCGGACGTTCCCGTGGTTGCCGTACTACCGGGTGCTGCGGGGCGAGATCCGGCCCGAGGCCTTCCAGGGCAAGATCGTCCTGGTTGGCCAGGCGAGCAAGGCCCTGCAGGACTTCCACCCCACGCCCTTCGCGGGTCTCGACGGGATGACCGGCGTCGAGATCCACGCCAACGCCCTCGACACGCTCGTCAGCGGCGACGCGATCCGCGAGATCCCCCGGTGGGTCGCCACGCTCGTGGCGGTCGTCACCGCGCTGCTCGGCTCGGCGCTCGTCGGGCGCCTCCGGGCGCTGCGCGCGCTCGGCGCCGCGGTCCTCGTGTGGGGCATCCTCACGCTGGGCGCCATCGCCGGCTTCGCCCTCGGCGACGTCTGGATGCGCGGCATGGCCGGCACCATCGCCCTGGTGCTCGGCTACGGCTCGACCGTGGTCGAGCACTTCGTGCGCGAGCAGCGCGAGAAGCGGCGGCTCTCTCGGTTCTTCTCGCCACACGTGCTGCGGACGGTCGTCCGCGCCAGCGACAAACTGAGCTCGCGCCGGCGCCTCGTCACCGTGCTCTTCTCCGACCTGCGCGGCTTCACGTCGATCTCCGAGAAGCTCCAGCCCGAGCAGGTCGCGGCGATGCTGCGCGAGTACCTCACCGAGATGACGGAGATCGTCTTCGATCACGACGGCACCGTGGACAAGTACATCGGCGACTGCGTCATGGCCCTCTACAACGTGCCGTCCGAGGACCCCGAGCACGCGATCAAGGCCGTGCGGACGGGGCTCGCGTTCCAGGAGCGGACGCTCGCGGCGGCGGCGCGCTGGGAGGCGAAGTTCGGCGTCAGGATCCGGAACGGCGTCGGGATCAACACGGGTGAGGCGATCGTCGGCATACTCGGCTCGCGGCAGCGCTTCGAGTACACCGCGATCGGCGACACCGTCAACCTCGCCGCGCGCCTCGAGTCCATCACGAAGGACTACGGCGCCTCGATCATCGTCAGCGAGTCCACGTACGAGCACGTCAAGGGCGTGGTCGCGACGCGGGAGCTGGGGGCGGTGACGGTGCGGGGCAAGTCGGTGCCGGTGAAGATCTACGCCGTGCTCGCGACGGACGTCCGCAAGTACCCGCGGGCCGTCCTCGACGCGGCGGCGGCGCTCACCGACGCGGCCACCGGACTCGTCTGCCGCGTGGGGACCGTCGACATCAGCGAGGGCGGGCTCGCGCTCGCCGACGTGCCGGCGGACTGGACGGTCGGGAGCACGGTCCGGCTCCGCCTCGAGAAGGGCGCGCTCGCGATCCCCATCGTCGCCGAGGGCACGATCGTCTGGCGGCGCGGCGCCCACGCCGGGGTGAGCTTCACCGCGATCGAGCCGGAGTCGGTGCCGGTCGTCGCCGAGTACGTCGCGGGCCGCAAGGGCCCCGGCCCCTCAACGACTCGATGACCGTGGAGCGCGCGTCGCAGCGCAAGGAGGACGACATGCCGAACGCGATCGTCTCCGTGCCGACCCCGCGTAACGAGCCCGTTCTGGCCTACGCCCCCGGCAGCCCCGAGCGCAAGGCTGTGCGGGCCCAGCTCGCCAGGATGTCGAGCGAGGTGGCCGAGATCACACCTCGTATCGACGGCCGGGCGGTGATGACCGGACGGACCGCCGAGGCCGTCATGCCGCACGATCACCGGCACGTCCTCGCGGTCTGGCACAAGGCGGGCACGGCCGAGGTCGCGCACGCGATCGACGCCGCGCTCGGGGCGCACCGCGCGTGGTCGCGCATGGCCTGGCACGACCGGGCCGGGATCTTTCTCCGGGCGGCGGAGCTCCTGGCGGGTCCCTATCGCATGGTCCTCAACGCGGCGACGATGCTCGGCCAGTCGAAGACCGTTCACCAGGCGGAGATCGACGCGGCGTGCGAGCTGATCGATTTCTGGCGCTTCAACGTCGCCTTTGCCGAGGAGATCTACCGCCAGCAGCCCCTCTCGTCGCCCGGGAGCTGGAACCACGTCGAGCACCGGCCGCTCGAGGGCTTCGTCTTCGCGGTCACGCCGTTCAACTTTACCTCGATCGGCGGCAACCTGCCGACGGCGCCGGCGATCATGGGCAACACGGTCGTCTGGAAGCCCGCCTCCACGGCCGTGTACGCCGCCCACGTCATCATGGACATTCTGGAGTCGGCGGGGCTCCCGCCGGGCGTCATCAACATGGTGCCGGGCGCGGGCGCCGAGGTCGGCGACCCGGCGCTCGCCTCGCCCGATCTCGCGGGCATCCACTTCACCGGCTCGACCGCGACGTTCCAGGGGATGTGGGAGACCGTGGGCAGGAGCATCCGCGCGTACCGGAGCTATCCGCGGATCGTCGGCGAGACCGGCGGCAAGGACTTCGTCCTCGCCCACCCCTCGGCTGACGTCGCCGCGCTCGCGACCGCGCTCACACGCGGCGCCTTCGAGTACCAGGGCCAGAAGTGCTCCGCCGCCTCCCGCGCCTTCATCCCCGCCTCGCTCTGGCCCGAGGTGAAGAAGCGGCTCCTCGCCGAGATCGCCGAGATCCGCGTGGGCGACCCGGCCGACTTCACCAACTTCATGGGGGCCGTGATCGACCGGAACGCGTTCCGGACGATCACGGGCTCTATCGACTTCGCCCGCCGGTCGCCAGACGCCGAGATTCTCGCCGGCGGTGGCGCGGACGACTCCAAGGGGTACTTCGTCGAGCCGACGGTCGTGCTGGCGAAGCGGCCCGACCTCACGCTGATGCGCGAGGAGATCTTCGGCCCCGTGCTGACGGTCTACGTCTTCGAGGACTCCGAGCTCGACGAGGCGCTGGCGCTCTGCGACCGGGGCTCGCCCTACGCGCTCACCGGCGCGATCTTCGCGCGGGATCGCGCGGCGATCGCCCGGATGGCGGAGGCGCTGACCTACGCGGCCGGCAACTTCTACATCAACGATAAGCCGACGGGTGCCGTCGTTGGCCAGCAGCCCTTCGGCGGCGCGCGCGCGTCGGGGACGAACGACAAGGCGGGGAGCCTCGTGAACCTCCTCCGCTGGGTGAGCCCGCGGGCGATCAAGGAGACGTTCGTCCCGCCGACCGATTTTCGCTACCCGTTCATGCGGCCGGGAGACTAGACCAGGACCGTCGGGCGTCGCGGATCCCCGAGAAGCTCCGCGCCGGCAAGCTGCCGCGCGCGTTCCCGTCGGGCCCGCGCCCCGGGATCCACCGCCTCGTACAGGGGGGCGTCGGCCACGGCGGCCGGGCCGAGCCCGGCCGCCACGGCGAGCGGGGACAGCAGCGAGAGCAGTCAGACCGTTCCGGCGAGCCTTAGCCTTGCGGTCCTCACGGCGCCAGGGCGCCACCGACGGGCTTCACGCCGCGCTTGACCCAGTCGGCGAGCCGGAGGAAGGCGCTCGTCGCCTCGGCCGGGCTGAAGTTGCAGTGGCCGTACCGGTTGTAGGACTGCTGCACGAGCCTGCTCGAGTACCCCGCGGTCATGACGATGTTTGCCAGCTGCTGCTCATGGGAGAACGGCACGTCCGGGTCGAGCGTCGTGTGGAGGGTCAGGACGGGAGTGTC
>QHSA01000237.1 GCA_003220315.1 Candidatus Rokuibacteriota bacterium
ACGCGCGCCTGGGCTTCTTTTACGACGACAACGTGCGCGTGGTGCCGAGCGCGAACGGCCGCGAGCCGCTCGTGGCGGACCTCCGACGCCTGCGCCACACCTCCACGGGCGAGCTCTTTGCCGTCCGCGCGGACTACGTGTGGTGGCGGACGGAGGACTGGGAGTCGTCCCTGGGCTATTCGTTCTTCACGACGTACAACAACGACGTCCCGAGGTTCAGCGTCCTGGACCACCTCGTGAGCGCAGGCCTCGTCCGGAAGCTCTCGCTGGGATCGCGTCCGGCCCAGCTCGGCCTCCAGTACTCCTACGAGTGGCTCGGCCTCGACGCCGACGAGTTCCTTACGCGGCACACTCTGGTGCTCTCCGGCGCGGTCGTCGAGAGCGAGCACCATCTCACGCAGGCCTTCGCGCGCTTTCAGGACAAGGACTTCGACGAGGGCGTCC
>QHSA01000057.1 GCA_003220315.1 Candidatus Rokuibacteriota bacterium
CGATCTCGGTGAGCGTGATGAGCGTGTCGGCCTTGACGAAGCCGGGGCCGCCGCTGCCCTCGGCCAGGAGGCGGTACGACTCCGGCGGCTTCCTGTCCGCCAGGCGCACCTTGCCCTCGAACGTTCCCTTCACCGCCCCCACGCCGATCTTCAGCGTCGCCTTGTACTCGTCGTTCCCGAGGGCCTCAAGCTTTTCGCAGCCGGGGATCGCCTTCTTGAGCTGCTTGGGGTCGAGAAAGGCGTCCCAGACCTTCGCGCGCGGCGCCGGGGCGTCGTAGGAGCCTTCGAGCTTCATTCCTCTCTCCTCTGTGGGCCCTCGTTCATCGGAGGGGGCGCGGGTAGTCTAACGCAACTTGCGGATCGCGGCGTCCATGCGCGCGAGCCCCTCCCGGATGAGCGCGTCGCTGGTCGCGTACGACAGGCGCACATGGGCGTCGGAGCCGAAGTCGACGCCCGGCACGACGGCCACGCGCGCCTCGTCGAGCAGAAACGCGGCGACGTCGAGCGAACCGTCGAGCCGAGTCGTCCCCGCCGCGCTCGCGGAGCTCCGGCCGAAGAGCCCCGCCACGTTCGCGAACGCGTAGAACGCGCCCTTCGGCTTGATGCACGAGACGCCGGGCAGCCGGTTGAGCCCGTCGACGATCAAATGGCGCCGGCGATCGAACTCCGCCGCCATCACCCGCACCTCGTCCTGAGGCCCCAGGAGCGCCTCGACCGCCGCCCACTGGGCCACGGACGACGCGTTCGAGGTCACCTGGCTCTGAACATCGGTCATCGCGCGGATCAGCGCGCGCGGCCCCGCCGCGTAGCCGATGCGCCAGCCGGTCATCGCGTACGCCTTCGAGCACGTGTTGATGACGAGCGTCCGCGCCTTGATCTCGGGGCCGAGCGAGGCGATGGAGACGTGACGGCCCTCGAACGTGAGGGCCTCGTAGCACTCGTCGGACACGACGAGCAAGCCCGCGTCGACCGCGAGTCGCGCCACGTTGCCGAGCGCCTCGGCCGAGAAGACGGCGCCCGTCGGGTTGTTCGGGCTGTTGAGCACGATCGCCTTCGTGCGCGGCGTGACGGCGGCGGCGAGGCGCTCGGGATCGAGGTCGAACCCCGTCGCCTCGCGCGTCGGGACCTCCACCGGCATTCCGCCGACGAGGCGCGCCTGCTCCGGATACGAGACCCAGTACGGGCTCGGGATCAGGACCTCGTCGCCCGGATCGAGGACCGCGACGGCCATATTGAAGAGGGTGTGCTTGGCCCCGCACGAGACGAGCACGTCGTCGGGCTCGTACGCGAGCCCATGGTCACGCTTGAGCTTGGCGCACACGGCCGCGCGGAGCTCGGGAACGCCGGCGACGTCCGTGTACTTCGTCTGGCCGCGTCGCATCGCCTCCACCGCGGCGGCCTTGATGCGCTCGGGCGTGTCGAAGTCGGGCTCGCCCGCGCCGAACGAGATGACGTCGACGCCCCGCGCGCGGAGCGCCTTGGCCTTGGCCTGGACCGCGAGTGTCGACGACGGCGCAAGCGTCTTCACGCGTTCGGCCAGCACGGTGTGCGGCTCCTTCGGCGGCGGCCCGCCGGGTTACTTGGGAGGGAACTTCTCCGCCAGCCGCTTCTCGACGATCGGCGGCACCATCCCCGTGACCGACGTGCCGAAGCTGGCGACTTCCTTGATGAGGCGCGAGGAGATGTACGTGTACTTCTCGTGCGGCATGAGGAACACCGTCTCGACGGTCGACCGGAGCTTCCGGTTCATCAGCGCCATCTGGAACTCGTACTCGAAGTCCGAGACGGCGCGGATACCGCGCACGATGCAGTCGGCGCGCTCGCGCGCGACCAGGTCGATCAAGAGCCCGTCGAACGCGACGATGCGGAAGTTGCTGAGCCCGGCCGTCGCCTCGTCGATCATCTCGAGGCGCTCCTTGACCGTGAACAGCGGCTGCTTCGAGGGATTCGCGACGACCGCGACGATCAGCTCGTCGAAGATCTGGAGGCTGCGCTGGATGACGTCGACGTGGCCGTTGTGTACGGGATCGAACATGCCCGGGTAGACCGCACGCTTGGCCACGGCCCTCAGGCTACCCTTCGGCTCGAAAGAAAGTCAAGGTTGTCTCTCCGAATCGACGGGCCCGGAACGCTTTCAGGACGCCCACTTCGGACGCGGCCGCGCGCTTGGTCAGGTGCTGGGCGACGACGATCGCGCCGGGCGCCACGACGCCGCCCGCCCCGAGCGCCTCGAGCGTGCGGGTCGCGAGGTCGGTCGCGTACGGCGGGTCGAGGAAGACGATCCCGAACCGCTCGCCGTCCGCGGCGAGCCGCCGGAGGGCGCGGCCGGCGTCGAGGCGCAGCACGCGGGCCTGGGTCCGGACGCCGAGCGCGGCGATGTTCGCGTCGAGCGCGGCGACGGCGCGCGCCTCGTGCTCGACGAAGGTCGCGTCCAGGGCGCCCCGCGAGAGCGCCTCGAAGCCGACGCCGCCCGCGCCGGCGAAGAGGTCGAGCACGCGCGCGCCCGGAAGCCACGGCGTCAGGGTGTCCATGAGCGCGATGCGGACCTGGTCGCCGGTCGGGCGAGTCGTGGCGCCGCGCGGGACGACGAGACGGCGCCCCTTGAGGGAGCCCGCGATGACGCGCATCTCTATTGAACAGGGCGCGGGCACCCGGGCTGACGCCACGCCCGTGCCCCGCCGCGCTCACTCGCCGTGCTCGATCGTCCGCCGGACGTCAGCCGAATCATCCGGCGCTGGCGAGCGCGAGCTTGCCACGCCACCGGGACAGGAGGCTCGCGCGCAGGGCGCCGTGCGCCGGCTCGCGGAGCTCGGGGTCGGCGGCGATGATCGCCTGAGCCTCCTGGCGCGCCTCCTCGAGGACGGCGGCGTCACGGAGCAGGTCGGCGGTGCGGAACTCGGGGAGTCCCGACTGCCGGGTGCCGAAGAACTCGCCGGGCCCGCGCAGCTCGAGGTCGACTTCCGCGATCTTGAAGCCGTCGTTCGTCGCGACCATCGCGTCGATGCGCCGCTTGGCCTCTTCGGTGAGCCGGCCGCTCGTCAGGAGAATGCACACCGACTTCCACGGGCCCCGCCCGACGCGCCCGCGGAGCTGGTGGAGCTGCGAGAGCCCGAAGCGCTCGGCGTGCTCGACGAGCATGACCGACGCGTTCGCCACGTCGATCCCGACCTCGATCACGGTCGTCGAGACGAGGATGTGGATCTCGCGCGCCTTGAACCGTCGCATGACCTCGTCCTTCTCCTCGAACCCGAGCCGCCCGTGGATGAGCCCGACGTGGAGGTCGGGGAAGACGTCCTCGGCGAGGTGCCGCGCCATGTCCGTCGCCGCCTTGAGGTCGAGCGCCTCCGACTCCTCGACGAGCGGGTAGACGACATAGGCCTGGCGGCCGCGGCCGATCTCGTCGCGCAGGAAGGCGTAGATCTCGCGGCGCTTCGACTCGGTTCGCGCGACGGTGACGACGGGGCGCCGGCCCGGCGGCAGCTCGTCGAGGACCGAGACGTCGAGGTCGCCGTAGAGCGTCAGGGCGAGCGTTCTCGGGATCGGCGTGGCCGTCATCACGAGGAGGTCGGGGTGCTCGCCCTTGCCGCGGAGCCGGGCGCGCTGCTCGACGCCGAACCGGTGCTGCTCGTCCACGACGGCGAGGCCGAGGCGGCGGAACTCCACACCTTCCTGCACGAGCGCGTGCGTGCCGACGACGCACGCGACGTCCCCCGCGGCGATCCCCGCCCGGCGCGCGGCGCGCTCGCGCGGCTTGAGCGACGAGGTGAGCAGCGTCACCGGCACGCCGAGCGGCTCGAGGAGCTGGCGGAAGGTGAAGACGTGCTGCTCGGCGAGGATCTCGGTCGGCGCCATCACCGCGGCCTGGTAGCCGGCCTCGATGGCGGTCAGGACGGCGAGCGCCGCGACGATCGTCTTGCCCGAGCCGACGTCTCCCTGGAGCAGTCGGTGCATCGGGAACGGCGCCGCCATGTCCCGACGGATCTCGTTCCACACGCGCTCCTGCGCGCCGGTGAGCGGCCATGGCAACGACCCGCGGAGCCGGGCGACGAGCTGGCCGCGCGGGTTCATCGCGACGCCGCGCGCGCGGGTCGTCCGCGAGCGGAGGATGGCGAGGCCGAGCTGGAGCAGCAGGAAGTCGTCGAACGTGAGCCGACGGCGGGCGGTACCGAGCGCCGCGTCGGTCTCGGGGAAATGGCAGTCGCGCAGCGCCTGCGCGAGCGTGACGAGTTTGCGTCGCGCGCGCACCGCGTCGGGCAGCGCCTCCGGCACGTCCCGCGCGAAGGTGTCGACGATGCGCCACAGGAGCGCGCGCAGCGCGCGCTGCGCCAGCCCCTCGGTCAGCGAGTACACGGGCACGAGCCGGCCCGTGTGTAGCCGCTCGTCGTCGCCGCTCTCGACGATCTCGTAGTCCGGCTGCTGGATCACGACCGCCCCCTTGAAGCGCGTGACCTTGCCGTGCAGGACGAGGCGCTGGCCGCGCTCGAACACGCGCGCGAGGTAGGCGCCGTGGAACCAGCTCGCCTGCGCGTAGCCGCTCTCGTCGCGGAGCATGACGACCAACGGCGCTCGTGACCGTCCCGGCGGCGGCGGCGAGAGCCCCACGATCGTCCCCGAGCACGTCGCGACCTGGCCCGGCTGGAGCGACCGGAAGGGCACCAGGCGCGTGCGGTCCTCGTGGCGGAGCGGCAGGAAGAAGAGCGCGTCCTCGACGGTGCGAAGCCCCTTCCGCTCGAGCTGGGCCGCGCGCCGGGGCCCGACGCCCTTCAGGAACTGGAGGGGCGTCCGGAGGTCCGCGGTCGCCGTTTGCTTCGGGTGCGTGCCCGTGCTATACAGGGCGGGCGTCTCCCGAGACCCGAATCGATTCCGAGGAGCGTGCATGGCACAGCGGTGCGACATCTGCGGGAAGGGTCCCTCGGTGGGTCATACGATCAGCCACGCGCACAAGCTGACGAAGCGACGGTGGCTTCCCAACCTCGTCTCGATGCGGGCGAAGCTCGCCGGAACGACCCGGCGCGTGCGCGTCTGCACCCGGTGTCTCAAGGCGGGCAAGGTCACCAAGGTCATTTAAGCACACGCACAAACGGGAGGGGGCGACGCCCCCTCCCGATTGGCACCTGGTGGGAGGCCGCCACCCCCCACCGCAGACCTGCAACACTTACTTCTTCTTCTTTTTCTTCGTCGCCTTCTTCTTCATCTCGGGTCTCACCTCCTCTCGTTCTGGGATTCACCGCGCCAGCGCCGTCAGTAGCCCATCGCCTCGCGACGGAGGTGCTCGGCCTGCTCACGCCCCCGCCGCTCGTAGCGCAGAAGGTCGGCGTAGAGCTGTGGCAGACACACCACCGTGAGCCCGCCCTTCTCCAGCAGGGCGTGGAAGACGCCGGGGTCGTAGGGCGCGAGGAAGTGCACGGCGCCGTCCCCTTCGGCTGTCGCGCGGAGCCCGAGCGCGGCGGCGACCGGGGCCGGGTCCCCTTCGAGGTAGCAGTGCACGGCCGGCACGCGGAGGCTCGGGGCCACCAGTGATAGGCCGGCGTTGAGGGTGAACGCGTAGCGGCGTCCCTCGGCCGTTGCCGCGCGCGCGATCGCGCTCAGGAACGCGCGGGTCACGCGCTCGGGTGCGGCGTAGGAGCCGATCTCGTTGGCCCGGTAGGTGTACGACTCGCACCAGCTCTCGAGGAGGTCGGCCGGTTTCCCGAGCCGGATCCGCTGGCTCTCGTCGTGCTCCACCCAGGCGAGCTCCTGGAGCCGCTTCACGACGTTGTGGGTGTGTCCGAGACTCACCTGGGCCGCGCGCGCCAGCTCCTCGAGCCGCCAGGCCCGTGCCGGCTCGACGAGGAGCACGCGCACGACCCGGGTCGCGCGCGGCGCGAACAGCGAGCGCAGCGGACGCGTCGAGGGACGGACGTTGCGCTTGCCGTCCTTCTCGATCAGGACGTTCTCGAAGGCGAGGGAGCAGTTGCCAGAGAGGTCGACATACCCGAGGTTGTGACTCTTGAGGATCCGCGCGCTCTGAGGGCCGATGTAGACCGCGGCGGCGACCGGATACGCCCCCGGAAGCTCGCGACGGATGTCGGCGAGTCGCGTAACGGCCGCCCGGATCTGCCGAGGTTGCCCCAGCGAGGCGACCTCAAGGACCACGGTGTGCTCCTGGTCGACGAGGCGGAACCGCACCACCAAACCCGCGGCGTGTCCGGCGATTTTCACGTCGGTCTGCTCTTCCCACGACTTCGCCTTGGGAAGGAGCTCCCGAAGGCGCTGAGCCACTTGTCGCCGGATCTCCTCGGATTTGAGCATGTTTCTCTAGCTCCGAGTCTTTCAGCATCTGCTGAAACCATAAGGACGAATGAAAGTAGCTGTCAAGCGAAAACTTACGTGACCAGCGCCTCACGTGACCAGCGCCTCGAGACTCCGTCGAAGCCAACGATGGGAATCGAGGAGGTTGGCGTAGGTGCGCTCGCTTCCGCGCCCCTTCGCGCGGAAGACGCGCACAAGTCGGCGACGCTCCACCGACGGCCACGTCTCGAGATCTCCGATGAGGGCCGCGACCAGCGACAGCTGAGCGAAGGCGCGTCGCTCGGCCGTCGGCCAGGCGGTCCACCCGGTCACGCCGAGCTCGCGCCGCGCTCGGGCCGTCGATTCCCTCACGGCGACGCCGCGGTCGCCGCCGAAGTCGCGCGCGATGAGGCGGGCGATGAGCCCCGAGACGTCCGTCGCCCGCAGACGCTTCTCGGGCTCGCGATGGCCACCAGGAAGCGCCAGATAGACCTCGGCCCCCGCGAGCCGCTTGAGGATGGGGATGGGGGAGCGATACGACCGGTCGGCGGCGATCTTCGACTGCTCGGCCTCCAGCACGCGCAACACCGCCGGGTCGCGGGGCCGGAAGCCGAGGCGGTGATAGAAGTAGAAGGCCCCCGAGCGGAGCGCCTCCGCGCTCTCGTGGCCGAGCTGGTAGCGGTCCACGACGATCGTTCGCATGCCGAAGATCCGCCGGTACGCCCGGAGGAGCTCGGTCGCGAGGAACGCCGACTCACCCTGGCGGAACGACGCGAAGACGTTGACGGCGAAGTCGAGCGTGCCGAAGAGCTCCCAGCCGCCGCCGTACGCCACCGGAATCCCGTTCTTGAGCGCGAGGAACGCGTAGTAGCCCTCGAGGGGCAGACGGAAGCCCGGGAGGATCCCGACGAACGCGAGCCGGACACCGCGATCGACATCCACCAGCAGGACGTCGTCGGGGTTCGGATAGGAGAAGGCGTGGAGCTCGCGCTGGCGCGTGGCCATCGCCACATGGGCCGCCTCGATCAACGCCTCGGCCAGGGCACGCGGCGCCCGCCGCAGCGGCGGCAGCGGTCGCGCGAGCGCGTCGACGAGGGACGCCACCCGCCGCTCGAGCCCGTCCGCGTGGAAGAACACGCGCGCGGGCGGGACCCGCGCGAGGGTGCGCGAGGCGCCGACGCCCCGCGGGCGCCACACGACCGGAAGCGCCAGGCTCTCGTAGAGCCAGTCGCGCGTCTCCTCGGGGAGCCCCGTCCGCTCGAACACCTCGAGGAGGAGCTGGAGGTCTGTCATCGGCCGGCCACCCTTGGCGACGCCGAGCCATGCGCGCCAGCCCATCCCGCCCTCGCTGAACGCGTCCCCCTCCGCCGCGGTCGCGAGGAGCGACAGGGTCTCGTCCAGCCGCTCCGTGTCCACGAAGCGGGCCCAGGCGACCTCGCAGTCGTGCGGAAAGCGCGTGGCGAGCCAGCGCGCCATCGGAAAGCCGAACGGGTAATCGAGCGTCGTATTCGCGATGCCGGAGTCGTGGAGGCGCCGGCGGGCGACGGCCCGGAGCCGCGCCACGCGCCGGGGAAATTCCGCGAGCGCGCGGTCGACGCGCTCGAGGACCTCGGGATCGTCTGGGTATGCCTGGAGGAAGCACAACGCCTCGTGGAGACGCGCGAGCGACCCTGGCCGCCCGACGCGCCGACCGGCGAGCGCGTCGAGCAGGCGGAGCTTCTCCTTCCGCGCGGCGGGCTCGTAGCGAGACGCGACGGCGGCCAGGGCGTCCACGAGCCGCCGGCCCGCCAGCCGGCGCTCGAACACGGTCCCTCCCACGGGCCTGCTAGGCGTCCGGGTCCTCGATGCGCTCCATCGTCTCGTCGTCCAGGCCGAAGTAATGACCGAGCTCGTGGACGACGGTTTCACGCACGAGCTCCGCCATCTCCTCCTCGTCGACGCAGTCTTCCTCGATCGGCCCCTGGTAGATCGTCACCGTGTCGGGGAGGACGTTGCCGTAGCTCGAGTCGCGGCGCGTGAGATCGACGCCCCGGTAGAGCCCGTAGAGCGTGTCGGGAGGCTCGATGCCCAGCTCGGCGAGCGTCGCGTCCTCCGGCCAGGCCTCGACGACGACCGCGATGTTGGCGAGCTTGTCCTTGAACTTCCGGGGCAGGCGTCGGAGCGCCCGGTCCACCAGCGCCTCGAACTGCCGCCGCGTCATCCCGTCCGAGGCCCGAGCGTGCCCAGGGGTCCCGGGGCGGCGAGGCGGGGCAGGGTCAGGGCGAAGTGGGGTTTTCTGAGCATCGACCCTGCCCCGCCTCGCCGCCCCTAGAGCCCGCGGACGCGCTCGACGTTGATGACGTCCCTGATCTCGCGGATCGCCCCGATGATGTCCTGGAGCTGGTGAAGGTCGGCGACCTCGATCACGAAGTGGTTGATGCCCCGGCGGTCATCGGTGACGGTGACCTCGGCCTTGGTGATGTTGCCGTTACGCGACGAGATCGCTCCGGTGATCTCGGCCAGCAGTCCCGGGCGATCCCGGCCGATATAGACGGCGACCTTGACGGGCCGCTTGCCAGGCTCCGCCACGTCCCACTCGACGTTGATCAGCCGCTCCCGGTCGAGGACGCTCTTGGCGACGGTCAGGCAGTCGCGGCCGTGGACGGTGAGCCCGCGCCCCCGCGTGATGAAGCCCACGATCTGGTCGCCCGGGAGCGGGTTACAGCACTTCGCGAAGCGGACGAGCAGGTCGTCCACGCCGCGGATGCGGACGCCCTGGTCGGTCTTCGGGCGCGGCGCCGCCGTCACCGTCCTGGCGCGTTCCGGCGGCTCGAGGAGGGCGCCGGGTGCCAGCTTGTTCAGGAGCTGGTGCACGGAGCTCTTGCCGTAGCCGAGCGCCGCCAGCAGGTCGTCGCCGGTCGCGTACCCGAGGTCGGCCGCCGCCTTCTTGATCTCCTCGCCGGCGAGCAGCGCCGTCGGATTGAGCCGGTACTTCTTGGCCTCGCGCTCGAAGAGCTCGCGGCCCAGCTCGATCGAGCGCGCGCGCTCCTCGACCTTGAGCCACTGGTTGATCTTCGATCTGGCGCGTGTGGACTTGACGATCTTGAGCCAGTCGCGGCTCGGATGCTGGCTCGGCGCGGTGATAATCTCGACGATGTCGCCCTGGCGGAGCGTGTTGCGCAGCGGCACGAGCTTGCCATTCACCTTCGCGCCGACGCAGTGTTCCCCGACCTTCGTGTGGACGGCGTAGGCGAAGTCGATCGGCGTGGAGCCCTCGGGGAGCGCCTTCACGTCGCCCTTGGGCGTGAAGACGTACACCTCGTCGGGAAACAGGTCCACGCGCACGGTGTCCATGAACTCGCGTGGATCCTTCATGTCCTGCTGCGTCTCGATGAGCTGCCGCAGCCAGAGGAGCGACTCGTCGAGCTTGTCCTTGCCCGACTTCTTCTCCTTGTAGAGCCAGTGCGCCGCGATGCCCTCCTCGGCGATCCGGTGCATCTCGCGCGTGCGAATCTGGATCTCGACCGGGTCCCCCTTGGGCCCGATGACCGTCGTGTGAAGCGACTGGTACATGTTCACCTTCGGCATCGCGATGAAGTCCTTGAAGCGGCCGGGCACCGGCTTCCACAGCGAGTGGATGACGCCGAGGGCGCCGTAGCAGTCGCGCACGGACATCGTGATGACACGGACGGCGGTGAGGTCGTAGATCTCGTCGAACTCCCGGCCCTGGTCGTGCATCTTCTTCCAGATCGAGTAGAAGTGCTTCGGCCGGCCGCGGATCTGCGACTCGATCCCGACCTCCGACAGCTTCCGCTGGAGGATCGCGATCACCTGGTTGATGTCCGCCTCGCGCTCGAGGCGACGCTTGGCGACGCGCTTCTGGAGGTCGACGTAGTCCTCCGGGTTGAGGGTCCGCAGCGCGAGGTCCTCGAGCTCCGCCTTCACCTTGGCCATGCCGAGCCGGTGCGCCAGGGGGGCGTAGATGTCGAGCGTTTCCTGCCCGATCTTCTTCGCCTTGTCGGGAGACAGATAGTCGAGGGTCCGCATGTTGTGCAGGCGGTCGGCGAGCTTGATCATCAGCACGCGCAGGTCGCGCGCCATGGCGACGAGCATCTTGCGGAAGTTCTCGGCCTGACGCTCCTCGCGCGACGAGAACGCGAGCTTGCCGATCTTCGTCACGCCGTCCACGAGCTCGGCGATCTCGGCGCCGAACTCGCGCTCGAGGTCGTCCTTCGTGGCCTTGGTGTCCTCGAGGACGTCGTGCAGGAGCCCCGCCGTCACGGTCGTGACGTCCATCTTGAAGTTCACGAGGAGGGTCGCGACTTCGAGGGGGTGGCTGAGGTACGGCTCGCCGGAGGCGCGCTGCTGACCGCGGTGCGACGCCGCGGAGAACTCGTACGCGCGGGCAAGGAGGTTGAGATCAGCCCCGGGCTGGTACTTCGGGATCTCCTCGAGCAGCGCCTGAATTTGGGTCACGGTGCGAAACCCTCGCGTTAAACATACAATCTTACGCGGCCTTCAGGCTTTCGCCACCGCTTTTTTGGACCGCCGGAGCCGCCCCTCCACGTACCGGGTCCAGTCCACGACGATCGCCGCGGCCACGTACGTGGTCGAGTACGTCCCGGTGATGACCCCGACGAAGAGGACGAACGCGAAGTCCTCGAGCGTCTTGCCCCCGAAGAAGAGCAGAACCGCCGCCGAGAAGAACGTGGTCAGCGAGGTCAGGATGGTCCGCGAGAGCGTCTGGTTCACCGCGTCGTTCATCTGGTCGGCGAAGGTGCGGCCCTTCGGGACCATCTTCCCGCGGTTCTCCCGCAACCGGTCGTAGGCGACGATCGTGTCGTTGACGGAGTAGCCGATGATGGTCAGGAGCGCCGCCAGCACGGGGAGCGAGAACTCGCGGTTCATGATCGAGAGGGCGCCCAGGCACACGAGCACGTCGTGGATGACGGCGATGACCGCCGCGACGCCGCCCCTGAGGTCGAACCGGAGGCCGATGTAGATCGTGATCCACACGAGGCCGACGAGCACGAGGTATACCGCCTGCAGTTGCAAGTCGCGGCCGACCTGGGGCCCGACAAATTCGAGGCGGCGGATCTCGAACTTTCCGAGCCCGCCGGCCGCCAGCGCCGACTGGACGCGCTTCTGGACCTCCTCGGAGCTCGCGGCCGCGAGCGGCAGGCGGATGATGTACTCGCGCTCGTCACCGAACCGCTGGATGACCGACTCGCCCAAATGGATCGTCGATAGGCTCGAGCGGATCTGCGCGACGGACGGCGCTTGCTCGAAGCGGACCTGGACGAGCGTGCCCCCGGTGAAGTCGATGTCGTATCGCAGCCCACCCTTGGCCACCAGCGAGGTCAGCCCGATCAGGGTGAACGCGATCGAGACGTAGTACGCCCACTTGCGCTTGCCGATGAAGTCGTAGTTCGGGTTCTTGAACAGCTCGATCATTGTAGCGGCGTCCCCGGGGCCGGCGCGATCGGTGGGTGGCCTGAGACGAGGTACCTCCCGGCTCCGTTCCGCATGTCGCTCTTCATTCCACCGGCGTCCCCGGGGCCGGCGCGATCGGTGGGTGGCCTGAGACGAGGTACCTCCCGGCTCCATTCCGCATGTCGCTCTTCATTCCACCGGGGGCCGCGAGCCCGGCGCGATCGGTGGGTGGCCTGAGACGAGGTGCCACGTGCGGGGCGTCATATCGAAATCGCCTCGACCTTGCGGCGGCCCATGTAGACCAGGTCGAAGAGGAGGCGCGTGAAGAAATACGCCGTGAACAGGCTCGCGGCGAGCCCGAGGAACAGCGACGCTCCGAAGCCCTTGACGGAACTTGTCCCGAAGCTCACCAGAATGACCGCGGTCCCCATGACGGTCAGGTGCGTGTCGATGATGGTGCGAAGCGCGCGCCTGAATCCGGCCTCGATCGACGCTCGCGGCGTCTTCCCCAACCGTAGCTCTTCGCGGATTCGCTCGAAGATCAGGATGTTGGTGTCCACCGCCATGCCTACAGTGAGCGCGATGCCCGCGAGGCCCGGCAGCGTGAGGGTCGCCCCGATCGCCGCCATGCAGGCGAAGAGGAGGAGGAGGTTGAGGCCGAGCGCGACGTCGGCGATGAGCCCCGAGAGCCGGTAGTAGAAGAGCATGAACACGAAGACCACCGCCGCCGACGCCGAGATCGCGATCAGCCCCTGCCGGATCGAGTCGGCGCCGAGCGATGGGCCGACCGTCCGCTCTTCGAGGATCGTGACCGGAGCGGGCAGCGCGCCGGCGCGGAGGACGATCGCGAGGTCGCGCGCCTCGTCCACCGTGAACTGGCCCGTGATGACCGCGCGCCCGCCGGGGATGCGCTCGTTGATGCGGGGCGCCGAGTACACACTGCCGTCGAGAACGATCGCGAGGTGCTTGCCCACGTTCTGCTCGGTGACCTCGCCGAAGATGCGCGTGCCCGTCGCCGTGAACTCGATCGAGACCTGCCAGTTCCCCGGCGAGTTCGGGTCGGCCTGCACCTCCGCGCGTGTCAGCTCCGCGCCCGTGAGGAGGGCCCGCTTCTGGACGACGTACGGGATCTTCCGCTCCGTCTTCGTCTCCTTGTCCACGCGTCGCTGGTAGAGGATCTCGTCGGTGTCCGGCAGGTTGCCCTTGAGCGCCTCCTCGACCGACACGCGCTCGTCGAGCAGCTTGAACTCGAGGAGCGCCGTCTTGCCGATGAGCGCCTTCGCCCGCGCCACGTCGTGGATGCCCGGCAGCTGGATCAGGATCCGGTCGCTCCCCTGCCGCGTGATGGTGGGCTCCGCGACGCCGAACTGGTCGACGCGGTTGCGGATCGTCTCCAGCCCCTGGCGGACCGCGTCGTCGCGGAGCCGGCTCACCACGCGCTCGCTCATCACGAGCTTGAACCGGCCCGCCGCCTGGTCCTCGTCGCGCCGGCCGAAGTTCTGCAGCTCGGCGGCCGCGGTCAGCGCGTCGTTCCAGCTCTGCGGACTCGCGAGCTCGACGACCACCGTCGCGTCGCCCTCGCGCGCGATACGCTTGACCGCGACGCCTTTGCGCTCGAGCGTGGCCTTGAGATCCTCGGCCGCGCGGTCGGTCTGGCTGGCGACGTACTTGTCGGCCTCGACACCGAGCACGAGATGGGTGCCGCCCTGCAGGTCGAGGCCGAGGTTGATCGTCCGCTTCGGCGGATAAAGGTACCAGCCGGACAGGACGACCACGACGGCGACGAGGGTCACCCGCGACCAGAGGTTCCTAGGCATTCTTGTCGTCCTGCGGCTCGAGGACCCGTCCGACGGCGCCGCGGTCGAACTCGAGCCGCACCTGGTCCGCGACGCGCAGCACGACCTTGTGCTCGTCGAGGCTCGTGACCGTCCCGTGCAATCCGCCCGACGTGACGACGCGGTCGCCGCGCTTGAGGGCGGCGAGCATCTGCTCGCGCTCGCGCTTCTGCTTCTGCTGAGGACGGATCAGGAGGAACCAAAAGATCGCGAAGATCGCGGCGAAGAACAGGAGCTGCGTGGCGACGGCGGTGGATCCGCCTCCGCCCGGCGAGGACGAGGCAGCGAAGGCGAGGTCAGCGGCGTGTGCGGCGTTCATCGGACGTCGAGCCTCCGGAGCAGTCAGTCAGTCGCGCGAAACATCCACGGATGATACTGCATAACGCGCGGAAAACCGAGCCTTGAATGGCTCGAACGCCCGCGCGACGATCGCCGCGCGCATCTCCCGCATCAGCCACAGGAAGAAGTGGACGTTGTGGAGCGAGAGAAGACGGTACGCGACCAGCTCGTCCGCCATGAACAGGTGGCGCAGGTAGGCGCGCGAGAAGGTGCGGCACGCGTAGCACGCGCACTCGGGATCCAGCGGCGACGCATCCTTCGCGTACCGGGCCTGCTTGAGCGTGAGGGGACCGTCGGCGGTGAAGCACTGGCCGTTGCGCGCGTTGCGCGTCGGCAGCACGCAGTCGAACATGTCCACACCGCGCGCGACCGCCTCCACGAGGTCCTCGGGCTTGCCGACGCCCATGAGGTAGCGCGGCGCGCCCGCGGGCAAGAGGCCGGCCACCAGCTCGGTGAGATCGTACATCGAGGGCTTGGGCTCGCCGACCGCCATGCCGCCGATCGCGTAGCCGTCGAATCCCAGCGCCACCGTCGCGCTCACCGCGCGGCGGCGCAAGTCCTCGTGGGTGCCGCCCTGCACGATCCCGAAGAGCGCCTGAGCCGGGGCCGTGACGTGAACCGCCTTCGAGCGCGCCGCCCAGCGAAGGGTGAGCTCGAGCGACCGCTCGGTGGCCTCGTGCGTCGCCGGGTACGCCAGGCACTCGTCGAGAGGATGGATGACGTCGGCGCCCAGCGCTCGCTGGATCTCGATCGCCAGCTCGGGTGAGAAGAAGTGGGACGTCCCGTCGATCGGCGACCGGAACGCCACGCCTTCCTCGGTGATCCGGCGGAGCTTCGCGAGGCTCCAGACCTGGAAGCCACCGGAGTCCGTGAGGAGCGGTCCGTCCCAGCCCATGAATTGATGGAGCCCGCCGAGCGCCAGGATCAGCTCGTGCCCGGGCCGGAGGAACAGGTGATACGTATTGGCGAGCACGAGCTGGGCGCCCGCCGCACGGAGGTCGTCCGGCGCCAGGCTCTTCACGGCGCCGCGCGTGCCGACGGGCATGAAGACGGGCGTCTCGACCACGCCGTGGCTGGTCGTGAGGCGCCCGCAGCGCGCGGCCCCGTCCGTCGCAACCACCTCGAAGAAGACTGGTCTCAGTCCATCCACCGTTCCACCGCGTGGAATGGGAAGTGGCTGGCCGAACGGAGCCGGGTCGCACCTTGTCTCAGGCCACCCACCGACGGGGCCGGGCTCGCGGACCCCGCGACAGCGGACCCCGCTACAACAGCAGACACGCGTCGCCGTAGGAGTAGAAGCGATAGCCCGCACGAACCGCGTGCGCGTACGCCTTCAAGATCAGCTCCCGGCCCGCGAACGCCGCGACGAGCACGAGGAGCGAGGAGCGCGGCAGGTGAAAGTTCGTCAGCAGCGCGTCCACGACCCGGAAGCGGTAGCCCGGCGTGATGTAGACGTCGGCGTCACCCTCGACCGGCCGCACCCGCCCGTCCGCCTGGGCCGCACTCTCGAGCGCGCGCGTCGTCGTGGTCCCTACCGCGAGGACGCGCCGGCCCTCGACGCGCGCGCGGTTCACCGCGTCGGCGACCGCCTGGGGAATCGACACGCGCTCGGGCGGGAGCCGGTGGTCCTCGACCGTCGCCGTCTTGATGGGACGAAAGGTCCCCGGACCGACGTGCAGCGTGACCTCGTGGAGCTCGACGCCCCGCGCGCGAAGGCGATCGAGCAGGGCGTGCGTGAAGTGCAGGCCGGCGGTCGGCGCCGCCACCGACCCCGGTGGCCGCGCGTACACCGTCTGATAGCGCTCCCGATCATCCGCCGTCGGCGTCGCGAACCGTTCGATGTAGGGCGGCAGCGGCGGGAGCCCGTGTGCCCCCATCAGCTCCGCGATCGTCCCGTCGAGGCACTCGACGAGCCGCGGGCCGTCGGGGTCGGCGCCGACGATGCGTAACCGCTCACCCGCGACGGAGAGCTCCGCGCCCACCCGGCAGCGCCGTCCCGGGCGCACCAGGGCCCGCCAGCGGCGCTCGTCCTCGCGCGCGAAGAAGAGTAACTCGACGGGGCGCCCGCCGGGATCCCGTGCGAGGACGCGCGCCGGGATGACCCGGGAATTGTTCACGACCATGCAGTCGCCCGGTCGCAACAGGTCCGGGAGCTCGGCGAACGCGCGTTCCTCGAGCGCCCCCCGGGCGCGATCGATCACGAGGAGCCGCGCGGCGTCGCGGGCGGCTGCGGGCGCCTGCGCGATCGCGTCGGGCGGCAGCGCGTAGTCGAACGTGGTCAACTCCACGGCCCGTCAGTGTACATGGTCGACGGCCGGCCTCGCCTCCCCCTTCGCGCCAGAGCTCGCCATCGAGGCTCCGCCGACGTGACCCTGACGGCGCCGCGGGCATTTCCGGAAGGCCGAGCGGCTCTCCAAGACTAAAGTTGACAGTCCTTTCATAATTAGGTACACCTAACCTCCGCGGTCCGTGCGTGGGACCGAGGGAGGTCGTGATCGGAGCTCTCGCGGCAGCACTCGCATTCAGCGCCCTGGCGGCCGCCCCGGGCGTCGTCTTGGCCGCCGACCCGCAGTCGGAGGTGGTGCTCGTCATCGAGGCGAACCGCTTCCAGCCCGAGGAGGTCCGGGTCAAGGCCGGCGCGCCGTTCGTGCTCGTCGTCACCAACCGTGACCCCGGTCCGGAGGAGTTCGAGAGTCGCGAGCTCCGCATCGAGAAGGTGATCCCGCCCGGCAAGACCGTGCGGCTCCGGATGCCCGCGCTCAAGGCCGGCACCTACCCCTTCGTCGGCGAGTACCACGCGAAAACGGCGAAGGGCCGGATCGTCGCCGAGTAGCCGATGGCCGCGACCTTCGTCGTCACCCTCCGGGAGGGGTTCGAGGCGGCGCTTCTCCTCGGCATCGTGTACGCGTGCCTCGACCGCTTCGGGGCGCGCCAGCACTACCGCTGGGTGACGCTCGGCGGCGCGCTCGGTCTCGTCGCCAGCGTCCTGATGGGAATCGCCGTGACGTTCCTCTCCGGGCCCCTGCTCGACCTCGGCCCCGACCTCGTCGGCGCCGCCGTGATCTTCGCCGCCGTCGGTCTCCTCACCTGGCACGGCTGGTGGATGAGCCGTCACGCGCACGCCATGCGGAGCGACGTCCAGCGACGGGTGGCGGAGGCGGAGGCCACGCGCCAGCTCTCGATCCTCGGCCTCATCGCGTTCACCGGGGTGTTCCGCGAAGGCGCCGAGACGGTCCTCTTTCTCTGGGGGCTCATGTCCCAGACCGCGGAGGGGGCGAGCTGGTGGGGCCTCGCCGGCGGCGTCCTCGGCGTCCTCACGGCGGCGGCGCTCGGCTGGACGGTCTTTCGCGGCGGGACACGCCTCAGCGTCCGGCACTTCTTTGCCGCAACGTCCGTCGTGCTGTTGCTGATCGCGGCCGGGCTCTTCAGCACGGGTCTCGGGAAGCTTCAAGCCCTTGGCGTGCTGCCGGTCACCGATGCGCTGTGGGACAGCTCGGCGCTGCTGAGCGATCACAGTCTCGTCGGTGGGTTCGCGACGGGGCTCGTCGGCTATCGCGCGCGTCCGACGCTCGTCGAGGTCACGGGCTACATGCTGTACCTGATCACTGCCGGCGCGCTCTTCCTCGGCGGACGGCGCGCGATCGGCGCACGATCCGGATCACGCGAGCCGACAAGCTCATCCTGACGAAGTAGGACCGACCGAGCCAGCCAGCGCGGAGCCCCGCCCCCGCGCCGCCCGCGAGCGGCGCCCTCAGCCGATCTTCGAGCCCGGGCCCACGGCCTGGTCGGGGCGGAGCAGGATGACCTCGCCTCCTTCGTCGTAGGCGCCGAGCACCAGCACCTCCGAGACGAACGGGCCGACCTGCTTCGGCGGGAAGTTGACGACCGCGATCACCTGCCGGCCGATCAGCTCTTCGGCTCGGTAGTGGGCTGTGATCTGCGCGCTCGAGCGCTTGACGCTGGGTGGCCTGAGACAAGGCGCGCCCCAGCTCCGCTCCGCCCGTCGCCCTTCATTCCACCGGGGCCCGCGAGGCCGCGACACTTCGTGGGTGGCCTGACAGGGGCACGACCCGGCTCCCTACCTCTCCCGCCGTCACGTCCGCCTATTCCGCTGGGGGCCGCGGGGCGGGGACCAGGGTGGGCGACCTGAGCGCGGCGCGCGCCTGGTCGTCGAGCACGCCGAGCGTCGTGCCCGGGTAGTAATACTCGAGGATCTTCTCCGCCCGGTAGCCGCGCTCCGCCATCGCCTTCGCGCCCCACTGCGACATGCCCACGCCATGACCGTAGCCGCGTCCGGCGAAGTGCGCCGAGGTACCGTCCACGGCGACGGCGAAGAGCGTGGATTTGAGCATCTCGTAGCCGACCATGCGGCGGAAGTCGTTGCCGCGCATGGGCGCCCGCCCGCGTGTGCCGTGGACCGTGAGCGCCGAGACGCGGAGCGACGGCGTGCGCTCGGTCACCTCCACGGCCTTGACCCACCCGATGTTGACACCGTTGCGCCGCAGGATCTCCGAGAGGTCGGCGAGGCGGAGGTCGAGGCTCCAGGCGTAGTACGGCGCGCCTGTCGAGAACTCGTCACGGACCGCCTTGAGCGCGGGCATGTTGCGCGCCGCGAAGACGGTGCGCGGGTCCTCGGTATACCCGCCGCTCGTAGAGTGGTAGAACGCCGGGAAGAGACCCCTCTCCCACAGGAGCACCTGGTCGCGCGTGTCGCGGACGCCGTCCCAGACGGGCGAGGACGACGGCACCAGCCCGACGTAGGCCTGATGGACCGTCGAGGCGACGATGTGGTACGGCTTCAGTGCGTTGAGTATGCGATGGTATGCAGCGTACGTGCGCGCGACGATCGCCTGGGCACGCAGCATCTCGAGCGGCCATCGCTCGCCGGCCTCGGCGCGCAGGACGCCGACCAGGTAGTCCTCGAGGGGCAGCTCGTTGACGACGGCGAGGCCCTCGCCGTTCTTGACGACCTCGAGCGCCGCCGGGTACTCGCGCCCGTTCAGCTGGATCGGGCGCTCGCTCGTCAGCCGGAAGCCGCGCGCACGACGCCCATCGATCTCGACGCTCGGGCCGGCGGCGACCGCCCGGACGACGTCCGTCCGCCACGCGCTCGCGTCGGTGCCCGAGCCGCCGAGCTCGTTCACCTCGATGGACACCCCGTGCAACTCGACGCCGCGCGCGTTCTCGACGATCGCGACGCGGATCGTGCCCGACGCGTGCGCCGGGGGGACGGGGAGAGCAGCGAACCCGAGGATCGCAATGAGGACCGCACGGACGGTCCTCACCGCCGGCCCAGGATCCACAGGATCAAGGTGAGGACCACGCTCAGCAGGAGTGACGTGGCGAGCGGGAAGTAGAAGGTCCAGTTGCCGCGCTGGATGTGGATGTCGCCCGGCAGCCGGCCGAGCCAGGGCACCCGGCCGACGAGCACCAGGGCGACGCCGACGAGCGCGATGAGGAGCCCGAAGACGACGAGCATCCGGCCGATGTCGTGCACGCCGCTCACTCGAACAGGCCCGCCTGTCCCGCCGACGCGGGCGGCTCTTTGCCGAGGTGGAGATACGCCTCGCGCGTCGCGCGGCGGCCGCGGGTTCCGGCCCGGGTGACGAAGCCGATCTTGAGGAGGTAGGGCTCGACCATCTCGGCGAGCGTCTCCGCCTCGTCGTTGATCGTCGCGGCGATCGCCTCGATGCCCACCGGCCCCCCGCCGTAGTGATCGATGATCGCCGTCAGGAACCGCCGGTCCAGCTGATCGAGCCCGCGCGCGTCGACGCCCTCCCGGTCGAGGGAGGAGCGCGCCACCGGGTCGGTGATCACCTTGTGGCCGTGGACGAGGGCGTAGTCCCGCACGCGGCGCAGCAGACGGTTCACGATGCGCGGCGTTCCGCGGGCACGGCGCGCGATCTCGCGCGCCCCCGCCGCGTCGACGGGCGATTCCAGGATGTCCGCCGAGCGGGTGACGATGCGCGCGAGCTCCGTCTCGGAGTAGAAGTCGAGGTGGTGGAAGATCCCGAACCGCTCCCGCAGCGGCGCCGATAACATCCCGGGTCGCGTGGTCGCGCCGACCAGCGTGAACGGCGCGAGGCGATGTTTGATCGATCGCGCGTGCAGGCCCTTCTCCATGACGAAGTTGACGGCGAAGTCCTCCATCGCCGGATAGAGGAGCTCCTCCACGACCCGCGGCAGGCGATGGATCTCGTCGATGAAGAACACGTCCTTCTCGTTCAGATTGCTCAGAATGCCGAGGAGATCCCCGCCGCGCTCGATCGCCGGGCCCGACGTCGTCACCAGTGTCGTCCCCATCTCGTTGGCGATGATGCCGGCGAGCGTGGTCTTGCCCAGCCCGGGTGGGCCGTAGAGGAGCACGTGGTCCACGCACTCGTGGCGAAGCTTGGCGGCCTCGACGGAGACGCGCAGGCTCGCCACCGTCTGCTCCTGGCCCACGTACTCCTCGAACGAGCGCGGGCGGAGCTGACGCTCGAACTGCGCCTCCTCGGGCGCCGCCTCCCGGCTCAGGATCCGGCCCTCGTCCGCCGCCGCGCTCACGCTTTCTGTCCGCGGTAGATCTCGTCGAACAGCTCCTCGGGCGTCGAGATCGAGGGCCGGCGCCGAAGCGCGTCGGTGACGAGCTGCGAGGCCTCGGACGGGCGGTGGCCGAGCTGCTTGACGAGCACCTCCCACACGAGCTCGCGCAGACCGTCGGCGTCGGCGGTGGCGGGCGCGGCCGCGACCGGCTCCGCGGAGACGCCCGGCCGCGCGAGGGCGAACTTCGCGACCTTGGCCTGGAGCTGCGCGACGATGTTCTTCGCCTTCTGTTGGCCGATGCCCGGCAGCGCGCGCAGGTACTTCTCGTCCTGGCGGGCGATCGCCGCCGCCACCTCCGCGACGGGCGCGGCGAGCGCGCGGGCGGCGACCATCGGCCCGACGTCCTTCACGGTGATGAGCTTCTCGAAGAACTCCTTGTCGAGGTCCGACGTGAACCCGATCAGGACGGGACGGGGCTGATCGCGCGTCGCGTGGTAGTAGACGACCAGCTCGAGCTCGCTCGCCTTCTCGCCACGCCCTGCCGTGACGTGCTCGAGCTGGGCGATCGTGATCGGCGACAGGAATACCTCGTAGCCGACGCCACCACACTCGAGCACGATGCGGTCCTCGAGTTTCTTCCTCACGAGTCCCGACAGAGTCGCGATCATTGTAACGGGGGCCGCGCGCCCAGTGCGACTCGGTAGGTGGCCTGCCCCAGGTGCGCCCCGGCTCCGTCCCGCATGGCACGTCTCATTCCACGCGGGGTCCGCGAGGCCCGCCAACCCGGTGGGTGGCCTGAGACGAGGCGCGACCCGGCTCCGTTCCTCAAGTCGCCCTGCTTTCCGTCACGCGTCCCGGCTGCCGTCCGCATGTCGCTCTTCACTGGATCCTCTGGCCGATCCGCGACAGCCCCGTGAGCGCGAGGGCGAGCGCGTCGGCGACGTGCGAGGGCGTCGGGAGGCGCGCGAGCCCGAGGAGCTGTCCGACCGAGCGCTGGACCTGCCCCTTGGAGGCGGCGCCGTTGGCCGACACGGCGCGCTTGACCTCCGCCGGGCTGAGCGTCAGCACCGTCACCTCGTGCTGGCGGGCGGCGAGGCAGACCACACCACGGGCGTGCGCCATCAGCAGCGCCGCGCGCGGGAACCGGCACGCGGTGTAGACGTCCTCGAGGACGAGCACGGACGGCGCGTGGCTCACCAGGAGCCGGTCCACGACGTCGTAGATCGTGGAGAGCCGCGCTTCGAGGGGCAGGTCGGACGCCGTGCCGATGACGCCACTGTCGACGACCACGGCGCGGCCCGGGCTCGGCGTGATCACCGCATAGCCCGTGGCGGCGAGGCCGGGGTCGATCCCCAGAACCTTGAGGCTAGGCAGCCGCGATGGCCTCGAGGACCTCGTCGGGGATGTCGTAGTTCGCATCCACGGACTGGACGTCGTCTAGCTCCTCCAGCGCCTCGATCAGTCGCAGCACGTTGGCGGCGTCCTTGCTGTCGACCCGGACCGTCGACTTTGGCACGAAGGTCACCCGGGCCTCGAGCACGGGGACGCCCGCCCTCAGGAGCGCCTCGCGCACCTGGTCCATTTCAGCAGGGGCGGTGGTGATCTCGAAAACTTTTTCGGCGCGCCGCATGTCCGTCGCGCCGGCGTCCAGGGCTTTGGCGAGCAGGTCGTCTTCGCTGATCTTCTCGGCGTCCACATGGATCACGCCCTTGCGCTCGAACATCCACGCGACGGCGCCCGCGGAGCCGAGGTTGCCCCCCTGCTTCTCGAAGACGTGGCGGATCTCGGGGCCGGTGCGGTTACGGTTATCGGTCAGGACGTGGATCAGGAGGGCGACGCCCCCGGGCGCATACCCCTCGTACGTGACCTCCTCGTACGACTCGCCGGGCAGCTCGCCCGTGCCCTTCTGGATCGCCCGTTTGATGTTGTCCTGAGGCATGTTCGCCTCTTTGGCCATCTCGATCGCGGCCTTGAGGCGCATGTTCGCCTTGGGATCTCCGCCGCCGTTCCTCGCGGCGACGGTGATCTCGCGGAGGATCTTCGAAAAGAGCTTGCCCCGCTGGACGTCCGCCTTGCCCTTCTTGCGCTTGATCTGCGACCACCTGGAATGCCCTGACATCGCCCTACCCTCTTTCGTTCGAGAGTGCCGCCTTGAGTCGTTTCACGCGCTCGAGCCGCAGCTCACGTCTGGCCACCGCCTCGCTCCAGCGCCGCCGCTCGCCCGGTGTCTCTGGGGTGAACGGCGGGCACCGCCGCGGCCGCAGGTCGGGCCCTAGGTGCACGAAGGTGAGGAACGCCGTGCAGGCGTGGCGCACCTCCCCCGACCACGGTACTTCACTCAGGACCTTGACGCCAATCTCGAGCGAGGAGGTGCCCACGTGGTTGAGCCCGGCCCTGAAGGTGACGACCTCGTGCGTGAAGATCGGGGAGTAGAAATCCAGCGCGTCCAGGCACGCCGTCATGACCTGACCCTTGCAGTACCGCATCGACAGGATCCCGCCGGCCTCGTCGAGCGCCATCAGCATCTTGCCGACGAACATCGTGTTCCCGAACAGCGCGTCCTCCGGCAACACGCTGCGCGTCGACTCGAAGCGCCAGCGCATCTCGCCGTCGGGCTCGGTCGTCGTGTCGGAGAGCCGCGCCGCCTTCTGCGCGAACCGCGCGAGCCGCTCAGCGCGCCGGTGCCGGGCCGCCTCGGCGAGCCGCGCTTCGGCGGCATCCGCGGGCGCGATCTTCACGGGGACGGGGCGCGGCCGCATGTCCTCGCCCATCTTCACGAACACGAGGTGGGAGTTGAGCGTCACCTCGCGCGCGCCGGTCTTGACGTCCTCGGCCCAGACGCGCACGCCGACCTCGAGCGACGACGTCCCGACGTACTCGACCTGCGCTTTCAGAATGGCGATCTGGCCGACCCTCACGGGGTGGAGGAAGTCGATGTCGTCCGTCGCCCCGAGGACGACCTGGCCTCGCGCGACGCGCCCCGCCGCGAGCGTGCCCGCCTCGGTGATCCACTGCATCATCCGCCCGCCGTGGATCTGGCCCGGGGCGCCCGCATGCTCGGGGAACACCCACTGGACCATCTCGACGACGGAATCGGCGATCGACGGCATACGGGCACTCTATCACCTTGTCCCGCGAGCGCGGGCTTCGAGCGCCGGCTTCGCCGACGCCGCGTTCGAGCGCGGTGTTCGAGCGCCGGCTTTTGCCGACGCAATCGACTCCATAGGGGGAGGCTTCGGAAGGGGGGCGAAGCCCCCTCCGAGTGCTTCAGCGCCCGCTGCCCTGGGGAGCTTCGATCGTGACGGTGTCGAAGTGGTGGAAGCCCGTCGGCTGCAGGCGCAGCCCGCGCACGCCTTCCCGTGTGAGCGCCCAGTTGAGGCGCACGTAGATCGGCAGCCACGGCAGCTCCTGAGCGAGCAGGACCTGGGCGCGCTGGTAGAGCCGCTGCCGCTCGGAGCGAAACGTGAGCTGGCTGGCGCGGATCAGCAGGCCGTCGAGCTGGGGATTCCGGTAAAAGGAGAAGTTCAGGGCGCGTGGCCCCTTGACCGCCGCCTCGCTCGTCGACAGCGGGAACAGGAACAGGTGGGGGTCGCCCCCCGTCACCGGCGCCTCGAGGAGCGCCAGGTCGTGGTCGCCCCGCTGGAGGATCGCGCGTGCCGCGTCGGGAGGCTCGAGTCTGAGGGCGAGGTGGATGCCCTGAGCGGCGAGCGCGGCCCGGATGGCCTCGGCCACCTTGGCAAGGTTCACCGGCGACGCCTCCGACGGCACGAGCAGCGTCGGCCTCAAGCCCTCGGACCAGCCGCCCTCGGCGAGCAGCGTCTTCACCGCGCGGCGGCTTCCGCCGAGGACGGGCGAGCCCTCCCGCCGCGCCCACATGCCCGGCGGCAAGAACGACTGGAGCGGGACCGCGGCGCGCTCGAGCGCCACGCCGATGACCACCGGATCGAGCGCGGCGGCCAGGGCCTGGCGCACCTTTCTTCGGGAGAAGGGCACCTTCTCGGTCTCGAACGCGAGGTAGCCGACGCGGAGGCCGGGAAGCGAGAGCGCGCCCTCGGTGCGCCGCGGCGGCCCGGGCGGGAACCAGACGTCGAGCGTCCGCGCGTCGAGCTCCGCCTCGGCCTGATCGTCGTCATCGACCTCGAGGAACACGAGGCGCTCGGATTTCGGGGGAGACCCCCAGTAGCCGGGCACGGCCTCGAGTGCCAATCGTCCGGAGGATACGTCGACGACGCGGTAGGCACCCGTGCCGATCAGGCGTGCCGTGCCGTCACTCCCGGTGACGATCTTGACGACCCCCAGGCCCGGATGGGCGAGCACGGTGACCAGCGGCGCGTAGGGCTGGACGAGCAAGATCTGCACGGTGCGTGTGTCGGCCGCCCTCACGTCCCTGACGACGCCGGGTGTCCCCCGGAAGAGGGCGGGCCAGACCACCGCCGTCCCCGCGCCTTCGGGACGGAACTGACGGGTGAAGCTCACCGCGACCTCTGCCGCGGTAAGCGGGGTCCCGTCGTGAAACCTCACGCCGTCGCGCAGCGTGAACGACCACGTGAGGCCGTCGCGAGAGACAGACCAGCGGGTCGCGAGCGCCGGCTCCACGTCGGTCGTGCCGTCGCGATAGGCGACGAGTGTGTCGAAGACCTGGCGCGCGATGAGGGGGATCGTCCCCTCGAGCGCCGCGGCGGGATCGAGCGCCGCGGGGACGCCCGGCACTCCGACGCGCACTTCTCGGCGGATACTGGGCGGGCCCGGTGCGCTCGGCGGCTGGGCTGGCGCGGACGCGGGCCACGCGAGGACGAGCGTCAACAGAATGACGGGCAGACGCACCAGCAGGACGCGCATCGATATCCTTAGATACGTATATACGTGGAACCCTGAGCGTCTGCCAGCCGTTCCGACTGGCAGAGGAACGGGGAGAGCGGTACGAAACTTGCTGCCCAAAGCTGGACAGTGGCCGAACGAACATGCGGACCGGGCCCGGAGCGGCCCATGAGGGAAAAAATCCTGCAAATTCAAGGATTCAACTGACGGTAAGTAAGCGGCCAACCTTGACTTTCTTTTTTCCAGCCGCCTATACTTCGAGCACGAGGCGAGTGCTCTTGGACGAGCGGCGCACACACGTGAGAAGGGATGGGCTATGAAGGAGTTCGACAAAAAGAGTAACCCCAGTCGCGAGGGGTTCTCGAAGTTCCTGCCCGCCTCCATGTCCGATTCGAGCACGCGCCGCCGGCTCACGGAATACGAAATCCAAGTCCAGGACCTCCAGGCCTACATCCGGTCGCTCGAGGCCGAGACCGTCCACCTCCGGAAGAAGCTCGAGGACGCCCCCAAGGACTTCATGATCCTCGAGAACAAGCTGCGGGAGGCGAACCGCCAGCTCGTGCAGGCGTTCAACCAGAACGAGAAGCTCGTGAACGCCCTCTACGAGGCCCGCGAGCAGATCACCGCGCTCAAGGAAGAGGTGGACAAGCTCTGCGCGCCGCCCTCGACGTACGGCGTCTACCTCTCCCTCAACGACGACGGGACCATCAACATCCTCTCGCAAGGTCGGAAGGTGAAGGTCAACCTCCACCCGTCGCTCAAGCCCGAGGCGCTCAAGCCCGGACAGGAGTTGATCCTCAACGAGGGGCTCAACGTCATCGAGGCCGCCGGCTACGAGATCCAGGGCGAAGTCGTCGTGCTCAAGGAGCAGCTCGATCCCGAGCGTGCGGTCGTCACGCTCCGCGCCGACGAGGAGAAGGTCGGGATCATCGCCGACCCGCTCCGCTCGCAGCGGCTCAAGACGGGCGACCACATCCTCATGGACGCCAAATCCGGATACCTGTTGGAGAAGCTTCCGAAGAGTGAGGTGGAGGATCTCGCCCTGGAAGAGGTGCCGGACATCGGCTACGACGACATCGGCGGGCTCACCGATCAGATCGAGGCGATCAAGGACGCGGTCGAGCTGCCCTACCTCTACGCGGACTATTATAAGGAACACAAGCTCACCCCACCCAAGGGCGTGCTCCTCTATGGACCGCCCGGCTGCGGCAAGACCATGATCGCCAAGGCCGTGGCCAACAACCTCGCCGAGAAGATCTCCGAGAAGCGCGGGGAGAAGATCAAGGGCTACTTCCTGAACATCAAGGGCCCCGAGCTCCTCAACAAGTACGTCGGCGAAACCGAGCGCAAGATCCGCGAGATCTTCATGAAGGCCAAGGAAAAGGCCAACGAGGACGTGCCGGTCGTCGTGTTCTTCGACGAGATGGACGCCCTCTTCCGCACGCGCGGCACCGGGATCTCGTCCGACGTCGAGACCACGATCGTTCCCCAGCTCCTCGCCGAGATCGACGGCGTCGAGGGCCTCAAGAACGTGATCGTCATCGGCGCCTCGAACCGCCAGGATCTCATCGACCCGGCGATCCTCCGCCCGGGCCGGCTCGACGTGAAGATCAAGATCGAGCGACCCGACCGCGGCGCCGCCACGGACATCTTCCAGAAGTACCTCACCGCCGACGTCCCGATCGCCGAGGCCGAGATGCGCGGCACGGTGGGCGCGACGATCGAGGGGATGATCACGGCGGCCGCGGAGGCGATGTACGCGCTCTCCGAGGAAAACCGCTTCCTGGAGGTCACCTACGCCAACGGCGACAAGGAAGTGCTCTACTTCAAGGACTTCTCCTCGGGCGCGATGATCGAGTCCATCGTCCGCCGGGCCAAGAAGCTCGCCCTCAAGCGCCTGATCGGCGGCGGCCCCAAGGGCATCTCCACCGAGGACCTCAAGACCGCCGTCCGCGAGGAGTTCAAGGAGAACGAGGACCTGCCGAACACCACGAACCCCGACGACTGGGCGAAGATCGCGGGGAAGAAGGGTGAGCGGATCGTCTACGTGAAGCCGCTGATGGGCGAGTCCAAGGAGAAGCAGCGGAGCGTCGAGCGCATCGTCAATACCGGACAATATCTGTAATCGCGATCGAGAGGGGGGCGGCGCGCCCCCCTCGTCCTTCCCCCTGGCCCGGGCCAGGGGTTTCTGTTCTCCAGGGAGCGAGGAACCGCATGGCCATCCCGAAAGTCATGGGCATCGAGACCGAGTACGGGATCACGGTCAAGAACCAGCCGGATTTCAACCCCATCCTCTCCTCGCTTCTGCTCATCAACTCGTACGAGACGTACCGGTCCTCGCGCGTGCGCTGGGACTACGAGGCCGAGAGCCCGCTGCGCGACGCGCGCGGCTTCGAGTACATGGAAGAGAAGGAAGGCACGTCGAAAGAAGAGTCGCGCCTCATCAACCTCATCCTCTCCAACGGCGCGCGCTTCTACGTCGACCACGCCCACCCCGAGTACTCGAGCCCGGAAACGACGAATCCGAGAGACCTCGTGATCTGGGACCGAGCGGGCGAGCGCATTCTGAACCTGTCGCGGCAGAGAGCCGAAGCGGTCTCACCCCCGGAACAACGCATTCTGATCTACAAGAACAACACCGACAGCAAGGGCAACTCGTACGGCACCCACGAGAACTACCTCATGGATCGGAAGGTGCCGTTCGCGCGGATCGTGCAGCACATGATGCCGTTCTTCGTCACGCGCCAGATCTTCACCGGCGCCGGCAAGGTGGGCGCCGAGAACAACGCCGACCCCTGCGACTACCAGATCTCGCAGCGCGCCGACTTCCTCGAGACCGAGGTGGGCCTCGAGACGATGCACTCGCGCCCCATCATCAACACGCGCGACGAGCCCCACGCCGACCCCGAGAAGTACCGGCGCCTCCACGTCATCGTCGGGGACGCCAACCTGAGCGAGATCGCCAACTACCTGAAGGTCGGGACGATGGCGGTCGTCCTCAGCATGGTCGAAGACGACTTCATCGACCGCGACCTCTCGCTCGACAGCCCCGTCCTCGCGTTCCGCAAGGTGTCGCGGGACCTCTCCTGCCGGGAGCCGATCCGGCTCAAAGACGGCCGGACCGTGACCGCCGTCGACGTCCAGCGAGAGTTCCTCGACCTCGCGCAGCGCTACTACCGCGACCGGGAGAAGGAGGCCTGGGTCGGCGACGTCCTCGCGCGCTGGGAGCACACCCTCGACGGCCTCGCCGAGGACCCGATGCGGCTCGGGCGCGAGCTGGACTGGGTGATCAAGCGCCAGCTCATCGAGAACTACATGGCGAAGCACGCGCTCGCCTGGGACGCCTCGCGCGTGCAGATGATCGACCTCCAATACCACGACATCCGTCCGGGGAAGGGCCTGTACGCGAAGCTGGAGGAGGCGGAGGCCGTCGAGCGCATCGTCACCGACGACGAGATCTCCAAGGCGATCTACGACCCCCCCAAGGACACGCGCGCGTACTTCCGCGGCATGTGCCTGCAGCGCTACGCGGACGAGATCGTGTCGGCGAGCTGGGACTCGGTGATCTTCGACCTCAAGGAGGGACCCCTGAAGAAGATCTTCATGCTCGAGCCGCTCCGCGGCACCGAGGCGCACGTCCGCCAGCTCCTCACCGAGTCCCCGACCGCGGCGGACTTGCTCCGCAACATCTCCCGATCGAGCGGCGGGATGTGACGGGCATGATGGACCAGGGGAACCGCTGGCGCGGCGTCTTCAACGACTACTCGAACCCGAGCTTCATGGATTTGCTCCGGCGCGAGGCGCCACACCTGATGCCGAGCGCGTCGCCCGCGCCCCAGGAGGTGCCGCACGAGCCGCCGCACGGCACGACGGTGCTGTCGGTGCGGTACCGCGACGGCGTCATCATGGCGGGTGACCGGCAGGCGACCGCCGGCTTTCAGGTCGCGAGCCGGCGCATCGAGAAGATCTTCAAGGCCGACGAGCTGAGCGGCGTCGGGATCGCGGGCGCGGCCGGGCCCGCGACCGAGATGGCCAAACTCTTCCAGACCGAGCTCGAGCACTACGAGAAGGTCGAGGGCGAGAACCTCTCGCTCGAGGGCAAGGCCAACCGGCTCAGTCAGATGATCCGCATGAACCTGCCGGCGGCGATGCAGGGGCTCATCGTCGTGCCGATCTTCGCGGGCTACGACGAGAAGGCGGGCGTCGGGCGGCTCTTCAAGTACGACATCACCGGTGGCCGCTACGAGGAGACCAACTACGACGCGCAGGGCTCCGGCGCCAACTACGCCCGCGACTCGCTCAAGAAGCTCTGGAAGCGCGACATGGCGCGCGACGACGCGCTCCGGGTCGCGCTCGAGGCGCTCTTCGACGCCGCCGACGAGGACGTGGGCACCGGCGGCGCCGACCTCGTGCGCGGCATCTTTCCCTCCGTGAAGATGATCACTCGCTCCGGCTTCGCCGAGGTGCCCGAAGACGAGGTGCGCCGCGTCTGTGAAGCGGTCCTCGCCGACCGGGCCCGCAACGCGACGGGCTCCTGACGTCATGCCGCTGCCCTACTACGTCAGCCCCGAGCAGATGATGAAAGACAAGGCGGAGTACGCCCGCAAGGGTATCGCGCGCGGGCGCTCCATCGTCACCCTCGAGTACGCCGACGGCATCCTGCTGGTCGCCGAGAACCCCTCGACCCTCCTCCACAAGATCTCGGAGATCTACGACCGGATCGCCTTCGCGGGCGTCGGCAAATACAACGAGTTCGAGAACCTCCGGATCGCCGGCATCCGCCACGCGGACGTCAAGGGCTACTCGTACAGCCGCGGCGACGTGACCGCCAAGGCGCTGGCGAACGCCTACTCGCAGGCGCTCGGGAACATCTTCACGCAGGACATCAAGCCGTTCGAGGTCGAGGTGCTCGTGGCCGAGGTGGCCGAGGCGAACGGCTCGAAGAACGAGATCTACCACATCCTCTACGACGGCACGATCGAGGACGAGCACAACTACGCGGCGATGGGCGGCCAGGCCGACGAGATCCGCCGGTTCCTCAAGGACCACTACCGCGAGGGGCTCCCGCTCGGCGACGCGCTCGGGCTCGGCGTGCGCGCGCTGACGGTGACGCAGAACAAGACGCTCAGCGAGCGCGACCTCGAGGTGGCGGTCCTCGACCGGACGAAGGTCCAGCGCAAGTTCCGGCGCATTCCCCTGGAGGCGCTCGGGCAACTCCTGGGCGCGGCGCGGTAAGCCGTGCTAGGCTGAGGGCAGGCATGGAGCCGCCCCTCCGATGAAGCGTCGGATCTTCGGTCTCGAGAACGAGTACGGCCTCACCTGCACCCTGAACGGCCAACGGCGCCTGAGCCCCGACAACGTCGCGCGCTACTTGTTCGAGAAGGTGATCCCGGGCGCGCGGAACGCGAACGTGTTCCTCGAGAACGGAGCGCGCCTGTATCTCGACACGGGATTCCACCCCGAGTACGCGACGCCCGAATGCGACGACGTGGCCGAGCTCGTCATTCACGACAAGGCGGGCGAGCGCATCGTCGAAGACCTCCTGCACCAGGCCGAGAAGCGCCTGCGCGAGGACGGGATCTCGGGCAACATCCTCCTGTTCAAGAACAACACCGACTCGGCGGGCAATTCGTACGGCTGCCACGAGAACTACCTCGTGAGCCGGGACGTGAGCTTCCAGCGGCTGGCCGAGGCGCTCATCCCCTTCTTCGTCACCCGGCAGATCTTCGCGGGCGCCGGCAAGGTGCTCCAGACCCCGCGCGGCTTCCACTACTGCCTCTCCCAGCGGGCCCAGCACATCTGCCAGGAGATCTCGGGCGCGACCACGTCCTCGCGCTCGATCATCAACACGCGCGACGAGCCCCACGCCGACGCGGAGCGATATCGGCGGCTGCACGTCATCGTCGGCGACTCGAACATGTCCGAAGTCGCGACGTATCTAAAAATTGGAACGACCGCCCTCGTGCTGGACATGATCGAAGATGGATTCTTCGACCGGGATTACTCGCTGCAATCGCCCGTGCAGGCCATCCGCGATATTTCGCACGACCCGACGCTGAAGGAGGCCATCAAGCTCAAGGACGGGCGGACGATCAGCGCGCTCCA
>QHSA01000239.1 GCA_003220315.1 Candidatus Rokuibacteriota bacterium
TACGCCGCGACGGCGGTCGACCCCCACGACAATCTCACGATCTGGCACGTGGAAGAGTACGCCAAGAATCTCTCCGGCGTACTCTTGCCGACAGGATGGGGCACGTGGGTCAGCGCCATCCAGATCGCGGCCGCACCGCCGCCGACGGGAGACTTCTCGATCGTCGCCGTGCCCACATCGCTCGGGGCGATCCTGCCGGGCGCAAACCAGATCTACACCGTGACGGTAGACGCGGGGCAGAGTGGGTTTACCGGAACAGTGTCGCTCGCGGTGAGCGGCCTGCCCTCCGGCGCCAGTGGGTCCTTTTGGCCCGCCTCGGTCGCGCTCACGGGCACGGCAACCTCTGCGACTTCCACGCTCACCGTCGCCACGACCGGGGCCACCCTCGGAGGGACCTACACCCTGACGATCATGGTCAGCGGAAGCGGCATCACCCACACGACTAACGTCACCCTCGCGGTGCAGGACTTCACGATCTCCGTGATCCCGGCCTCGCGAACCGTGTCGCGGGGGGGGAGCACGAGCTACACGGTGACCGTGAATCCGATCAACGACTTCAGCGCCTCGGTAGGCTCCTGGTCCTTGACTGGCCTTCCCGGAGGCGTCACCTATAATCCCCTACCGACGAGCACGACCCCGGGGGGGAGCTTTAGGCTGACGCTCATGACAAGTCGTACCACCCGCAGAGGAACGTACACCCTGACTCTTACGGGGACCGGAGCGGGGGTCACGCGTCAGAGGAGCTTCCAGCTCAGAGTCACGAACTAAGGGCGTCTGCACCGCGGGGCTTCCCGCGATCTTGCGGGAAGTCCCGCGGCTGCGTCAGAAACGAGTAGCGCCTTCGTGAGCCTGAATTCCACCCCGCCACGAGCCGCGCGAGGATCGTCTTGCCGAGGCGGATCAGCGCGACGAGGGTGAGGAACCCGTGACGCCTGCTGGAGTATCATGCGCAGCGACCCGCGGAGGGAGCGCTCATGACCCGACCGTCGTCACCGTGGCCGAAGGGCGCGCGCTGCGCCGTCATGCTGACGTTCGACTTCGACGCCGAGACGCTGTGGCTCGCGCGCGATCCGAGGACCGCCGACCTCCCGGGGGTCATGTCGCAGGGCCGCTACGGCGCGCGAGTCGGCGTTCCGCGGCTCCTCCGCCTCCTCCGCGCCGAGGGCGTCCGCGCGACCTTCTATATACCCGGCTGGGTGGCCGAGCACCACACGGCCGAGGCGCGCGCCATCCGCGACGCCGGCCACGAGATCGGCCACCACGGCTACCGCCACGACTGGGCGGATCCGTCGAAGCCCGACGCGGAGCGCGCCGCCTTCGAGCAGGGGATGAAGGCGCTCGAGAGCACCCTCGGCGTGACGCCGCGTGGCTATCGCGCCCCCGCCTGGGAGCTGACGCCCATCACGCTCGATCTCGTCCGCAAGCACGGGATGTTCCACTCCTCGAACCTGATGGACGACGTCTCCCCGTACCTCCACCCCGGCGAGCCTCCGGTGGTGGAGCTGCCCGTCCAGTGGGTGCTCGACGACGCGCCCTACTTCCTGATGCACCCGCGCCTGGCGCCCCGGCCCATGCAGAGCCCGGAGGCGATCTTCGGCGTCTGGCGCGACGAGTTCCGCGGCTTCTACGAGTGGGGCGGGCTCTTCAACCTCACGTGCCATCCTCAAGTCATCGGCCACCCGTCGCGGCTCCTCATGCTGCGCCGGCTGATCCGCTTCGTGAAGCGTCACCGTGGCGTCTGGTGGGCGACCGCGAGCGAGGTCGCCGAGCACTGGCTCCGCCGCAAGGGTCGGCGCTAGTCACCTGTCGGAACGAGGACCGCCCTGGCCTTCTCCCGGAGCGCCTCGGGCAGGGGTGTGGGCCGTCGCGCGTCCATGTCGAGGTGCACGCCGAGCTGCTCGAGCGTGGCGACCCGCTCACCGCTCCGCTCGTTGGTCATCACGTGGAGGAGGCGCATCGAGGAGGTCCCGACGTGGAGCAGCGCCGAGCGGACGCGGACGGGGTCGCCCGGCCCGAGCGGGGCGCCGAGCGCCAGCTGGAACTCGAACGTCGAGAAACCGCGACGCTGATCGCGCAGGTAGGCGGGCGTCATCCCGAACGCCGCGATCGCGTGTCCGTTCGCCGCCGAGAACCGGTGGATGTAGAAGGGCAGCGCGCTGTGCCCGAGCACGTCCAGCTCCCAGGGCTTGACGGTGTCACGCGCGGAGTCGAGGAAGCCCTCGAGCCCGCGCGGTCGAGGGCGCCGCTCGCGCGCCGGCCCGTCCCACGGGACGCGCCGCGCCTCGGCGGCTCGCCGCTGCGCGGCCGTCAACGGCACGGCGGCGCGGCCGACCAGCTCGACGTGGCCGACCCGCTGCTCGACCGTCGTGCACACCTCGCCGGTCTCGGAGTTGAAGAGCTTGTGGCCGAGCACGAGCGCGGCCGGCTCGACGCCGCCGACGCCACTCTCGATGTGCAAGATGTCGCCGACGCGCAGCTCGCGCGAGTACCGCGCGTAGCAGTCGACGGTCACGCAGGCGCGGCGCTCGTGCGCCGCGTAGTCCGCGCCGAGCCCGATGGCCTGGAGCGCGCCCAGCCCCGCGTCGGCGATGCGGGCGAAGTAGTAGGCGACGGTGAGGTGGTCGTTGTGGTCCACCTCCCAGCGGGAGACGGTGCCGCGGTAGGTCTCGAGCCAGCCGCTCATGGCGACAGGGACTCACCCTACACGCAGGGGGGCCCGCGCGAGATCCTACAGGTACACCGCCTTCATCGCGCCCTCGGGATAGCGCGCGCCGGCCGCCACGCCGACGGGCACGGCCTCGGAGATACGCTTCACGTCTTCGGCGCTCAGCTCCACCCGCAGCGCGCCCAGGTTCTCCTCCAGGCGCTCCCGTCGCTTGGTGCCGGGGATCGGCACGACGTCCGGGCCCCTGGCGAGGAGCCACGCGAGCGCGAGTTGGGCGGAGGTGCAGCGCTTCTCCTTCGCGATCCGCTCGAACCGATGCACGAGGTCTAGATTCTTCGTGAGGTTCTCGTCCTTGAAGCGGGGGTGCTCGCGGCGCCGGTCGCCCTCCGGGATGTCAGCCGGGCTCTGGACGTGTCCGGTGAGGAGGCTCCGCCCGAGGGGCGAGTACGCGACGAACGAGACGCCGAGCTCGCGCAGCGTCGGGAGCGTCTCCTCCGCCTCGGTGCGATAGAGCAGACTGAATTCGTTCTGGACGGCCGTGATCGGATGGACCCTGTGGGCGCGACGGATCGTTGCCGGCGCAGCCTCGGAGAGTCCGAGGAAGCGCACCTTGCCGCGGTCCACGAGCCCGGCCATCGCGCCGACGGTCTCCTCGATGGGCACCTTGGGGTCTACGCGGTGCTGATAGTAGAGGTCGATCGTCTCCACGCTGAGGCGGCCGAGGCTCGCGTCGCACGCCCGCGCCACATGCTCGGGGCGACCGTTCACGCCCATGCTGCCGTCGGCGTTCCTCACGTTGCCGAACTTGGTGGCGAGCACCACCTGTCGTCGCCGGCCCTGGATCGCCCGCCCGACGAGCTCCTCGTTGTGGCCCCAACCGTACATGTCGGAGGTGTCGAGGAAGTTGGCGCCGAGGTCGAGTGCCCGGTGGATGACCCCGATCGACACCGCGTCGTCGCTCTTGCCGTAGACGCCGGACATGGACATACAACCGAGGCCGATCGCGGTGACGGTCAGCGCGCCGCGCCCCAATCTCCGGTTGTGCATGAGCCCACCTCTCGCGGGGATTCTACTACACGGCCCCGGTGCGGGGGCGCGCTACAATTCCGCTGTGCGCCGGATCGAGGCGGTCGTGTTCGACATCGGCGGCGTCGTGCAGGAGTCGCCGCTCCATGCGATCGCCCGGTACGAGCGCGACCACGGGCTCCCGCCCGACGCCGTCAACCGTGCCGTCGCCGCCGCGGGCGACGCCGGCGCGTGGGCGCGGCTCGAGCGGGGGGAGCTGACGGTCGAGTCGTTCCTGGCGCCCTTCGAAGCGGACTGCCGCGCCCACGGCGTCCCCGTGAACGGCGGACGCCTCATGGCGTACATCGCCGAGGCGAGCCGTCCACGGCCGCGGATGCTGGCGGCGGTCCGGACGATCCGGGAGCGCGGACTCCGCGCGGGCGCCCTCACGAACAACTGGGTGGCCGAGGGGCGGCGTCCCACGGACGGGCTCCGCGCGCACTTCGACGTCTTCGTGGAGTCCGCGGTCGTGGGCCTGCGGAAGCCCGACCCGCGCATTTACGAGCTCGTCTGCCGCGAGCTCAGGGTACCGCCGTCGCGCGCCGCGTTCCTCGACGACCTCGGCATGAACCTCAAACCGGCGCGCGCGCTGGGGATGGTCACGATCAAGGTGGACGACCCGGACCGGGCGCTCCGCGAGCTTTCGGCGCTCCTCGGGGTCGACCTCTAGCGACG
>QHSA01000240.1 GCA_003220315.1 Candidatus Rokuibacteriota bacterium
TGTTCCGAAGCTGCCCGGATGCCGCGAACAGCAATGCCTCCGAGATGACGGGAAAGCGCCGGCGCACGTCCGGATGCGCTGCGACGTCGCTCATCCTCGCCAGCGCGCCGATACGCAGTCCTCCGTCCGGCAACGCCTCGATCCTCGCCATATCCGGCAGCTTGTTGATGTCCAGCAGACGCTTGGGAAGCGCCGCGCGGTCCTTCATCAGGCCGATGAGGTCAGTTCCGCCGGCGATGTATGCGAGATCGGGGTCGTCGGCGTGGGCCGCGATGGCCGCCGCTGGATCATTGGCGCTCGCAAGCGCGAAGGGATGCATCGCTCAACTCCTCGCCGCCGCGTCGGCAACCGCATCGACGATATTGGGATAGCAAGCGCAGCGACACAGGTTGCCCGCCATCCGCTCACGAATCTCCGCCGTCGACAGATCCGCGATGGTAAATGGGCGCCCGACATCGGTCGTGGCGGCGCTCGGCCAGCCCGCTTTCGCCTCTTCGATCATGGCGACGGCCGACATGATCTGGCCCGACGTGCAGAAACCGCACTGGAAGCCGTCGTGTTCGATGAACGCTGCCTGAATCGGGTGAAGAGTGCCGTCGCGCTCCAGCCCTTCAATCGTGGTGATGTGCTTCCCGTCCTGCATCGCGGCCAGCGTCATACAGGAGAGAACGCGGCGACCGTCGACATGAACGGTGCATGCGCCGCATTCCCCGCGATCGCACGCCTTCTTCGTACCCGTCAAGCCGAGCTCATCCCGCAAGGCATCGAGCAATGTCGTGCGCGGTTCCACCGTCATGGTCCGAACCCGGGCGTTGACCGTCATGCTGACGGGCACACCCCTGTCGTCGTGCGCCACCGAATTCTGGTGCGCGTCGCGTGCGACCGTCGCCGCCGGCTTCATCGCGTCACCTTCAGGCCTGCCGCGTCCAGGACCAGTTCGGTCTGCGGCGCCGAGGCTGACACTCTCGCGACGTCCTGCTTCAGCAGATAGACCGATACCGCGAACAGGACGACGTCCTTCATGAGGAACGGCACGTTACCCGCCATCGCCGGAAACCCGCCCGCAGACGCGGCCCACCCGTCCGGCATGAACGGGATGATCGTGACGGTTCCGAGGAATGCGCCGCAGGAGCCGAGAGCGCCGAGAATTCCCAGTCGCTTGTACCAGAATCCCAGGAACAAGAGCACGGCGGATGACCACTCCGACACGCCGAGAAACCAGCTCGCGCCCCGGATGCCGAACATGGGGTACATCCAGGAAATCAGCGGGCCGTTGCTGATATAGGGAATCAGCACCTGCGCCTCGTACTCGAACCACTTCTGGTAGCCGAAGAACAAGAAGAGAAGGACCATCGACGCGCGAATCAGGTGGTAGTCGAGGTCCTCGTTGAGGAGGCCGAGCTTGGTCAAGGCGTTGATGAGCCAGTTCATGGTCTTGGTGCCCTCCTTGTGGCCTTACGACGACGCGCCTCGAGTTCCGGTTCCCGCCACAACGACGGAGCCCGGACACGCGCTTCGCGGAAACACGCCGACGACGACAAGCCCAGTTACGCCGCCAATCAGTCCATCGACCAGGCGGTTGAGCCCGCTCGTATCACCCGGCAGGTACAGCGTCACTATCAGAATGGCGGAGACGGCCGACTGAACGGTAATCACGGCCCCGCCATCCAGCAAGACGGCGACCGACATCGCCAGCGCCACGACGAGGGCGATTTGCCATGGCCCCGTACCGATCGCGGAGATCAGCAGATCACCGACGCCGACTCCGAGACCAACGCCCACGATCAGCTCGATGACTCGACGCAGCCGCTGACCGAGCGTGATGCCGAGGCACACGACGGCAGCCACCGGCGCGAAGAACGGAGCACGGTGGTCGACGATATGCACGGCGACCAGCCAGGAGAGCCCCGCCGCGAGCGCCGCCTGCACGATCGCCACGGCAGTGTTTCGCCACCGCGTCAGCCGACGCGTGAGTTCCTCGCCAAGGCGTGACCGTATCTCCAGCATGGCGTCCACGGCGTTTCTGAAGGGTCGGACACCGCCGCGGTTCACGACTAACCAGCTCCTCGAAGCGTGATGGTCTCGTCACCGACCCGAAGGGCGGCATCCCAGGTGATGTCGATCGCGTCCTTCACGCTCTGATGCGCGGGGCAGCCTTGGGGATGAAGCTGGAGGGCACGCTCGGTTGCCTCGCGCGCCTCCGGAGGCACGGCAAGATCGTAGTGGACGTGAATCGACTTGATGCGGATCGTGTTGCCGATGCCCGAGATGCGACCGTCGACAGTGGCCTTGAAGGAATCGCGATCAAACGCGATCTTGCGCCCTGCCAGGGCGCCACGCAGCGTGCCGTACATTCAGCCCGCGACCGCGGCCACGATGTGGTCGAGCGTCGAGGCCACTGGCGGTCCTTCCTTGGCGCCGTAATACTGACGGAGCGCTCCCTGGACACCGTAGACGACGGGTTCCGTAACTTCGCCGAGATAGGCGTGGCGGTAACCGTCGCGGTACTCGAGGCGGGCATGCGAAATGTACTCGAATTCGTCAGCCATGGCACGTCTCCCTTTCAGGTTCGGCTCCGACTCATGGGTCATTTCTCTGCGTTTTCGACATTCGACAGAAGAAAGCCGAGTCCCTCCGCCATCGTCAGGTGTGCCAGAACCGCGTCACGGAGTTTCGGATACGGCAGACCGGCCAGCATCGCCACTTGCACCGCGCTCACGACCTCACCGGCCTCGGGACCGATCATGGTGAAACCGCGGATGCGGTCGTCGCTCGCGCCGACCAGCACCTTCATGAAGCCGGGTCCTGCGCCGCTGGCCTGCACGCGCAGCACCGCATTCATCGGAAGCTTCGCCACGCGTGCGGTCACGCCCTGGCGACGGAGGTCGCCCTCGTGCAGTCCGACATGGGCCAGCGGTGGGTCGGTGAAGACGCAATACGGGATCAGCCGATCGCGCGTGCTTCGCTTTCCGCCGGCGAGATTGTCCATGATGATCCGGAAGTCGTCGACGGATGCGTGCGTGAAGTGTGGGCTCCCGGCGCATTCTCCGATGGCCCACACGTCGGGGGCACTCGTCTCCAGCCGCTCATTGACGCGAACGTAGCCACGAGCGTCTAACTCAACCCCGGCTTCCTCCAGGCCGATCCCGGCGGTGTTTGGCGTCCGCCCCGCCGCGACGAGGATGTCGCTGCCCTCGATCCGTTGCTCCCCCGCGGCCGTGCGCACAGTGACCGTCACGTCCTTGCCGGATCGCCCATGCACATGGAGGGTCTGGGCCGCCACGAGACATTCGACCCCTTCGGCGCTGAGAATTCGCTGCATCTCCTCCGAAACGTCGTGATCCTCTCGGCTGAGAAGCTGCGACCCGTGCTCGATGATCGTCACGCGGCTTCCGAAGCGACGGTACGCTTGGCCGAATTCGAGACCGACATAGCCGCCTCCGAGCACGATCAGGTGGGGCGGGACGTGGTCGAGCTCCAGCGCTTCGATGTTGGTAAGCGGGCTCGCGGCCTGAAGTCCAGGAACATCGGGGACCGTCGCGTGTGTGCCGACGTTGAGGAAGACCTGGTCGGCCGTCAGCACGCGCGTCCCGCCGTCGTTGAGGCGCACCTCGAGCGTTTTCGGCGCCACGAAATGCCCCGCCCCCATGATCAGCTCGGCGCCGCTGTCCTTGTAGTTCCGCAGGTGCGCGGCAATCTGGCGGTCGACCATGTCGCGCTTGCGCTGGCGAACCTTCACCATGTCGATCGTCACGCGACCGGTCTTCGTGCCGAACTCCGCGGCGTGCCGCGCCACGTGCGCGACGCTCGCGCTCCAGATCTCGTTCTTGCTGGGCATGCAGTTGACGTTCGGACAGGAGCCGCCGATCCAGTGTCGCTCCACGACGGCAGTGCGCCGTCCTGAATGCGCCAGGTGCCAGGCGAGCAGCTTGCCGCCCGCGCCACTGCCGAGGATGAGCGC
>QHSA01000241.1 GCA_003220315.1 Candidatus Rokuibacteriota bacterium
CAAAATCCGCTTCCCCCACACCTCCTCGATCGGCATCAAGCCAATGTCGAAAGAGGGCTCCGAGCGGCTCATCCGCGCGGCGATCCGCTACGCCATCGAGAACAACCGGAAGACCGTGACGCTCGTCCACAAGGGGAACATCCAGAAGTACACGGAAGGCATGTTCATGAAGTGGGGGTACGCGCTGGCCAAGCGGGAGTTCGGCGACCGGACCGTGAGTTGGGACGACTGCCGCGGCAAGCCCCCTGCGGGCAGGATCCTCGTCAAGGACGCGATCACCGACGCGTTCCTCCAGCAGATCCTCACTCGGCCCGACGAGTTCGACGTGATCGCCGCCCCGAACCTCACGGGGGACCTCCTGTCGGACGCGCTCGCCGCCCAGGTGGGCGGGATCGGGATCGCCCCCGGCGCGAACATCAACTACGAGACCGGGCACGCGCTCTTCGAGGCGACGCACGGGACCGCGCCGAAGTACGCGGGGCAGGACAAGGTCAACCCCGGCTCGGTCATCCTCTCGGGCGAGATGATGCTGCGCTACATGGGCTGGACGGACGCGGCGGACCTGGTTATCCGTTCGCTGGAGAAGACGATCCAGTCCAGGGTGGTCACCTACGACTTCGCGCGCCTCATGGAGGGCGCGAAAGAAGTGAAGTGCTCGGAGTTCGGCACCGCCATCATCGAGAACATGGCGAAGCTGTAGTGCGAGCCGTAGGACGTCGCGGGGCCGCAGTGCGAGCCGCAGCCGCAGGCGAGGCGAGTCTGTGATCCAGCCCCCGGCCTCCGTGGCGAGCCGATAAGCAAGAGAGGGCACATTGCTCGCTGGCCGACCCAAGATCACGGTGGTGGGCGCCGGCAACGTCGGCGCCTCCGTCGCCCAGTACGCCGTCGAGAAGGAGCTCGGCGACGTCGTCCTCGTGGACGTCATCGAGGGCCTGCCGCAGGGCAAGGCCTTGGATCTGGCTCAGGCCGGACCAGTGCATCGCTACGATGCGCGCCTGATCGGGTCGAACGGGTACGACGAGAGCGCGAACTCCGATATTGTCGTCATCACCGCCGGCATGGCGCGGAAGCCGGGCATGACCCGCGACGACCTCCTGTTCAAGAACGCCGAGATCGTCGGGGGCGTCGTGGAGCAGGTCGTCGCGCGCTCGAAGAACGCGATCCTGATCCTCGTCACGAACCCGCTCGACGCGATGGTCCAGCTCGCGTGGAGGAGGTCGGGCTTCCCGCCCGGACGCGTCATCGGGATGGCCGGGATCCTCGACTCCGCGCGCTTCAGGACCTTCATCGCTCACGAGCTCGAGGTGTCCGTCGAGAACGTGACCGCGTTCGTCCTGGGTGGTCACGGCGACACGATGGTGGTGCTGCCGCGCTACTCGACCGTCGCCGGGGTCCCGATCACGGACCTCCTCCCGTCCGACCGCATCGACGCGCTCGTCAAGCGCACCCGTGATGGCGGCGCCGAGATCGTGGGGCTGTTGAAGAGCGGCAGCGCGTACTACGCCCCGGCGGCGTCGACCGTCGAGATGGTGGAGGCGATTGTCAAGGACAAGAAGAAGATCCTGCCCTGCGCCGCCTACCTCGACGGGCAGTACGGTGTCCGAGGGCTCTACGTCGGCGTTCCGGTGAAGCTCGGTCGCGCGGGCGTCGAGCAGGTGATCGAGATCAAGCTCACCCCGGACGAGCAGGCGGCCTTCCAGAAGTCCGCGGCGGCGGTGCGTGAGCTGGTGGACAAGCTCAAGCTCTAGGTGGACGAGCTCAAGCTCTCGAGGGAGGGCATCATGGCGAAGGCGATCCCGGACGGGTTCCACGCGATCACCGCTGCGCTCACCGTCCGTCACGGGGCACAGGCGATCGACTTCTACAAGCGCGCGTTGGGGGCCGAGGAGCTGATGCGCATCCCCGGCCCGGACGGCAAGAGTCTCATGCATGCCGAGCTCAAGATCGGCGACTCCATCTTCATGCTGAGCGATGAACAGCCAGGCGTGGGGTGCAGGGCGCCGGCCTCGGTGGGCGGGCCCACCAGCTACCTGTACGTGTACGTGCCCGACGTCGACAAGGCCTTCAGGCGCGCGGTCGAGGCGGGCGCGAAGGTCCTCATGCCCCTCACCGACATGTTCTGGGGCGACCGCTACGGCCAGGTGGAGGATCCGTCCGGCCACCGGTGGGGCCTCGCCACGCACAAGGAAGACGTGCCGCCGCAGGAGATGGCCAAGCGCCAGAAGGAGTTCATCGCGTCGATGGGCCAGCAGAAGACGTAGGTCGCCCATGCGGGACGTCCACGTCAGCGCGATCACCGACGCGGTCAAGAAGCTCTGCATCGAGGCGAACCTCGACCTCGAGCCCGACATGCTGCGGGCCTTCGACGGGGCGCTCCGGCGGGAGCGGTCGCCGGCCGGGAAGCAGGTGCTCCAGATCCTGAAGCAGAACGCCGAGATGGCACGGACCCGGCGCATCCCCTACTGCCAGGACACGGGCTTCGTCGTCTGCTTCGTCGAGCTCGGCCAGGACGTCCACGTCACCGGGGGTGGCCTCGACGACGCCATCAACGACGGCGTGCGGCAGGGCTACACGGAGGGATACCTCCGCGCCTCGATCGTCCGCTCGCCCTTCGATCGCGTGAACACCGGCGACAACACACCCGCCGTGATCCATGTCGACGTCGGCCCGGGCGCGACGCTCCGGATCATGGTCATGGCCAAGGGCGGTGGCTGCGAGAACCGGTCGAAGTACAAGATGCTCACACCCGCCGAGGGCGTCGCCGGCGTGAAGGAGTGGATCATCGAGTGCGTCAAGACGGCGGGGCCCGACGCGTGCCCGCCGCTCATCCTGGGCGTCGGCGTGGGCGGCACCTTTGAAAAATCGGCGATCCTCTCCAAGAAGGCGCTGTTCCGCGAGCTCGGCTCGCCGAACCCCGACCCGCAGCTCGACGCGCTCGAGAAGGAGCTGCTCGATCGCGCCAACCGCCTCGGGATCGGCCCTCAAGGGTACGGCGGCGACACGACCGCGTTCGGCATCCACATCCTGACGTACCCCTGCCACATCACCTCGCTCCCGGTCGCCGTGACCATCGAATGCCACGCGCACCGGCACAAAGAGGTGACGCTGTGAGCGTGACGACGGCGGCCGACGGGATCAAGGAGATCGGGACGCCGCTCAGCGACGGGGACGTCGAGTCGCTCCGGGCCGGGGATCGCGTGAGGATCACGGGCGTCCTCTACACGGCGCGCGACGCCGCCCACGGCCGCCTTTTGCCGTTGATCGAAAAGGGCGAGAAGCTCCCGTTCGACCCGCGCGGCCAGATCATCTACTACACGGGGCCGTCGCCGGCGCGCCCCGGCGACGTCGTGGGCTCGATCGGCCCGACGACGGCGAGCCGGATGGACACGTTCACGCCGTCCCTCCTCGGGCTCGGGCTCAAGGGGACGATCGGCAAGGGCTACCGCTCCCAGCCGGTCAAGGACGCGCTCCGCGCGTACAAGGGCGTGTACTTCGGCGCCATCGGCGGCGCTGGCGCGGTGCTCTCCCAGTTCATCAAGAAGCTTTCGATCGTCGCCTACGAAGATCTCGGCACCGAGGCGATCCGTCGCCTCGAAGTCGAAGGCTTTCCCGCGATCGTCGTCAACGACTGCCACGGCGGCGACCTCTACCAGGACGGGGTGAAGGCCTACGCGCGGGAGGGAGCATGATCGGTCAAGTCGTCGGCCAGGCGCGGCCGCCGATCGCGGCGGCCCACCTGCGGAAGGACGCCTGGTGGGCGCTGCCGCTCACCGTCGTCGTCGTCCTGACCGCGTTCGTCGTCTACTCGACGTGGGCGGCGTTCCCGCTGATCCTCCAGAACTTCCACCGCTACGCGTGGTACGTGGCGCTGATCTTCATCGTCTTCCTCACCTGGGACGCGATCCTCGCGTTCCGGTTCCCCGACGGCTTCGGCATCGGCGTCGGCACGCTCGTGATGTGGATCAACGTGATCCTCCTCGCGGGCTACACGTTCTCGTGCCACTCCTGCCGCCACGTCTGCGGGGGTCACGTCGACATCTTCTCGAAGGCGCCCCGGCGCTACACGCTCTGGCACGTCGTCAGCCGGCTGAACGAGCACCACCCGACGTTCGCCTGGCTCTCGCTCGTCTTCGTCGGGCTGACCGACCTCTACATCCGTCTGGTCTCCATGGGCGTGATCCGCGACCTGAGGATCCTCTAGTGCGACGCCGACTGGCTTTGCCTCACTTCGTTCTCGGTCGTCTCCGATCCTCACGTACCAGAGCGGGAGCGTGGGGAGGCTCCTCCCTCGGGCCTCGTGATGCTCGCCATTCGGCGTCGCATCCGGGAGCCCTCCGCGATCTGAGGATCCTCTAATGGCGAACGCGGACTACGAGACACACGAGCACGACGTCGTCGTGATCGGCGCCGGTGGCGCGGGACTCCGGGCCGCGATCGAGGCCGCGGCGCAGGGCGTCTCGGTCGGTCTCATCTGCAAGTCGCTCCTGGGCAAGGCGCACACCGTCATGGCCGAAGGCGGCATCGCCGCGGCGCTCGGCAACGTGTGGCCTGAGGACACCTGGCAGGTCCACTTCCGCGACACGATGCGCGGCGGCAAGATGCTGAACAACTGGCGGATGGCGCAGCTGCACGCTCAGGAGGCGCCCGAGCGCGTGCTGGAGCTCGAGCGGTGGGGTGCGCTCTTCGACCGGACCAAGGACGGGCGCATCCTCCAGCGCGACTTCGGCGGTCATCGCTACGCGCGCCTCGCGCATGTCGGGGACCGGACCGGCCTCGAGATGATCCGGACCCTCCAGTACCACGGGATCCACCAGGGGATCGACGTGTACATGGAGTGCACGATCGCGCGCCTGCTGAAGGACGGCGAGCGCGTCTCGGGCGCCGTCGGCTATTGGCGACCCCACGGGAAGGTCGTGCTCTTCAAGGCCAAGGCGGTCGTCCTCGCCACGGGCGGGATCGGTAAGGCGTGGAAGATCACGTCGAACTCGTGGGAGTACACGGGCGACGGCCACGCGCTGGCGCTCTGGGCGGGCGCGGATCTGATCGACATGGAGTTCGTCCAGTTCCACCCGACGGGGATGGTGTGGCCACCGTCCGTGCGCGGCATCCTCGTGACCGAGGGCGTGCGGGGCGACGGCGGGATGCTGAAGAACAACAAGGGCGAGCGCTTCATGTTCAATTACATCCCCGAGTTCTTCAAAGGGGAGACGGCCGACAACGAGGACGAGGCCGACCGCTGGTACGACGACAAGAAGAGCAACCGCCGCACGCCCGACCTGCTGCCACGCGACGAGGTCGCACGCGCGATCAACGCCGAGATGAAGGCCGGACGCGGGAGCCCCCACGGCGGCGTGTACCTCGACATCGCGTCGCGCCGCCCGGCCGACTACATCCGGAGGCGGCTGCCGTCCATGTATCACCAGTTCAAGGAGCTGGCAGGCGTGGACATCACGAAGGAGCCGATGGAGGTCGGGCCGACCTGCCACTACGTGATGGGGGGGGTGCGCGTGGACGCCGACTCCACAGCCGCCACGGTGCCCGGGCTCTTTGCGGCGGGGGAGGTCGCGGGCGGGATGCACGGCTCGAATCGTCTCGGCGGCAACTCGCTCTCGGACCTCCTCGTCTTCGGGCGGCGTGCGGGGCTCCACGCGGCGCTCTACGCGAAGGACTTCGGCGGCCCGCTCACGGTCGACGCCGGCCAGGTCGAGGCGGTCGCGCGCGAGGTGCTCGAGCCGTTCTCGCGCGCGGGCGGCGAGAACCCGTACGCGATCCAGGCCGACCTCCAGGAGACGATGCAGAGCCTGGTCGGCCTGATCCGCTCCGAGCGCGAGCTCACGGAGGCGCTCCGGAAGATCGAGACCCTCAAGGCGCGGGCGAAGCGGGTGCGCGCCGAGGGGGCTCGCACCTACAACCCCGGCTGGCACACGGCGCTCGACCTCCGGTCGCTTCTCGCCGTGGCCGAGTGCTGCGCCATGGCGGCGCTCGAGCGCAAGGAGAGCCGTGGCGGCCACACGCGGGACGACCACCCGTACACGGACGATCAGTGGGGCAGGGTCAACGTGGTGTTGCGGCTACGCGACGGCGCGCTCCAGCTCTCGCGCGAGCCCCTGCCCGAGATGCCCGCGGAGCTCAGGGCGCTCTTCCAGGAGAGGAAGTGATGCCGACCTTCACGCTGCGCGTCTTCCGGGGCGACCCGACGCGGGGCGAGTTCAAGGACTATCGCGTGGAGGCCGAGGAGGGGATGGTGGTGCTGGACGTGATCCACCGCCTCCAGGCGACGCAGGCGACGGACCTCGCCGTGCGGTGGAACTGCAAGGCGGGCAAGTGCGGGTCGTGCAGCGCCGAGATCGACGGCCAGCCTCGGCTCATGTGCATGACCCGCATGGACCTCTTCGCCGAGGGTGAGCCGATCACCGTGGCGCCGATCCGTGCGTTCCCGCTCATCCGCGACCTCGTCACGGATGTCGGGTTCAACTTCGAGAAGGCCAAGACGATCCCACCGCTCAGGCTCAAGCCCCCGGAGCCCGACGGCACGTACCGGATGATGCAGGAGGACATCGATCGCATCCAGGAGTTCCACAAGTGCATCGAGTGCTTCCTGTGCCAGGACGTCTGCCACGTGATCCGCGACCACGAGGAGAACAAGCCGGCTTTCGCGGGGCCCCGGTTCTTCATCAAGCTCGCGTCGCTCGAAATGCACCCGCTCGACACGCGCGATCGCACCGCGTTCGGCCGGACCACCGCCGGGGTCGGGCTCTGCAACATCACCAAGTGCTGCACCGAGGTGTGCCCCGAGGGGATCCACATCACCGACAACGCGATCATCCCGCTCAAGGAGCGCGTGGCGGACAGCCTCGATCCGATCGTCTGGCTGCTGCGGAAGTTCCGGAGTCAGAAGACGCAGCCGGTATGACCCGCGTGGTCGGGGACGCGCGCTGAGTCGACACAGGACCCCACCCCAGGCGCGATGAAGATCCACGAGCACCAGGCGAAGGCGCTGCTGCGGGAGTTCGCCGTGCCCGTGCCGCGGGGCGACGTCGCGACCACGCCGGCGGAGGCGCGCGCTGTCGCCGCCCGGCTCGGTGGCCGGGTGGTGGTGAAGGCACAGGTGCACGCGGGCGGGCGCGGCAAGGCGGGCGGGATCAAGCTCGCCGACAACGCGGCGGCGGCCGAGGCGGCAGCGCGGCAGATCCTCGGCATGCGGCTCAGGACGCCGCAGACGCCGCCCGAGGGGATCGAGGTGCGCTCGGTGCTCGTGGAGGAGGCGTCGGCGGTCGAGCGGGAACTCTACCTCTCGATCACCCTCGACCGGGCCCGCTCGACGCAGGTGGCCATGGCCTCCCAGGCCGGTGGGATGGAGATCGAGGAGGTCGCCGCCCGCTCGCCGGAGAAGATCCTCCGTGAGTGGGCCCACCCGGCCCTCGGCCTCGCGGATCACCAGGCGCGGCGCCTCGCCTTCGGCCTCGGGCTCGCGGGAGCGCAGTTCAAGCAGGGCGTCGCTCTCATCCGGAGCCTCTTCACCCTCTACCTCGCCAAGGACTGCTCGCTCGCCGAGATCAACCCGCTCGTCCTCACCCGGGACGGCCGCGTCTTGGCGCTCGACGCGAAGCTCAGCTTCGATGACAACGCGCTCTACCGTCACGCGGAGATCGCGGCGCTCCGGGACCCCCACGAGGAGGACCCGCTCGACGTCGAGGCGTCGAAGTACAGCCTGAACTACATCAAGCTCGACGGCAACGTCGGGTGCATG
>QHSA01000058.1 GCA_003220315.1 Candidatus Rokuibacteriota bacterium
TAGGCTTTGCGGATCAGCTCGGTGCCGAGCAGCTCCGAAGCCGGCCCGGAGAGGACCACCTGGCCGGTCTGCAGCACGAAACCTCGATCGGCAATGCTCAGCGCCATGTTCGCGTTCTGCTCGACAACAAAGATGGTGGTGCCCTGGCGGTTGATGGCCTGGATCACATCGAAAACCTGCTCCACCAGTTGCGGAGCCAGGCCCATGGACGGCTCATCCATGCACAGCAGCTTCGGCCTGCTCATCAATGCCCGGCCCATCGCCAGCATTTGTTGCTCGCCACCCGAGAGCGTGCCGCCGAGCTGGTGCTGGCGCTCCAGAAGCCTTGGGAAGAGCGCCCACACGCGCTCGAAGTCCTCGGCCACCTCGCCGGCCGGCGCCTTCTGGCGGGTGAAGGCCCCCATGGCAAGGTTCTCCCACACGGTCATGCGGGCGAAGATCCGGCGAGCCTCGGGGACCAGTGAGATCCCGCGACGGACGATGACCTCGGTCGGCAGGCCGTCGATCCGGTCGCCTTCGAACTCGACGCGTCCGGCCGTGGGCCGGACCACGCCGAGGACCGTCTTCATCGTGGTCGACTTCCCCGATGCGTTCCCGCCGAGCAGGCACACGATCTCCCCGACCCGCACCTCGAGGTTGATCGACTTGAGGACTCGGAGGGGCCCGTAGTGGGTGACGACGTCGGTGAGCTTAAGCACGACCCGCCTGCCGCCCGAGATAGGCCTCCAGGACGGCCGGGCTCTGCCGCACCTCTTCGAAGCTCCCCTCGGCGATCTTGGTCCCGTGGTCGAGCGCCGCGACGCGGTCGCAGATCCCGCGGACCACCCCCATGTCGTGCTCGATCAGGAGGATCGTGACGCCGGCCTCGCGGATTCGTCGAATGTCGCGCATCAGCTCACGCGTCTCGGTGGGGTTCATGCCGGCTGCGGGCTCGTCGAGGAGCAGGAGCCGCGGCTCGGCGGCCAGGCCGCGGGCGATCTCCAGGCGTCGGCGGTTGGCATAGGAGAGCGTCCAGGCGGGCCGGGCCGCCCGGGGGAGCAGCCGATCACCAAAGAGCCCGAGCAGCTCGGCCGCCCGCGCCTTGGCGCGACGGTGCTCCTTTCGGGACCAAGGCAGGCCAAGCAGGATGCTCGCGATGCCGGACCGGGTCCGGCAGTGCATGCCCACCAGCACATTTTCCAGAACCGTCATGTGATCGAAGAGGCGCTGGTTCTGGAACGTGCGGGCGATGCCGAGCGCCGTGATGCGGTGGGGGGCGAGACCGACGAGCTCCCGCCGTCCGTGGTCGAACCGGATCCGCCCGTCCGTCGCCTGGTAGAGACCCGTGATCAGGTTGAAGCAGGTCGTCTTCCCGGAGCCGTTGGGCCCGATGAGGCCGACGATCTCGCCCTCCTCGACCCGGAGCGCAAGATCGTGCACGGCCCGGAGGCCGCCGAAGTCCTTCGTCAGGCCTTCGGTCTCGAGGAGCGACATCCTTCAGGGCCGCTCCCGCGCCCCCGCCCTACTTCACCGTGATCTGCTTCACCTGCTCGAAGCCGGCCCCCTTCACTCGGTAGAAGTAGATCACGCCGCCGGCCACATCGCCCTTGTCGTCTAACGAGATGGGCACACCGAGGATGCCCTTGTAGTTCTTTGTGGCACGGACGGCGTCGCGAACCGCGGCCCGGTCGGCTTTGCCGACCTTCTTGATCGATTCCAGAATGATATTGGCGGCCTCGTAGGCGAGGGGGCCGTAGGAGCTGACGGGTCCGTACTTGGCTTCGAAGGCCTTCACGAAGGCGGTGGCGGCCGGGATCTTCTTGAGGTCGGGCACGAGGAAGCTCACGTAGTTCCCCTCGGCAGCGCCGCCCGAGGCCTGGATGTAGTCCACCGGCTCGAACTGTCCGTCGGGCCCGATCATCCGAACGTTCAGGCCGACGTCGGAGAGTTGCTTGGCGATGAGCGCGGCGTCGGGCGCCCACAGGCTCGCGTAGATCACGCTGACATCTTTGGGCACGGTGGCCAGGATCGCGCGGAAGTCCTTGTCGCCCGAGCGGATGACGTAGCGGATCGGCTGGGCGCCGAGCTGCTTGGCCTTCTTCTCCACCTCATCGGCCACGCCTTTCGGGCCCGTGGTGCCGTCGTCGAAGACGGCGATCTTCTTCGCCTTGAGGTCCTGGACGGCAAAGATCGCGCCGGCCGGGCCCTGGGCGTCGTCCCGCGCGCAGACGCGATTCGTGTTCTTGAGCCCTCGATCGGTCACCTTCGGGTTGGTGCAGCCGGGGCTGATCAGGACCAGATTGACCCGGTCGAGCACCTCCGAGACCGGAATGCACGTCACGCTGGTGATCCCCCAGACGGCGCCGAGAACGGCCGCGTCCGCCGCCACCTTCTCGGCGGCGGCGACGCCGACCTGTGGGTTGCCCTGGTCGTCGGCTTCCAGGACCTCGATCTTCCGGCCGAGGACCCCGCCTTTCTTGTTCCACTCCTCGGCTGCGAGCTTGACGGCATCGGCCACCTCTTGACCCTGCTTGGCGAGCGGACCGGTGAGCGGTACGCCTGCCGCGAGTTTCACGACCTGCTGCGCCTCGACAGCGGGCGCGACGACGCAGAGCCCGAGCGCGACCGCCACCGCCCACACACGCCTCTCGATGGATGTCCGGCAAGCCATACGCTCCTCCTCGGGTCCGAATTGGCGCAACTATGGTGGAGCGCCCTCGCTCAGTCAAGGGGCCGAAGCAACTCACTCCAACCGAGGAGGAACGATCGTCGACGATGGCGCGAGCTCCTTTCTGAAGCCGTACTCGCGGCTCCGGTCAGCGTCCTCCACGGTGCGCTCGCCGAACCGCCCGAACCCCATGCGCTCGTAAACGCCGTGTGCCGTCGTGAGTCGCGCGTCGGACCATGCGACGATGTGCCGATAGCCCGACGCCGCCGCCCAGCCGAGCGGCTGCTCCATGAGCGCACGCCCGAGGCCGCGGCCACGGTACCCGGGGAGCAGATAGAGCCGCTTGATCTCGCAGGCGACCCGCCCGGTTGGGACGACCGCGACGGTGCCCACCACGCGGTCGTCGTCCACGAGAACCCAGAACCGGCCTCCCCGCTCCAGGTAGGAGCGACGGATGTCGGTGAGGTCCGCGTCGAATCCCGACGGATCAAACGTCATCGCGTACTCGCGGAACACGGCGCCGATGACGTCGAGCACGGCCGTCGCGTGCGACGCCTCGAACGGCACGATCGCGGGGCCTCGTCGCGCCCCGCCTAATCCAGCCAATCCTTCTCTTTGAGCTTGCGGGGAAGATACTTCTTGGTGAGGTACTGGAAGTCCTTGTTGGCGAGGGCGTCCAATTCGTATTTGAGCCCGCTCGAGAGCATCCGCTTGATTTCCGCCTGCCAGCTCTTCTTCTGGAACCACGTATAGCCGAGGAGCTCGCGGGCGCGGGCGATGTCTTTGTCGTTGAGCTTGATGCCCACGTTGCGCGGGAGCCCGTACGATTCGGCGTCCCCGCTCGAGAGCCCGATGAACTTGGCCTTCGGAATCGCCATGCGCTGGCTCTCGAAGGCGAGATTGATCGAGCCCTGCTTGACGACCGAGTAGATGTAGTAGCCCCACGGGTCGTTGTCGACGAGGACATAGACGGGGAGCCGCCTCTCCTCGTGCAGCCGCCGCGCCAGACGCCTGACGCCGCGGGGCGGCTGCCCGTTTCCCGTGAGGAGAATGCAGTTGTACTTCCGCCAGAACTTGTCCTCGGAGAGCCGGTTCCACTGGGTGCCCTTCTCGACCAGGAGGACGAAATCGGCCGTGCATTTCTTGATCTGGAGATATTCCGGCTCGACGATGGAGGGCACGGAATAGCCGCCCTTCCCGAGCCGCGCGCAGTCCACCCGGTCGCCGTCGTCCACCAGCACCAGGGGCCCGACGACGGAGCCCGCGTTCTCGGCCCGCACGTGCAGCTCCTCGCGGAGAGCCGCCAGGGTCACCTCCAGGTCCTCGATGAGCGGATCGGACTCGTCCTGGGTGTCGAGGGTGTTCTCGTGCGAGTTCTTGATCGTGTGCTTGCTTCGGTAGTAGATCTCCCTGAGCGAGGTCGTGAGGTTGGCCCGCTGGAGCTCGCAGAGGGCATCCGCCACGAGGACCGTCTGCATGAACTTCTTGGCCATCCCGACGTTGAAGAACGACCGGGCCTGCTTCCGCTTGCCCATCTCGATCAGGCCCTTGCGCTCGCTGAAGGTGACGTTCGAAAGGGAGCGGACCGGGATCGCAATGGTGGGGTCCCGGTGCCGTTGGGCCGCGGTGATCACCACGTCCGCCACCCCCACGAGCTTCTTCTCGACCGCGCTCGTCCGTCGCTGCCTCTGGGCCATGGGGCGTCTCAGGCCTTCCGGCGCGTCGCGGTCGCGCGTTTGCGCGTCGCCCGACCCGTGGTCTTCCCTCGTGGCCGCGACGGCTTCCCGGCTTTCGCTTCGTCTTCGGGAGCTCCGTTCGGGGACATGGCCCCTCCTGGCGCTTCGCGGATCAGGACCGGCACCTCGCCTTCAACGCCCTCCGGCGTGACGATGATCGAATGCGGGAGACCTTCCGGGCCACCTCCGTTCTTCCCCAGGAGCTCGTCGGTCTTTTCGCCTCCGGTCCGCCTCATGGCGATCCTCTGGAGCTGCGCCTTGAGCTTCGCCGTGGGCAATCGGCCACCCTTGAGGCGGTTACACGACTCGACGACCTCCTCGATGTAGAGCTCGAAGATGTTGCGTCGACGGAACTCGCTGTGGGCCCGGTCGCGTCGCCTGAGAAAGGCTCCCAGCCGTCGGCCGCATTCGCGCAGCGCCAGGGTGATCTCTTTGCGGATCTCGTCGTAATCGGCGATCGCTTCCTTGGATTCGCTGGTAAACGGAACCCAGACCGAGGCCATATGGGCGAAGACCACCATCGGGCCAGACGGGAGTGCGCCCCTGGACTGAGACACTCCGTAGTTGCGCCAGGTGGTGTCGAGCACCGACTTGTAGATCACGCAGGCGGACTGCTGATAGAGGAGCGGCACGCGGTTGGCGTAGCGGATGAGGCGGGCGAGCTCATGGTCGTTCTCCTGCGTCTCTCCTTCCGCCAGCGCGATCGGCTTCGACTCCTGGCTCTCGTCCCCATGCTCTGGCCCGCGTCCGTAGGCCAGGCCCGCCTCGATCACAAACGGGTTGCCGCGGTACACGGCTGGCGGCCGGCTCACCGCCGTGTAGAACTCCCCTTTGATTTGCTGATACAGGCCGGAGAGGATCGCCTTTTCTCCGACCGGGGAGAGGCAGTTGGTCGGTGGCGCCATGATCTTGGTCGACTGGATGGCCTTATAGAGGGTCTCGGAGGCCTGCCCGTGGATGTCCCGGGGACGCGCGCGGGCCGAGAGGCCCGCGGCCTTGCAGATGTCCTCGGCAAGGCGAGGCGACACCCGACTGAAATCACTGGCCAGGAACCCTGACAGGGAATGGCTCTTGGTGTCCTGGAGCATCTTGAGCAACATCCCGAGCTCGATTCCGTAGGGATGCGGCTTGATCTCGCGTGGCGCCGGAGGGAGCTCGTGGTACGTCCTGGGATACTCCTTCGTGTCTCCCTCCGGCGTGAGGTACGTCAGCTTGACGTGCGGATTGGCAATAATGGTTTGCTCGACGTACTCGTCGACCGAGGCCCGCCCCTTCTGGTAACGGCCCTCGACTTCCATGGTCACCTGGGTTCCACGCTGGGACTCCCAGGCGATCTGCTTCTTCTCCAGAATCTGCGGCTCGTTCTTCTTGGTATCGATCTGGACCTCGAAGTAATGGGCGGGCGCTCGCGCACTGGTGCGGGAGATGATCTGGACGGGCTTGCCGGTCGTGAGCTGTCCATACATGCCGGCCGCCGAGATGCCGATGCCCTGCTGTCCTCGGCTCATGCGCAGCCGATGGAACTTGGACCCGTACAGGAGCTTCGCGAAGATCGGCGGAATCTGCTGGCGGATGATGCCGGGCCCGTTGTCGGTGACCGTAATCCGGAAGCGGCTCGCCTGGCTCGCCGGGGGCGGAGCCTCCCCATTGGCGACGGCCTCCACCTTGACGATCACGTCGGGGAGGATCCCGGCTTCCTCGCAGGCGTCAAGCGCGTTATCGACGGCCTCCTTCACACAGGTGAGCAGCGCCTTTCGCGGATTGTCGAACCCCAACAGATGCCGGTTCTTGGTGAAGAACTCGGAGACGGAGATCTCCCGCTGGCGCGCCCCCATCTCGACGGCGGACACCGCCGGCTTCGGCTGCGTGGCGACCGGACTGGTCTTCGACGGATGGAGCTTCCGGCCGCGCGTTGGCACGGGCTCTGTTCCACGATTCCGCATATACCATTCATACAAGCAGAGTCCGCTACAGGGACTCAAGTTTTCCCTCTGACCGCCTGGTAGGGCTCAAGTACACTGGGACGAGAAGGCCCTGGGGCGATGTCCAATCAGCAGGCGCTCGTCGTGTTCCTGCGCGCGCTCGTGGCAGCCAAGAAATCGCTGGCGCTCTACCCGCCGGGCAGTGAGACAGCGATGGCATGGATCGAGCGGCTACGGCGCTCGTTGGACGACGCCTTCCGCCAGGGCCTGATCTTCCCGATCCGCGTGGCCCGGGACAGCTTCGCCTGGGCGGGCGGCGAGCTCCCCACCACGGACCGGGCGCTGAAGGGTCTCCGGTTCGAGATGCAGTCCCGGGGGATCGGCGAGCTCAGCATCGAGCCGTCGGTCGAGAACTGGGAGCTCCAGGCAATGCTGGAGCTGCTCAACAAGCCGATCGAGCAGCTCGCCTCCATCACCGCCGCGCACAGCTACCTCCGTGACCGAGCCGTCGTCCGCGTGAGTGTCGGCGGGGCAGGTCTCGGGGGCCTCCCGGCTTCCTCGGCTCTGGACACCGGCTGGGGCACTGGCATAGAGGAGTCGGGCTCGGGCGCGAGCCTCGCTTGGACGGACGGGGACGCCCTGGATCTGCTCGTCGAGTCGATCCTGGAATTGGTCGACAAGCGATTCGAGAGCCTGGCCTATGACCGTACCGGGTTGCTCGAGTGGTTCCAGACGGTCTCGCGCGGCGGGCGCGTCGATCGCCTCTACGCGGCGGTGAACATGCTCGGCGCGATGGCGCAAGGCAGTGGCGACCGCGAGGTTCGCGCACGGACGACGCTCGAGGCCCTCATGCTCCTCCCCGACGCCACGCTGGCGCCCTTCTTCACCGACTGCCTCCTGCCCGGCGCGGCGAGCGATCTCACCGCGTTCAACCTGCTCACGCAGGTCACCGAGGACGAGCTGCGGGGGATCGCCCGCCACGTCCCACGGGAGCGGCTCGTCGCGCTGACGACGGAGCTGCTCGAGTACCCCTGGGAGGAAGGCAAGCGCTTGCGCTTGCTGGAGGCGATCACGTTGACGCTCGAGCGTGGCGCTGAGCCCGGGGCGTCTCCGGCAGGACCCGCCCTGCTCTCGCACAAAGATCCGCTCTTACTCGAGCTGCGGCAGGAGATCATCGACGCCTGCCGCCCCGACGTGCTCCTCGCGCGAAGCGCGGACGTGCTCCTGGCGCTGGTCTCTAGCGTCCATCCGGGCGAATATCCGGGGTTCGCAGCCGATGCGCTGGCGGAGATCGCCCGCGAGGCGCTGGCGGGCGGCCAGCCCGATCTGGTCCTCCGGGTCTTGCGCGGCGTGGCGACCGACGCCGCGCCCGAGGTATCCCGAGAGCCCCCGACCCCGACCATGCTGATCCGCCGCAAGCTCGCCGGGCCGAGCCACGTCTCGCTCGTCGTGGATCTCCTCCGTCGGGACCCGCCGATGGGCCCCATGGACGTCGCGACCGAATATCTGCGTTTCGCCGGCCCGGAGGGAGTCGAGGTGTTCACGGCGCTCCTCGCGGAGGAGCCACACCGACGGGTCCGGATACGGATGTGCGAAGTGCTGGCCCGGGTGGGAGTGCCGGCGATCCCCCCGTTGCTGTCGCGGCTCGCTGACAAGCGCTGGTTCGTGGTGAGGAACGCCCTCTACACGCTCCGCAAGATCGGGCACGCGTCCGCGTTCCCGGCCATCGTCGCCGCGCTGGAGCACCCCGACCCGCGGGTCCGGCTGGAGGCCGTGCGGGTCGCCGTCCAGGTCGGCGGGGCAGCCGCAAAAGCGCCGGTTCTCCGCCGCGTGCATGATCCAGACGCATCGGTGCGACGGGCGGCGATCAGCGCGGTCGGTGCCCCGGGGAACGACGGCGCGGTCCCGGAGTTGCGAAAGGTGCTCCTGGGCCCGGGCGCCCGAAGCGAGGACGACGCGGAGGTCCAGCTCGGGACGATCCGCGCGCTCGCCTCGATCGGCACCTCGGCGGCGCTGAGCGTTCTCGAGGCTGCCGTCAGCCGACGCACCTGGTTCTGGAGGCGCGCCGAGCGCCGCGTCCGTGATCTGGCCGCCCAGACGCTGAGCGCCCGGAAGCCACGGGTGCCCGGTCTCCCCCAAGGCCGTCGATGACCGGTAGCCCGACCGAGCAGGCGTCGCACGTCTTCGGGTGCTTGCACGGCATGGTCCGGACGGCCGCGCTCTATCCACCGATGCACGCCCAGACCGTCAAAGCCAAGCAGACGCTGCACGACGCGTTGACCGCCTACCTGAGCTCGCACGGGAGGCTCGTGTACCGCTTCCTGGGCGACGTTCTCGTCGCCGACGATCGGATCCTCCCCCGGGAGAGCCTCCTCTACCGTCAGTTCCTCGCGGTCTGCCAAAACGAGCGGCAGATCGGGAGCATCTCGTTCATGGTGGGGGTGGAGCCACGCGAAGTGGACGCGCTCCTCGAGGCCGTGACCGAGGGCGTGGGCGGCGAGCCGTCGTCGTGGACGTCTCGCAAGGGGTTGACCCACGTGCGGCTGGGTCCGCCGGTGCAGCCCGAGCAACAGAGCGGAGAAGCGACGGCCCGACGAGCCTACTACGGCTCCATCGACGCACTCCGCGACATCCAGGCGACCGTCCGCGCTCGCTCCCCCCTCGCCGTGGAGCAAATCGGAACGCTGCGCGTCTTCACCTCGACGCTCTTGGAGCAGATCCTCCAGAGCCCGGCGCTGGTGCTCCGCCTCGCGAGCATCAAGTCCTACGACGAGTACACCCTCTACCACTCGGTGAACGTGGCCGTCATCTCGATCGGCCTCGGGCTCGTGATCGGCCTGCCGGAGACCCTCCTCCGGGAGATCGCCATGGCCGGGATGCTCCATGACGTCGGCAAGATCGCCATCCCGCACGAGATCCTCCGGAAGCCGGGCCCGCTCGACGAAGAGGAATGGCAGGTCATGCGACGTCACCCCGTCCTCGGCGCGGATCTCCTGAGCCGCCTGCCAGGCTCGAACCGTCTGCCGATGATCGTCGCCTTCGAGCATCACATCCGCTTCGACATGCGCGGCTATCCGTCCGTTCCCGCCGGCTGGACGCAGCATCCGATCAGCCGCCTGGCCTGCGTGGCCGACGTGTTCGACGCCATGACCTCGCGCCGCGCATACAAGAAGGCCATCCCGAACACGGACGTGCGCGGTTATGTTCGCGACGAGTCCGGGCGGACGTTCGATCCCCGACTCGTTCGCGTCCTGGATCTCATGCTCGGACGGCTGGAGGAGGAGACGCCCGAGGAGGACGCCCGAGGAAGGACGGCATGAAAAGAGGACTCGTCGAGTCTCTCGCGCTCGAGGGGACCGCGCTCACGGTGACCCTCGCGCCGACTCTGCCGGTCGAGGCGCGCACCCTCGCCGCGGCCACGGCCATCCGCGTCTTCGATCGCTACACGGTCATCGATCGTGTGATCATCGTGACCGGCGCGGACAAGGTCAGCCTGGCCCGAGGAGAGGTCGAGCATCTCCTGCGCTCGGAGAGCCTCGCCGGGCTCGACGGCAGGCAGCGGTGGCGGCATGCAGTCGCCCGCGTCGCCGCCGGGCTGCCCACGCCAGAGGGCGAGCGGCCGTGATGCGGTAGCGCCTTCCCCGGCTCACTCCCCGTAGCGGATCCGCGGATCGAGATACCCGTACACCATGTCCACCGCCAGGTTGATCGCCATGAAGAGGACGGCGACGAAGAGGATGGTGGACTGCGTGAGCGGGTAGTCGCGCTGGTAGATGGACCAGAGGACGAGGCGGCCGACGCCGGGGAGGGTGAAGACCTCCTCGACGACGACGGTGCCGCCGAGGAGGATGCCCATCTGGAGGCCGGCGACGGTCACGATGGGGATGAGGGCGTTCTTGAGGGCATGCTTCATGACGACGGCGCGGCCCGCGAGGCCCTTGGCGGCGGCCGTGCGGATGTACTCCGAGCGCAGGACGTCGAGCATGCAGGCGCGCGTGGTGCGGGCGATGTTGGCAGCGCTCGCGGTGCCGAGGCAGAGGGCGGGCAGCACCATGATCGTGAGGTTTCGCCGCGGGTCGGCGAACAAGTCCACCCAGACGACGGGCGGCATCCAGCGGAGGTAGATCGAGAAGAAGAGGATCAGCATCGTCCCCTGCCAGAAGACCGGGACGGAGAGGCCGAGGAGCGCGCCGACGCGGACCACGTTGTCCACGGCGCGGTCCCGCCGCACGGCGGAGACGATGCCGGCGGCGATGCCGAGGGCGAGCGCGAACCCCACGGCGAGGAGCGTCAGCTCGATGGTGACCGGGAGGCGCTCGAGGATGAGGCGGACGACGGGCTTGCCCGTGCGCCACGAGGTGCCGAGATCACCCTGGGCGAGGTTGCCGAGCCAGCGGGAATACTGGACCCACCAGGGCTGGTCGAGGCCGAAGAAGCGCCGGAGCTGCGCGACCATCTCCGGGCTCACGATCGCGTCGGCGCCGATCATCTGCTCGACGACCGTCCCCGGGATGAGCCGGAGCATCAGAAACACCAGGACCGTCAGCCCCAGGAGGGTCAGGGCCATCGAGTACGCCCGCACGACGAGATAGCGGCCCACCCTCAGCGCCTCCCCCTCAGCGCCGCACGCCCCTCGCTCACGCCCGGTCGAGCGAGACGCCCTCGAAGCCGTACAGGAGCGTCATCGGGTGCTGCTTGAACCCCTTCACGGACGCCTGCGTGAAGTCGATCGTGTCGGCGGAGAAGAGCCAGAGGTGCGGCACGTTCTCGAGGATCAGGATCTGGACGCGGTCGTAGATGTCCTTCCGCTTCTTCTGATCCAGCGTACGGCGCCCTTCCTCCATGAGGCTGTCGAGCTCGGGGACGCTCCAGCTGTTCCAGTTCTGGCCCTTCGTGGAATGGAGCGCGCGGAAGAACGCGGTGTCGGGGTCGGCGTAGCCCGGCGTGGTGTTCATCGTCAGGTCGAAGTCTTTCGCGAGCCAGCGCTTGATCCACACGGCGTATTCGACGTTCTCGATCTCCGCGGTGATGCCGATGCGCTTGAGCTGGGCGGCGACGACGGGCGCGCCCAGGACCATCGTGGGGAAGGTCGGGATGACCCCGAGCTTCACGGTGAAGCCGCCGGCCTGGCCCGCGTCGGCCATGAGCTTCTTCGCGCGGTCGAGGTCGGGCCTGTAGTAGCGCATCCACTGCTCCTCGGGAAGCTGCCACTGCTTCATGGGCGCGGTCGCGGGCGCCGTGAGCCGGCCGAACCCGGAGGCGGCGACGCGCAGCACCTGGCTCCGATCCACGGCCCAGCTGATCGCCTGTCGCACGCGGACGTCCCGGAGCGGCCCGCGGCTCGCGTTGATGTTGAGGAAGTCGTAGCCGAGACGGGAGCTCCGGTAGCCGGTCAGCGTCTTCTCGTCCTTCAGGAGGTTGAAGTTCTTGTTGTCCTCGAGGAAGGCGTGGTGGATCTGGCCCGTGCGGAGCGCCGCGACGATATTCGCCTCGTCCGGGATGATCCGGAGGATGACCTCGTCCACGTGGGGCAGCCCCTTCTTGAAGTAGTGCGGGTGGCGCTTGAGGACCATCTGCTGCTCGACCTTCCAGTCCTGCAGCATGAAGGGGCCCGTGCCGAGGGCGGCCGTGTTGAGGTCGCCGTGCTTCTTGATCCCGGCCTCGCTGAGGATGAAGCCCCAGAAGCCGCCGAGCGCCGCGAGGAGCCCCGCGAAGGGCTCCTTCGTCAGGAACTTCACCCCGTAGCGCCCCGTGGGCTCGACGCGGTCCACCGCGATGAAGTCCGACTTCCCGGGCGACTTCTCGAAGAGCCGGTCGAAGGTGAACTTGACGTCGGCGGAGGTCAGCTCCTGGCCGTCGTGGAAGCGCACGCCCTCACGGAGCTTGAAGGTCCACGTGAGCCCGTCCGGGCTGATCTGCCAGGACTCGGCGAGCTCCGGCACGGGGGTCATCTCGGCGTCGAAGCGGACGAGCTGGTTGTACATCATGGGCGAGCGGCGGCTGCGCGAGAACGCCGGGACGAGTTGCGGGTCGAGGCCGGTCGCCTCGGTCGTCTGCGCCGAGACGAAGGTGCCGCCCGGCTTCGGCGCCTGCGCGTGCGCGGGCCGGCCGACGGAGAGCGCGGCGAGGGCTGCGCCGCTGGCTTTCAGGAGATCTCTTCGGGTCAACCGAGTCGTCATCGCTGTGGCTCCTTCGGTGTCCTGTGGCTCGTTCGCTGTCAGGGGGTCACTGGACGTTGGGGTCGAGGATATCGCGCAAGCCGTCGCCGATCAGGTTGAACGCGAGCACGCTCAGCATGATCGCGATGCCCGGGAAGACGGAGATCCACGGCGCGGTCTCGAGGTACGTCCGCCCCTCGTTCAGCATGTTCCCCCACGAGGGCGTCGGCGGCTGGGCCGAGAGGCCCAGATAGCTCAGCGAGGCCTCGATCAGGATCGCCTGCGAGAAGGCGACCGTCCCCTGGACCACAAACGGGGACATCACGTTGGGGAGCACGTGCTTGAGCGCCACGGCGAGCCGCGTCGCGCCGAGGGCGCGCACCGCCTGGACGTAGTCCTTCTCGCGCTCGGCCAGCACCGGCCCGCGCATGACGCGCGCGAAGAGGGGCGTGTAGACGATCGAGATCGCGACGACCGCGCTGTTCACGCCGGGGCCACGCATCGCCGCGATGCCGACCGCGAGGAGGAGGCCCGGGACGCTGAAGAAGATGTCCATCACGCGGTTGATGACGTTGTCCCAGGCGCCGCCGAGGTAGCCCGCCGTGAGCCCGAGCACGCCGCCGATGGCCATCGCGATGCCGATCGAGACCGTGGCGACGTAGAGGGAGATCCGCGAGCCGTAGATGACCCGGCTCAGGACGTCCCGGCCGAACCGGTCGGTCCCGAAGAGCGCCTTCGCTCCGGGCGCGGACTCGATCAGGTCGAAGTTCTGCTCGTCGGGCGCGCTGGGCGCGAGGCCGCCGGCGAAGAGCGCCGTGGCGACGATCACGAGGGCCACGAGCCCACCGAGGACGACGACGGTGCTGCGCGTGACGCGCCGGAGCTGCCGCCCCCTCAACGGATCACGCGAACGGCCTGCTCGAGCGCTCGCTGGGGCACGGCGACCCCGAGGCTTCCCGCGGATTTGAGATTGACCAGCAGCTCGAAGACCGGATGCTCGATCGGAAGGTCGGCCGGCCTGGCGCCCTTGAGGATCCTGGCGGTCATCCGGCCGCAGATCTTCCCGAGCTCCCGCTGGTCCGGGCCGACAGCGGCCACCACGCCCGGCATCGTCACCAGGTCTTGGTCGCCGACGAGGATCGGAAGCTTCTGCGCGACCGCGGCGCGCCCGACCTCGTCCGCCGCGCGCCGCAGCAGCGCTTCCTTCAGGACGAAGACCGCGTCCGCGTCGGCCCGACCGAGCCCCCGCAGCGCCGCGACGGCGGCGGTCTCGTCGCCGACCGCCCGCGTGACGAGGGTCACGCCGGTCGAGGGGGCGATCTGCTCCAGATTCGTCATCTGGACACGGTCGGGCGGGAAGCCCGGATCGAAGAGGACGGCCAGGCGCTTGAGCTCCGGCAGCACCTGGCGGAAGGCGGCGAGCCGCCGCCGGCTCGCCTCGGCATCGGCGCTCGCGACGCCCGTCAGGTTGCCTCCCGGAGCCTCGCTCGAGACGACGAGCTTCGCGGCGACCGGATCGGCCACCGGGCAGAAGACGACGGGGATCGTGGTCGTCGCCGCGCGCGCCGCCTGGGTCGACGGACCGAAGACGGTCACGATCGCGTTGACGCCCGCCTCGAGCGCGGTTCCGATCGCGGCCTTCGCCTCGTCCCCGGAGCGCGCGTTCCGGATGTCGATCCGGATGGGTGGCGCGTCCGCCAGGCCGGCGGACTGGAGCCCTTCCGACACGCCGCCGAGGAGCGCGCCGTAGCCGTCGATCGGACCGACGACCAGGATGTGCGACGCCTGCTCCGCTCGCGATCGAGGGCCAGGCCCGAGCAGCAGCGTCCCCGCGAGCACCGCGACCAGCGCCGTGCGCCCCTTCGACATTGGCGACCTCCTCGTCCCCACGGAGCCTAGGCAGGAAGCCTCAGTCTGTCAAACGCCCGGGGTTCAGGCTATGATGCGACCCGTCCGGCACGGCCAGGGAGGGTGAGCCCATTCAGGTCACGGTCTACGGCGCAGGCGCGATCGGCGGGTACACGGGGGCCGCGCTGGCGCGTGCCGGCCACGACGTCCTCCTGGTGGATCTGGCCGAGGCCCATGTCGCGGAGATGAAAGAGAGCGGCC
>QHSA01000242.1 GCA_003220315.1 Candidatus Rokuibacteriota bacterium
ATCTCGGCCGACAGGTCGCCCTGGAAGAGCTTGGGCCAGAGGGTCTCGACCACCTGGACGTCGGGCTTGAGCTTGCGGAGGGCGCGGATGAAGATCTCCCACGAGTCCCGCCCCCACGCATAGTCCTGGTTGAGGCCGGCCACCGTCTTCACATCGGGCTTGGCGGTCAGGAGATAGCGGGCCGCGCCGATCCCGTCGATGCCCGTGTGGGCGGCGGTGCGGAACACATACTTGTACTTCGCCTCCTCGAAGACCCGGGTGGTCCCGCAGTCGAAGAGGACGGTGAGGACCCGGAGCTCCTCTGCGACGGCGGGCACGGCCACGCAATTGGCGCTCGAGATGTAGCCGATGACCAGGTCCACCTTCTCGTCCGCCGCGAGGCGCCTGAACTCGGCGACGACCTTGTCACCGGGCCCGGCCTCGTCGGTGAGGACCGGCACGAGCTTCGCCCCGCCGATGCCGCCCTCGTCGTTGATCTTCTCCACCCAGGCATCCGCGGCCTTCTTCGCGGGGATACCGAAGGTGCTGGAGGCCGGCCCGGAGAGCAGCGTCACGATGCCGACGCGGAGCTCTTTAGGCGCGCCGGCGACCTTGGAGGCGGGCGTTTGGGTCGCTGCGGGTGGAGACAGGACGGCGATCAGGGTCAGCACGCTCAGCGCGATCATGCTCGCGAGACGCTTCTTCATCATGCTCTCCCTATGATTGGTCGGCTGGGACCGCCGGAAGGATAGCCGGGAGGGTGGTCGGCGTCAATGAAGGGGATGACCGGGTCAGCGGTTCAGCTCGCGCCAGTGCTCCTCCAGATGTCGGCGCGCGACGGCCTCGCTCGCGGGGTCGAGCCACCTCACCTGACCCAGGCGTGAGCGCGCAGCCCTGAGGTGAGCGAGATCAACCCCGCCCGTCTCGTCGTGGTGGGGAAGGTGGCGCACCTTCCGGCCGTCGGGCGCGGTCTCGACGACGGCGAACGCGGAGTCGGGCAGACGTGAGATGTAGGCGCGCGACCATTCCTCTGCAACGGCGGGGCTGCACCAGATCACCACGAGCGCTGCGAGCATGATGGACAGACGCGGCAGCGTCGTCATCTCCGTGAGCGAGCCTCCATGAGTGGAGTTATCCTCGCGCTGCGGACGGTGACAATGCCCAACGAGCGATACACCGGAATCCGAGTCGGCTGCTGGGGGCGGACGCCCCCAAGGGCGCTACGTCACCACCTTCGAACTGGCCCGTTGCCTACCGATCAGTGATGGTGGCCACGAGTCGCGCGGCGAGCGTGAGGACCGAGGACCTGCAGGCTGACGAGGAGAGCCGCGCCGAGGCCGACGAGGATCACAGCCACGAGCATGAACGCCCCGAGCCAGAATGTTGTCGAAGTCATGGCTCTCTCACGGTGACCGGCGCTACTGCCGGGCCAGTCCTGAAGCCAGCCACGCCAGGATGACTCCCCAGGGCGCGACCAGGCCAGCGTATACGATCCACTGCATCAGGGTCTCGGCCGCTCGAGTCTTCGACAGGGGCGTGAGCATCGTTCGTACCTCCTGCTGATTCAGGATGGCAAGGACAATGCCTAACGCGCCGAGCGTGTCGATGGCACCTCACCCTTTCCGAGATTTCACAGACTTACTCGAGGATGTCGTGATGAGCCGGCGCCGTCGAGCCGAGCGGCGACCTGGTGAGTTCATGGCCGATCGGTCAGGAAATGATCGCCGACGGCGATCGGGGCTTCCTCTCGCCTGGCTTGTCCTGCTGATCCTCGTGCCCCTGGCAGGGCCGGCGCCGAGCGCGGCGGGTCCGTATCGGGAATACGAGATTCGGTTCATCGGAGAGGCGTCGCCGCTCGGCAAGAGCCCGAGTGACGCCGACCTGATCAACGCGGTCGCCTGGACGATGAGCAACAAGCTTGATCTTCCCTTCCCGGTGGGCACCAAGGCGTACATCTACGTCAACCAGGCGACATTCGTCGACGGGCTCATCCAGATCGCCGGCGAGGAGCGCCAGCAAGCCTGGGACAAGGGTCGCTTCGCCGCGGGCGTCGCCACGCGGGTTGGCCTTTTCCTGCGGGGCGATCATCTGGCACGCATGCATCTGCTGGCGCGCACGGGGCTCTTCGCCCACGAGCTGACGCACGTCAGCCAGCACAAGCTGGCAGAAGGCGGGCGAGGCGGTGCTGCCATGTGGATCCTCGAGGGCCACGCCGACTGGGTCAAGTTCCAGGTGCTGGAGCTGCTCGGGCTTCGCCAGTACCGAGAGTCGCGGGACGAGATCGTTCGATCCATCATCACTTCCAAGATGCCCGTCAAGTTCTTCCCCGACCTGCAGGTCCTCGCGACCAGCGCGGGCTGGGTCAGGGTCGATGAATCAGCTCGGCGCCCCATCCACGTATGGCCAGGCGTTCCTCGCGGTGGACTGGCTCATCGAGCGCTATGGGAGCGCCAAGGTGCTCGAGTTCCTCGGACGGTTCGCGCTTCAGGCCGAGCCTCGAGAACACTGGCGCACGGTGTTCCCGATTCCGTATCGCCAGTTCGGCGACGAGTTCCGCTCACGACTGGAGGGCCTGCGCTGAGATGACGCGGCGCTTTCTGGCACTGCTCGCCGAAGATCGGTTCGCCGCGGGGGCTCCACACGCGCTGTGGTGACACTTCGGTCAACAGTTCTGGCCGCGGTGGCATTTTATGGACCGCCCACCGTGATGAGTAACCGCTAAGTCCTCGACTCGCCGCGCGTTCATGGCCTGGCACCGGCTGTGCTTAGGATCGCCGGCATGGAGCTCGCGGACACTCCGAACCTCGCCTCGTTCTACTGCCCGGGCTGCTCCCCGGGGCGGGACCCGTTCGAGGAGATTCTGACCGTGCGCTGGTGCGACCTTCACCAGCCCCGGTACGGAGGCTCCGACGACGACAGGGCGAAGGTCAGCCGGGACATCCTGACCTCGACGGGCGAGGCGGAAGGCGCGACGAACCGCGAGTGGTGCCAGTTCGTGCATCGGACCGCGAAACGGTTGAACAGCGCAAAACGGTCGTACAGCAAGGCGAAAAGCTAGGAGATCGTCATGGACAAGGGACTCCGTCGCATCGTGATCGCGGCCGGGCTCATCGCGTTGGTCGGTACGCTCATGGGGTGCGCGGCGCGCCCAGTGCTGGTGCCGTCGGCATCGGCGCCGGCGCCCACCGCCGCGGGCCCGTCGACTCGCTAGCCCTCCGCGTCAGCGCTCGACGCTGGTGAAGTAGACGCCTTCGCGCCGCGTCACCAGCCGACCAGCCTCCACCGTCTCGAAGCCTTTCCGGAATTCTCCCGCCGCTTCCGTCGCTCCTCGACCATTCTCGTCACACCAGGGGCACCCTCGATCCTCGCCTCGCGCTGGGTGACAATATCGAGACGGGAAGGTGAGCCCTGTGGACGTGCGGCCCTCGCCGATCGCCGGTCAGTGGTACCCGGGCGACGCGCGGACGCTCGGCGACGAGGTCGACCGCCACCTGACGGCCGCAGGCGCCGTGACGGCCGACGGCGCCGTCGTCGCGCTGATCGCGCCTCACGCGGGGCATCGGTACTCGGGCGCCGTCGCGGGCCACGCATTCGCCGCGGCGCGGGGGCTGGCGCCCGAGGTCGTCGCCGTGGTCGGGCCCATGCACTATCCGCTCGAAGGCGCGGTGCTGATCTCGGGCCACGGCGCCTACCGGACGCCGCTCGGCCAGGTGACGCTCGCCCGCGAGACGTGCCGGGTCCTCGACGACGCTCTGCGACAGGAGCTGGGCGCCGGCCTCACGCCGGTGCGGGGCGACCCGGAGCACTCGGTCGAGATCGAGCTGCCGTTCCTGCAGCGGGCGCTCGCGGAGGAGTGTCACACCAGGGGCACCCTCGATCCTCGCCTCGCGCTGGGTGACAATATCGAGACGGGAAGGTGAGCCCTGTGGACGTGCGGCCCTCGCCGATCGCCGGTCAGTGGTACCCGGGCGACGCGCGGACGCTCGGCGACGAGGTCGACCGCCACCTGACGGCCGCAGGCGCCGTGACGGCCGACGGCGCCGTCGTCGCGCTGATCGCGCCTCACGCGGGGCATCGGTACTCGGGCGCCGTCGCGGGCCACGCATTCGCCGCGGCGCGGGGGCTGGCGCCCGAGGTCGTCGCCGTGGTCGGGCCCATGCACTATCCGCTCGAAGGCGCGGTGCTGATCTCGGGCCACGGCGCCTACCGGACGCCGCTCGGCCAGGTGACGCTCGCCCGCGAGACGTGCCGGGTCCTCGACGACGCTCTGCGACAGGAGCTGGGCGCCGGCCTCACGCCGGTGCGGGGCGACCCGGAGCACTCGGTCGAGATCGAGCTGCCGTTCCTGCAACGGGCGCTCGCGGAAGAGTGGCGGCTCGTGCCGGTGATGCTTCGCGACCAGCGTCGCGACGTCGCACGCGCGCTCGGGCTGGCGCTCGCCCGCGCGCTGCGCGGGCACGCGGCGCTCCTCGTCGCGAGCACCGATCTCTCGCACTATCACCCGCAGGCGATCGCGAACCGGCTCGACCGGGAGCTGCTGCGGCGCGTGGAGGGATTCGACCCCGACGCGGTGCTCCGCGCCCAGGAGGAGGGCGCGGGGGAGGCGTGCGGGATCGGCGCGCTCGCGGCCGTGCTCTGGGCGGCGCGCGAGCTCGGCGCCGACCGCGCGCGCGTGCTCGACTACATGACGTCGGGCGACGTGACGGGCGACATGGACCGCGTGGTCGGCTACGCGGCGGGCGTGGTGACGCGGAGCGCGGCGTGACGGGCTCCGCGAGCGCGCGTACGATGTGGGCGCCGTGACAGCGCTGGTCGACGAGCTCAGGCGTCTGGCGCGCGAGGGAGAGCTGTACGAGCGGCTCTCCGCGGGCCGCGTGCGGTGCCACGCGTGCGGCCACCGCTGCCTGATCCCGCCCGGGCAGCGCGGCGTCTGCAAGGTGCGCTGGAACGAAGACGGGCGTCTCATGGTCCCGGCGGGCTACGTCGCCGGCCTCCAGCTCGACCCCGTC
>QHSA01000059.1 GCA_003220315.1 Candidatus Rokuibacteriota bacterium
CAGGACAACGAGACGAGCTGGTTCGACTGGACGCTGGTCGCCACGCACGCGGACGTGCACCGGTTCGTGGCGCTGCTCAACGGACGACGACTGCTGCGAGAGGTGGAGCCCGAACGCCAGCACGTGAGCCTGGACCAGCTTCTCCGGGGCGCGCATCGAGCCTGGCACGGCGTGAAACTCGACCAGCCGGACTGGGGGGATTCGTCCCACAGCCTGGCGTTCACCGCGAAGATCCAGAGCAGACAGCTGGTCGTCCACCTGATCCTGAACGCGTATTGGGAGCCGCTCGACTTCGAGCTGCCGTCGATGGGCGACGAGGCCCGAGACCCATGGCGCCGCTGGATCGACACGTCTCTCGACTCCCCCGACGACATCGGGCAGTGGCAGACAGCCCTGCCTGTTCCCGGCTATACCTATCGGGCAGAGGCGCACTCCGTGGTGGTGCTCTTCGCAAACATCGGAACGCCGTAACGCCTGACGACGGCCTCCACGGCCGCACGATGCCGTCTCACGGCGCCCTCGGCGCCGGATCGTCCCGCTTCATCACGTCTGCGGAGGAAGGGATAGCGCCAGGGTTCCCCCAACGATCACCACGATCAGGAGGGCGGTCGACCCCAGCGCGTACGGATGCCGGCACAGGCGGCGCGCGACACCCATGCCGCGTCAGCGCGGCTGCAGGCCCGGCTGCGTCGACTCGATCTCGAAGATCTCGGCTTCCCCGGCCGCGTCCGCGAGCAGCACCAACAGGTAGATCCGATCGCCGACCAGCTTGGTCTCCAGCAGGGACACGATGGTCGGCGTGAAAGCGACGGCGTGGGTCGCGATGTCGGCGACGGCTGCCCGGATCGCCTGCTCCAGGGTCTCCTTGTCCGCGGCTTCGTCGGCGGGGACCGAGGTCAGCGCCTCGACGACGTACGCGCGGGCGGGGCTGGCCGTCGCCAGGAGGGCGAGGCCCAGGGGTACCACGATCGAGAGCGCGCGAATCTTCGCCATGTCATCCTCCACTGGTCGTCCAGCGATCGCTTCGCATCGTCCACAGCACTCTTATGACGAGCTCGGGCGCATCCCAGTTTCTTCCGCAAGAACGCGACAGCCGAGCGGGAACCCCTGCTCGCGTGACGCCGCCACACGAACCGGCTGTGACAAGGCGCCGACGAGGCGTCTGAGAACGGACGATTCCTCAGAAATTCGACACATGAAGGCGGCCCGGTCGAACCCTTGCAGGTCGGTGCACGTCGAGCTCGAGAAACTCGACTGTCGCGGTGGCCGCACCCCACCAAGGTAGGGTAGACGCTTTCCGCGCGTGCAAACTAGGATAGAGGCTAGGAGTCGAGATGGTCCAAGACAACGGGCGGGTGGTCTGCGTCGTGGACGACGACGCATCACTGCGTCGGTCGCTCAGGAATCTCCTGACGTCAGTGGGCTTCCGAGTCGAGACGTTTCAATCCGCGGAAACCTTTTTGGAAACTGTCCATCGGGAGAACACCGGCTGCGTGGTGCTCGATTTGCGGATGACCGGAATGAACGGTCTCGACCTCCTGAGGCATCTGAGCGCCACGGGCTCGCGCATCCCTGTCATCATTCTGACGGCTCACGGCGACGACGAGACGCGCCAGCGAACCCTCCAGGCCGGCGCGGTGGCGTTCCTCACGAAGCCCTTCCAAAGCGCTACCCTTCTCGACGCTGTACGGACGGCCCTAGCCTCCGCGTGACGGCCGTGTTCAAATCTGCCCTCGAGGCGCCGATCACCTTTGCCGGTCGACCGCTCGGGCGTTACGAGGAGGCCGGCGAAGTGTTCGACACACGGGACGAGGAGTACCGGTAAGCCAGCGCGGCACCAAGGGCAAGCGACGGGGGGTTCCGTTGGTGAAATCCACCGGTCGCGACTGAGGGGAAGCCAGATGCAACGCGACATCGCGCAGCTCGCGGTCGTCCGATACGCCGTCGCCGTGTTGTGCGTGACTGCCGCAGTGATCTTGGCGCTATGGCTGCGACCGGTGGTGCTCGGTGGCGCTCAGCTGTTGCTCGTGGCGATCTTGATCACGGGCTGGGTCAGCGGGTTGCGGCCGGCGCTGGTGGCCTGGGGATTGGCCCTGTTGGCGTTCGACTACTATTTCACGCCTCCCTTCGATTCACTGAAGATCGAAGTCGCCGAGGCCCCGCGTCTGATGTTGTTCGTGCTGGTTGCGGCGTTCATGGCGACGATGAGCGCTGCACGACGCAGGGCGGAGAATTCCCTGAGAAGTGCCCGGGAGGAACTCGAGGTCCGGGTTCGCGACCGGACGGCGGACCTCCAGCGGACCAACGAACGTTTGCACGTGGCCGTCGCCGAGGCCGTCGCGGCGCAGCAGCGGTTCCGGGACCTGGTGAACTCGGTCGAGGGGATTGTTTGGGAAGCCGACGCTACGACCTTTCAGTTCTTGTTCGTGAGCAACCAGGCCGAACGCATCCTCGGCGAGCCGGTCGCCCGCTGGCTGTCCGAACCGACATTCTGGAAGGATCATCTTCACCCGGACGATCGCGAATGGGCGGTGTCATTCCGCGACAGGGCAACAGGCGAGAAACGCGACCACGATTTCGAGTACCGCATGATCGCCGCGGACGGCAGTGTCGTGTGGCTGCGAGACCTGGTGACCGTGGTCGTCGACGAAGAACGCGCAGCGCGGCTGCGTGGGGTCATGGTGGACATCACGGGCCGCAGACGCGCCGAAGCCGCCCTGCGGGAGCAGGCGGGACTGCTCGATCTCACGCACGACACCATCTTTGTGCGTGACATGAACGATGTGATCACCTACTGGAATCGCGCGGCCGAAGAGTTGTACGGGTGGACGGCAGCGGACGCCGTCGGGAGCATTCCTCACCGCCTGATGCAGACCGTCTTTCCTGCGCCGCTCGAGCAAATCCGGGCGGAATTGCTGGGTGCCGGCCGCTGGGAAGGTGAGCTCGTACAGACGAGAGCCGATGGAAGCCGGGTCGTGGTGGCCAGCCGGTGGTCGTTGCAGCGAGACGAGGAAGGTCGGCCGCGTGCGATCCTGGAAACCAACAACGACATCACGAAGCGCAAGGAGGCCGAGGCGAGGCTGCGCGAGAGCGAGCAGCGATACCGCTATATCTTCGACTCGACCGGGGTGTCGATCTGGGAGGAAGACTTCTCCCAGGTCAAGGTCGCGATCGATGAGCTGAGATCCAGGGGGGTGCGCGATTTCCGCGAATACTTCGCCGCGCACCCGGAGTTCGTCCAGCAAGCCATCACGATGGTGAGGATCGTCGACGTCAACGATGTGTCCGTCAAGTTGTTCGCGGCCGAGAGCAAGGATGAGCTCCTGGTCTCACTGCACAAAGTCTTCGTGCCAGAGACCCAAGAGGTCTTTCTGCGCGAGCTGATCGCCATCGCGGAGGGGCGGACGTCCTTCGAGGCCGAGACCGTTCTCCAGAGCCTGAAGGGAGATACGCTGACCGCGCTGTTCACGATCACGTTCCCACAGCCGTCCGCTCGGTTCGACCGCGTGCTCGTGACCATTACGGACATCACCGAGCGGAAGCGGGCGGAGTATCTCACCGGGCAGGTGTTCGAGAGCTCCCCTGATCGCGTCTCCATCATCGGAAGAGATTATCGGTATCAACGGGTCAACCCTGTCTTCGAGCGGTTCTGGAGAGTGCCAGCCGAGAAGGCGGTCGGGATGCACGTCGCTGACCTCCTGGGCATGGAGGTCTTCGAGGACAAGGTCAGGCCGAGTCTGGATCGATGCTTCGCGGGGGAGGATGTCAGCTACGCGGAGTGGTTCGCCACCGCTCTCGGACGCCGACACATGGCGATCAGCTACTCGCCTCTGCGGCCGGATTCGGAGCGGGTGGAGGCCGTGCTCGTGATCGGCCGCGACCTCACGGAACACATGCTGGCCTCGGAAGCCTTGCACCAGGCGCAGGCCGAGCTCGCGCACGTCACCCGCGTCACGACACTGGGCGAGCTGGCCGCGTCGATCGCCCACGAGGTCAACCAGCCGCTGGCCGCCATCGTGGCCGATGCCAACGCGTCGCTCAACTGGTTGGCGGGGGCGACTCCCGAGCTCGAAATGGTCCGCGACGCGCTCGACGCCATCGTGAAGGACGGCCTCCGGGCGGCGGACGTGATCCAGCGGATCCGCCAGCTCGCGACGAAGACCGATCCACGGAGAGCCACGGTGGACATCAACGATGTCATCCGCGACGTGGCGGCGCTGGTGCGCACCGAGGTGCTCAGACATCAGGTGTCGTTGCGGGTGGAATTGGCGCCGGCGATGCCTCTCGTCCTGGCGGATCGCGTCCAGCTGCAGCAGGTCATCATCAACTTCGTGATGAATGGCATCGAGGCCATGGCGTCGGTCGAGGACCGGCCGCGCGAGCTCGTGGTTCGATCGGGGCCACACGACGGTGATGACGTTCTGGTGGCCGTGCAGGACGCCGGCGTCGGGATCGATCCGAAGAACGTCGACCAGCTGTTCAGCGCCTTCTTTACCACGAAGCCCGGCGGCATGGGCATGGGGCTGTCGATCAGCCGCTCCATCATCGAAGGGCATGGGGGACGGCTCTGGGCGACACCGAACCCCAATCACGGCGTGACGTTTCACTTCGCTCTGCCGGGGATACGATGACGCCGGGTTCGCCGATCGTCTTCGTCGTCGATGACGACGCCGCGGTCCGCGACGGCCTCCGGAGACTCATCAGCTCCGTGGGGCTCGGGGTGGAGGTCTTTCCCACCGCCCAGGCGTTCCTGCGCGCCCGCCGGCCCGATGCTCCGGGATGTCTCGTGCTCGACGTGCGCCTTCCGGGGCTGAGCGGGCTGGACCTCCAGCGAGAACTTGCCGACACGGAGGCGGCGCTACCAATCATCTTCCTCACCGGCCACGGCGACATTCCCATGTCGGTCCGGGCCATGAAAGCCGGCGCCGTCGAGTTTCTGACGAAGCCGTTCCGCGACCAGGACCTGCTCGACGCCATTCGGAACGCGATCGAGCGCGATCGCGCGGAGCGGGGGGAACGCCACGAGCTCACCGAGCTTCGTCGCCGGTACGCCTCCCTGACCCCGCGCGAGCGGGACGTGCTGAGGGGAGTTGTCGCTGGCCTACTCAACAAGCAGATCGCCGGCGAGTTGGGCACCAGCGAGGTCACCGTCAAGGAACAGCGTGGACACGTGATGCACAAGATGCAGGCCGGGTCTGTGGCTGAACTGGTCCGCCTCGTCTCGAGACTTGGAATCACCTCCGCCGGGAGTGACCCATCCCGACCAACGTAGGGTAGACGCTTCCCGCTCGACGACCTAGCCTAGCCACATGGCGTTCGCGATTGAGGGCTGGCGAGCTCTCGGCGGGGAGGATGGAGATGAGTCTTGAAATGGTTCTCGAACCCGACACGAGCGCCGTCGCTGATGGGCGGCGTGCCGACCGGGATCTCGCGCTCCTGGAAGCGCTGAGGCGACACGAGTCGACGGCGGCGGAGCGTCTGCTCACCACGTACGGGGAGCGCGCGTACCGCCTGGCCGTGGGGATCACGGGAAACGAACAGGACGCAGAGGAAGTCGTGCAGGACGCGCTCTGGAGCGTGGTCCGGAAGATCGATACCTTCAGGGGTGAGTCGGCCTTCGGCTCCTGGCTCTACCGCATCGTGGCGAATGCGGCCTACCAGAAACTCCGCGGCCGGCAGGGGCAGCGTCGCGACGTGTCCCTGGACGAGGTGCTGCCGCTCTTCGATGAGCGGGGCCGCCACGTCGGGCCCACGGCCGACTGGTCGGCGCGCGTGGACGACCCTTCGATCCAGACCGAGTTGCGGCTGGCGCTCACCGCGGCAATCGACGAGTTGCCCGCTGGCTCCCGGACTATGCTGGTGCTGCGCGACGTCGAGGGCCTGTCGAATGTCGAGATCGCGGAGGTCCTGGGCTTCAGCGTCCCCGTCGTGAAGACGCGCGTGCACCGCGCCCGGCTGTTTCTGCGAAAGCAGCTCGGCGACGTCATGACGACGTTGGACGCCCCGAGAGCGACCCAGCCGGCTCGTGAGTGACACACGTATGGTGGACGTGACACCGACGAGCGGCATGCCGCAGAGCCTGCCTGTGACGACCGCTGTTGCGGAGCGGACGGACGGCGACCTTCCTGCGTGCAGACTCCGACGAGTGACGGCGTACATCGACGAGAATCTGCGACGGGAGCTTCGGCTCGCGGAGCTCAGCGCCGTGGTGCACATGAGCCCGTACCATTTTGCGCGACTCTTCAAGCGCAGCACCGGCGTGTCCCCGCATCGATTCGTGGTTCGGCGCCGGATCGACGAGGCGCGAGCGCTCTTGGCGACTCAGACGGTGGCGATCGCCGAAATCGCGTGGTCGGTGGGATTCCGGACGCCGAGCCACTTCACGACGACGTTTCGGCGCATCACCGGCATGACGCCGACCGAGTACCGCCGCGCCGAACCACCGCCCGTCCTCGAGTCTGGGCAGCCGCTCCTGGAGTGATCCCAGGCCGCAGGGGTCTCGGAATCGGAGCCCACCCAGGTGGAGGACTCGTCTTCATGGCAGCTCCGACACGTCCCAGCCGCCGCCGAGCGCCTTCACCAGCAACACGCTGGCGTCCATGCGGCGACGGAGGATGTCGATCTCGTTGCGCTGGTTCGTGAGGGTCACGGTCTGCGCGGTGATGACTTGGAGATAGTTGTCGACTCCGCCCCGGTAGCGGTTGGTGAAGAGCTGGAGCGATTGCTCGGCCGACTCCACCGCCCGCCGCTGCTCCTGCGCCTCCTGCTCGAGGATGCGGAGAGCGGCCAGGTTGTCCTCGACCTGCTGGAAGGCGGTGAGCGTGGTCTGACGGTAGCCGGCCACGGTCGCATCGTAGGCGGCGAGCACGGCGTCGGACGTGGCGCGGCGGCGCCCGCCGTCGAAAATCGTCTGTGTGATCGATGCCCCCACCGCCCACAGGAGGCTCGATGCGTTCAAGACGTTCCCGAACGAGCTTCCCTCGAATCCGACCGAGGCGTTCAGCATCAACGTCGGATAGTACGCGGCCTTGGCGATGCCGATCTGCTCGTTGGCCTCGGCGACCCGGCGCTCGGCGGCTGCGATGTCCGGGCGCCGCTCCAGCAGCTGGGACGGTAGGCCCGCCGGGATACCCGGCGGCCGGGTGTCCAGCGGACGAGGGGGCAGGCTGAAGGCCGCGGGCGGCTTCCCGATCAGCGTCGCGATGGCGTGCTCGAGTTGCGCCCGTTGCACCGTGATATCGGTGGCCTGCGCCCGCGTGGTGTCGAGCTGCGTCTGGGCCTGGGCGACGTCGGACTTCGGGGCCGCGCCGCCCTGGAAGCGATTCGTCGTGAGCCGGAGCGCCGCCTCGAACGCCTTCACCGTCTCGTCGAGCAGTTGCTTTTGGGCGTCGGCGGCCCGTAGCTCGAAGTAGTCCATCGCCAGCTCGGCCTGGAGGCTGAGCCGGGCGGTCTCGAGATCGGCGGCGGTGGCCTGGGCCTCGTGACGAGCCGCCGCCACTGTCCGTCGGACGCGGCCCCACAGATCGACCTCGTAGGACATGTCGAGGCCAAGCAGGATGTCGCCGCTGCTGCTATGACCCACGCCCGGTATCGTGGTCGCGTTTGGTGTAAGGAAGGGACGGTTCGCGGAGTCGCGCACGGAGCTTGCGCCAGCGTTGGCCGAGATCGTCGGGAATAGCGCGGCTCGGTTGAAACGGACCATGGCCCTGGCCTCGCGCAGCCTGGCCTCCGCGATCTTCAGATTCTGGTTGGCCGTGGCGACCTCCTCCTCCAGCGTGTGGAGCTCGGGATCACCGAAGATCGCCCACCACTGACCCCGCGGCAGGTGATCGCTCGGCTCAGCGGCCTTCCAGCCCTCCGCCTCCTTGTAGGCCGGCGTCATCGGCGCCGATGGCTTCGTGTAGTCGGGGCCGACCATGCAGCCGCCGAGCAGGAGCGCCGCGAGCCCGGCCAGTCCCGCGGCTCGTCGCCTCATGGCCGGGCCCTGGCCGGCGCGGCCGCGATTCGCACGGGGGTGCCGCTGGTGAGCGAGTCCGATGGAGCCACGATGACCTGGTCGGTTGGCTGGAGGCCGGCGACGATCTCCACGGTCGTGCCATAGTCACGCCCGATCGTTACCGGAACGAGTTGCGCGCGGCCGTCCCGGACCACCCCGACCTGTAATCCCTCGGCCCGGAAGAGCAGCGTGTTGGCGGGAACCGTGGCCGACGCGATCTGCTCGGGAAGCTTGAGGTGAACGAAGACGTAGGCCCCGGGCAACAGCTCTCCGCTCGGATTGTCGACATCCACCTCGACCAGCAGCGTGCGGGAGGTGAGGTCGATCGCGTTGGCGTTTCTCACGAGCGTGCCCTTGAACGACCGCCCCGGGAACTCATCGAGGGTGAGGGTTGCGGTGCTTCCGGGACGGGCGGCTCGCGAGTAGACCTCGGGGACGGCCACGAACACGCGGAGCGTGTGGATGGCCGTCATGTGGAAGAGCTCCCGGCCCGAGGTATTCGATCCCGCATTGATCAGGGCCCCGATGTCCACGTTGCGAGCGGTGATGATTCCGTCGAACGGTGCCCCGATCTTCTCGAACGCCTGGAGCTGCTCGAGCCGGCGGACGTTCGCGACATTCGAATTCACGGTGGCCTTCATCGCGCTGAGCGCGCTCACGGCCTGGTCGGTCTCCTGCTTGGAGACCGAGTCGGTCTCGAGGAGCGCCTGCCAGCGGTCGGCGGTGATCTGGGCCTGCCGCAGATTGGCCTGCGCCGTCTCGAGGTCGGCCCGGGCCTGCTCGAGCTGCTGGTCGACCTCGGGACTCTCGATTTCGGCAAGGAGCTGTCCTTGCTTCACGTGCGCGCCGATGTCGAAGTACCAGGCCTTCACGTAGCCGCTGGTGCGCGCAAAGAGCGGCGCGTCGGTGAACGCCTGCGTCGTGCCCGGCAGGCGGATCTCCTGCGTCGACGCGCTCGCCGTCGGAGACACCACGTTCACGACCGAGACGGCGGCGTCCGCGGTGGTCGACTCGAGCGTGGCGTCGGCCGCGCTCCGGGCCCGGACTGCCGAGTAGATGCCGAGTCCGAGGATGCCGGTCGCCACGGCGAGCCCGAACAGCAGCGCGGGGCCGACGCGCGCCGAGCGCTGACGCTCGCCAGGGACGGTCGGTTCCGGCGTCGTCACGAACTCGCTCGCGGGATCGGTCGCCATCACGAGGCCCCGGACGAGCGCCGCCCGTGCAGCAGGGCGAACACCGACGGGACGAACACGAGGGTGGCGACGGTGGCGCACAGGAGGCCACCGATGACGGCCCGGCCCAGCGGCGCGTTCTGCTCGCCACCTTCACCGAACCCGAGCGCCATGGGCACCATGCCGATGATCATGGCGAGCGCGGTCATCAGGACGGGGCGGAACCGCGTGAAGCCGGCCTCGACGGCCGCCGTCGTCGCGTCTCCGTGCTCGCCGAGCCGCTCCCTGGCGAAGGATACGAGGAGGATGCTATTCGCGGTCGCGACTCCGATGCTCATGATGGCTCCCATCAGGGCGGGGACGCTGAGCGTGGTCTCCGTCAGGAACAGGAAGATGACGATCCCGGCGAGGGCCGCCGGGAGCGCCGTGATGATGATGAAGGGATCGAGCCAGGACTGGAAGTTCACGACGATCAGCAGGTAGGCGAGGACGATCGCGAACCCGAGTCCCACGAACAGCCCGGAATACGACGTCCGCATGGTCTCGACCTGCCCGCGCACGGTGAGGAAGCTTCCTCGTGGCAGCAGTGGCCGGTTCGCGTCGACGACCCGCGCGATGTCGCGGCCCACCGCGCCGAGGTCGCGGTCCTGCACGGCGCCGTAGATGTCCACGACCCGGCGGATGTTGTAGTGCGACAGCACCGCCATCTCGCTCGCGCGCGAGATGGACGCGACGTCGGCGAGGATGCCGGGCCGCGTGGCGGTGGGGGCGCTGACCGGGATGTTCTCGATGTCGTGCAGGGACTGGATCCGGTATTGCGGGGTCTGGGTGGCGAGGTTGTAGCTGACCCCGTTCTGCCAGTTCAGAAAGAAGGTTGGCGTGGTTTGGAAGCTCCCGCTCAGCGAGACGAGCAGGCTGCTGGCGAGGTCCCGCGCGGTGAAGCCCGCCTGTGCCGCCTTCGTGCGGTCGAGGACGACGTCGAACTTCGGATAGTCGAACCGCTGATTGACCCGGAGATCGACCAGACCACGCACCTGACGGAGCTCGTTCAGCATCTTGTCGGCCACCCGGCGATTGCCCTGGATGTCCGCCCCCTCGACCTGGATGTCGATCGGGGCCGGCAGCCCGAAGTTGATGATCTGCGTCACGATGTCGGCGGGCAGAAAGTAGAACGTGACGCCAGGGAACTCCCCCGGCAGCTTCTGCCGAAGGGCCCGCACGTAGTCGGCGGTGGGGCGATGGTCGGCCTTCAGGGAGACGAGGATGTCGGCGTCGGCGGCCCCGATGACGCCCGACGCGCTGTGCATCCAGTTGATGGCGCTGTAGGGCAGCCCGATGTTGTCGAGGATCACGTCCGTCTCTCCGGCCGGGATCTCGCGCCGGATCGCCGCTTCCACCAGGTCGGTCAGCCGGGCGGTTTCCTCGATGCGGGTGCCGGTCTGGGTCCGCAGGTGGAGGGTGAACTGCCCGCTGTCGGTGTCGGGGAAGAAGTTCTCGCCGAGTCGAGGAGCGAGCAGGAAGGCGGAGAGACAGACGCCCAGGAACATCGGGATGAACACGACGCGCCGACCGACCAGCAGCGTGAGCACCCGCCGGTAGGCGAGGCGGACTCGCTCGAACCCCCGCTCGAATGCCTGCTGCCCGCGGGCGAGCGGGTTTCGCGACGGCGCCGCGCCCTCGACCGGCGGCGAGAGCAGGTACCTCGCGATGGTGGGCACCAGCGTGCGCGACAGGAGGTACGACGCCAGCATCGCGAAGATCACCGCCTCGGCCAGCGGGACGAAGAGGTAGCGGGCGACGCCGCCCAGGAGGAACATCGGCAGGAAGACGATGCAGATGCACAGCGTGGACACGAGCGCCGGCACCGCGATCTGCTGGGCGCCGTCCAGGATGGCCTGGATGACGGGCTTCCCCATGTCGAGGTTGCGGTTGATGTTCTCGACCTCCACGGTGGCGTCGTCCACGAGGATGCCGACGGCGAGCGCGAGCCCACCGAGCGTCATGATGTTGATGGTCTCGCCGAGCAGGCTGAGGGTGATGACCGACGTCAGGATCGAGAGCGGGATGGAGACCGCGATGATGAGCGTGCTCCGCCAGCTCCCCAGGAAGAGCAGGATCATCGCGGCGGTGAGACAGGCGGCGATCACCGCCTCGCGAATCACGCCGCTGACCGCCGCGCGCACGAAGATCGACTGATCGGCCAGCGGCTGAACGGTGAGCTGCGGTGGGAGCGTCTGGATCACGCGGGGCAGGAGCGCGCGGATACCGGCCACGACGTCGAGGGTGGACGCGGTGCCGGTCTTCAGAATGGTGACGAGCGTGCCGCGGCTGCCATCCCGGCGGACCACGTTCGTCTGCGGCGCGAAGCCGTCGCGCACGTGGGCGACGTCCCGGAGGTAGATCGTCGAATTGCCGACCACCTTGACCGGCAGGTCGTTCAGCTCGGCCACGGTCCGGGGGCTGGCGTTCATGGCGACGTCGTATTCGAACTCGCCGATCTTCGCGGTGCCGGACGGCAGCACGATGTTCTGCTGGCCGAGGGCGGTGACGACGTCGGCCGGGGACAGCCCCTTCGACTGGAGCAGGCGCTGGTCCAGGTCGACCATGATCTGGCGCTGCTTGCCGCCGTACGGATACGGGATCGAGGCGCCGGGGACGGTCACGAGTTGGGTCCTGAGGAAGTTGAGGCCCGCGTCGTTGAGCTCCGACTCGGAGAGTCCCGACAGGGCGAGCTGCAGAATGGGCACCGTCGACGCGCTGTAGTTGATGATCAACGGCGGCTGGGTGCCGGGAGGCAGCTGGCGCAGGATAGTCTGCGACACCGCCGTCACCTGCGCGTTGGCGGTATCGAGGCGCGCATGCGGCTGCAGGAAGATCTTGACCATCGCCTGGCCGTTCACGGTCGTCGATTCGATGTGCTCGATGTTGTCGACCGTCGTCGTCAGGACTCGCTCGTACTGGGTCGTGATCCGCCCTTCCATCTCCTCCGGGTTGAGGCCGGTGAATTGCCAGGCCACCGCGATCACCGGAATGTCGATGTTCGGGAAGATGTCGGTGGGTGTGCGGAGGACGACCACCGGGCTCGCGATGAGGATCAGCAGGGCGAGCACGATGAAGGTGTAGGGGCGGCTGAGAGCGACCCGGACGATCCACATAACTCAGCGATGCGACCTGCCTTCGTTGCTGGCCACGGCGGCCGGGCCAGAGACGGCACGGACGTGCTCGATCGGACGACGCGCGTCTCTCACCAAATCGTCATGCCCCATACCGTTCAGAGGGCAGAGAGCCCCGGACCGTTGCAGCAGGACTCCTACTTGCGGATTCTTGCCGTCGTGGCAGACCTCGTCAACGCAAGCTGGTGAGAGACGTTAACAGTTGAATCTCCCGTGACGCGGTCGCGTCCCAAGTGTGGAGGGAGAAAGCGAGGCATCAGCGTGGACAAGCTTACACGTCCGAAAAAGTTGGCATTCGTCGCGCTCGCCGCCCTGGCGATCATGCTCGCGATCACCGCGCCCAGCCAGGCGCGAGGCATGGGCGGCCACAGCTTCGGGGATGGTCACCCGGGTGGGGCCTTCGGCCACCAAGGCTTCGACGGGCACCATGACTCCGATGGGCACCACTTCGACGGGCACCATGATTTCGACGGGCACCACTTCGACCGTGGGGGACACGGCCGCTTCGGGTTCGGCCCCGTCTTCCCGTACTACGGTTACTCCCCGTCCTACGACGCTCCGACGTACTGGTACTACTGCCCGAGCTACGGGGCGTACTACCCGAACGTGCAGAGCTGCCCGGAAACGTGGGTGCCGGTACCGGCTTCATGACGCCAGTCCCGAGCGTGGCCGCGCTCGTCAGCGAGCGGCGGTCCGCGCTGGTGCCACGCGCGCACCGCGGATCTTGCTGGCCCCGACGACCCCGAGGAAGCGAGTCTTTGACGGCCCACCACTTCTCTGCCATTTTCCTCGTCGAACAGAGAAGACGCAGCATCGTTACCGACCGTTGCACACTCTAAAAGAGATGGCGGGCCTATGAAGACTCTGGTCGCACTCGTCGTCGGCGTCGCCATGCCATATCCGCAAACGTCGCCGCTGCCTACGGCGTGATGGCCGTGACGGCAGTGCCAGCCACTTCGACCAAAGCGGACCCGACGCACGCCGTGCGGCCTGCCGGCCAGGATGTCCTGGACCACGCGATCGCGTTCCCCCCCACCGTCGCCACACCGAAGGGCGTCCTTCCGCCCAGACACGTCGGTCTTTCTCAGGATGAGCGCCATGGTCGGGATTGAGCCCGCCACGCTCGGTGAAGCGATCGAGGAATTCGTAGGCAAGGGATTCGTCGCGCGCTTCTCGATCGTTGGACGACGTCTGCGGGTCATCGACACGAACGAGACGCTGGACCCGGGCGACCTGGTGATCCGCGGATACCGTCGGTTCGAGGGCGCCTCTGATCCGGATGACATGTCGATCGTGTACGCGGTCGAGAGCGCCAACGGATGGCACGGGACGATCGTCGACGCCTTCGGCGTATACTCGGAGCCCTCGATCGGAGCGGTGTTGGAGCACGTGCCGTTCCGATGATCGATGGAGATGCTATGGCGCCGCTTCTCGAGCTTGCACGACCCGATCGGGACCGGCGCGGACGAAAGGGAGGCACCATGGACGACGCGGAGGTCCTCGGCCGAATCAACGAACTTGCGCGCGAGGAACACGAGCTGTTCGAGCGTGAGTCTCACGGGAAGGTGACCGACGTCGACCGTGATCGGCTCCGACGGCTCCAGGTCACGCTGGACCAGTGCTGGGACTTGCTCCGCCAGAGACGGGCTCGCCGGGCGGCGGGGCTCGACCCCGGCGAAGCCCGGGTTCGAGCTGCGAAGACTGTCGAGGGCTACACGGGCTGACTCGGTGCGAGGCGTGAGGCGACTGACCCTGCGCGGCGGATGGTCGTCTGAGAGGCCGCCGAGTGAATAGAGGAGGCCACATGGAGTCGGACGAGGCTGTCTCGGGTTTCCCGCATCCGGATGAAGAAAAGCAGGTCATGGCGGCGTGGGATCGGTTCCTGCGCGGCGCCGAGCTGCCGTCCAGCGCCGTCCGCAGCGTCATCGAGCGTTCGTGGTCGCGCTGTCTTTCAGCCGGTGTCGACCCGGGGCGCTCTCGGGCTCATGCGCCGGTTCAGGTGGAGGAACTCGAGACACTGCAACACCCCCATCGCGATTTGATCGATGCGAGCGTGCCGGTCATGCAGCAGGCTCGCGATTTCCTGTCGGAATCAGGGACCATGATGATCCTCACCGATCCGACAGGGGTGATCCTCGAAACCGAAGGCGACCCGGCCACGCTGGACGCAGCTCAGGACGTCCGCCTCGTAGGCG
>QHSA01000060.1 GCA_003220315.1 Candidatus Rokuibacteriota bacterium
CGCTCCGTGGGTGGCCTGCGGCAGGCGCGCTCAGCGGCGTTGTAGCGGGGGCCGCGAGGCCGGAGCACTCCGTGGGTGGCCTGCGGCAGGCGCGCTCAGCGGCGTTGTAGCGGGGGCCGCGAGGCCGGAGCACTCCGTGGGTGGCCTGCGGCAGGCGCGCTCAGCGGCGTCTGCGCGCGGCGGCGAGCTCGCGCTCGAGCGCGTCGACGCGCTTGGCCAGCGCGTCGCGCTCGGCGGAGAGCGTCGCGAGCTGGCGCTCGCGTTGCGCCTGCGCCTGGACCTTCGTCTGGAGCTCCGCCTCGTGCTGGTAGAGCTCTTTGAGCTCGACCTCGAGACTCGCCATCCGCCGCTTCGCGGGAAGGTAGCCGACGAACATGACGTAGAGCAGGAGGGCCGCGAACAGCACGCTCGCCGCGACGAGCATCCAGGAGAGCTTGGTATCCGGTCGGTCGGCCACGGGCTCGGATTCTAGCAAGTTTTTGCTATCATCCGAATCGTGGAGCTCCGGCAGTTCTTCGGTCGGGCAATCGGAGCGAGTCTCGGCGATCTGGCCCTGGGCGACGATCCCGCCTCGGCGTACCTCGCCGATCTCCTGACGCGCTTCGCCCGCACCGACCACCTCTACCCGCAGGGGTTCGCGATGCCGCGCCTCGAGACCGTCGTGGACATGCTCCTCGAGACGCAGGCCGCCTGGGAGAACCCGGCCTCCTTCCAGCCCGAGCGCGAGGTGGTCGTACGGCGGCACATCGGCGACTTCACGCTCTTCATGACCGGGATCTTCCCGGAGCGCGTCGAGCGAACCGCCTCGACCCGCTACTACATCGACCAGGGCAAGCGCGCGTATGCCTTCGTCTCCGAGCACGACCGCGCGAGCTCGCGCACGGGGGGCACCGGCGCGCCGCTCTACCGGCGGCTGGCCGACCGCTTCGAGCGCTACGTGGCCGTGCTCGAGTACGCGCGCAAGGCCCACTTCCACGACCATCCGCAGCACCCGTTTTTCGGGCTCACCTTCGGATGACCGTGCCCGCCCTCGACGCCGAGCGGCTCCGCGGCCTCGCCGAGGACGCCCTGGACGACACGCTCCGCTCGTTCGCCGACGCCCACGGCGCCGAGGCCCTGCCCGCGCTCTCTCTGCTCGCGTCGGGCGCCGAGCGCGCGGTGCGACGCGCCGCGAAGCGGGCGCTCTACCGGCTGGCCCAGCGGGGCGTGACGCCGCCCCCCGGTCCAGCGCCACGCCCCGTCGTCGAGCGCGCGGCCGAGCGCGCCACGCGCGCGTGGGCCTCGGGCGTCGACGGCAGCGGCTCACGCGCCCTCTGGATCCTCTTCGAGGGCGGCTTCGGCGGCGCGGCCCTCTGCTCGCTCATCGTCAACGATACGGCCGGGATGCTCGAGGTCGCGGGGGGCGAGATCACCAAGCGGCGGCTCGAGGCCGAGCTCGCCGCCCTCCGGTCGTCCCAGAAGCTCCCGTGGGTCGAGTGCGATCCCGCGCGCGCGGTCGGCCTCGTCGCCGAGGCGCTGGCCCTCCACGCGGCGGAGGGAACCGCGCCGCCCGAGGCTTTCGCGCGCTGGCGCCGGCTCTTCGACGGGGCCGCCGCGCCGGCGCCGCCTCGGCTTCCGGCCGCCGATCCCGCGCTGGTCGAGCGCTCGGCCGCGCTCGCCGAGCTCCCCGAGATGGCGGGTTGGTTCCTCGATCCGGAAGCCGTGCAGGTCGACGCGGTCGAGCTCCTCGCGGCGCGTGAGAGCCGACTCGTCGTCTCCGACCAGGTCAAGGCCGAGCGCGAGGACGCGATCGTCGGCCGCGTGATCGCGCGCGAGCTCGGCCCCGAGGCGCGCCGCCGCTGGGCGCGGCGACTCGCCGAGATGGCGCTCGTGTTCGACGCGACGGGGCGCGCCGACCTCGGCGCACTCGCCCGGGCGGCGGCGGCCGCGCTCGCCGATCCCGACGCCGACGCGGGTCGTCACCCGTTCGCGCGCGCCCTCGCCCGGCGGGCCCTCGACGTGGCGGCGGAAGTCGCCTCGGGCCGGCTCCGCGCCTCCGACGTCAGTCGCAAACCTCGTCCCGCGGAGTGAAGAGCGACCTTGGCGGACGCAGCCGGGCCGCGCCTCGTCTCAGGCCACCCACCAATCGCACCGGCCGCGCGGACCCGGCGTGGAATGAATCGCGACATGTGCAACGCAGCCGGGCCGCGCCTCGTCTCAGGCCACCCACCAATCGCACCGGCCGCGCGGACCTCGTTAAAATGATCACTGACGTCCCGGGACTCCGCGTCGGGCACGCGGCAGACCCGATCGGCCTCACCGGCGTCACGGTCGTCCTGTGCGACCGCCCCGCGACGGGCGGCGTCGCGCTGCGCGGCGGCGCCAACGACGTCGTCGGCCTCGACTACCTCCACCCCCGCCACCTCGTCACGACGGTCAACGGCGCCGTCCTGGGCGGCGGCAGCCGGTTCGGCGAGGAGGCGATCTACGGCGTGATGCGGTGGCTCGAGGAGCGCGGCGTCGGCTTCACCGCAGGCCCGGCCATCGTCCCGCACGTGCCGGGCGCCTTCCTGTTCGACCTCGGCGTCGGCGACCGTCGCGCCCGCCCCACGCGCGAGATGGGGTACGAGGCCGCCGCGCGCGCCGTCGCGGGCGCCGTGGCCGAGGGCAGCGTCGGCGCGGGCGCCGGGGCGAGCGTCGGCAAGATCCACGGAATCGCCCGCGCGATGCGCGGCGGCATCGGCAGCGCGAGCGTGCGGCTCGGCGAGATCGTCGTCGGCGCGCTCGTGGCGGTCAACGCCGTCGGCGACGTGCGCGACCCCGAGACGGGCGCTCTCGTCGCCGGTACGCGCGACGCCGCCGAGGGGCGGCGGCTCGTGGATTCGGCCCGCGAGCTCCTCGCGGGCGCCGCGCTCGGGCGCTTCGCCGCGCCGGAGCACACGACGATCGGCGTGGTCGCGACCAACGCGCGCCTCGACCGCGCGGACGCCGCCACGCTGGCCTCGCTCGGGATGCTCGGCTTCGCGCGCGCGCTCTCGCCGCCCCACACGGCCTTCGACGGCGACACGCTCTTCGCGCTCTCGCTCGGCGACCACCGCGCCGATCTCACCCGCCTCGGCCTCGCCGCGGCCGACGCGGTCGCCCACGCGATCTGCCGCGGCGCCCGCGCCGCAACGTCCCTCCCCGGCCTGCCCGCCGCCGCCGACCTCCGGCCTCCCCTCGGGCCGACGGCATGAGGCGCTCCGCCCTGCCCGTCCTCGCGCTCTTGCTTTCCGCCTGCACCCTCGTCCCGTGGTGGGCGAGCGTCAACCGCGACGGACGCGACAATGCGACGGTCGCCGCCGTGACCCTGTCCGCGGACGCGTTCCGGGACGGGATGTTCGTCGGGCTCGCGCTGTCCGGCGGCGGGAGCCGCGCGGCGAACTTCGGCGCGGCCGTGATGCTGGAGCTCGCCGAGCTGGGCGCGCTCGACCGGGTCGACGCGATCTCGTCGGTCTCGGGCGGCTCGCTCGCCGCGGCCTACTACATGCTCCAGGGCGAGCGCGGCATCGCGTTCACGCGGCGCGAGGTCGACGCGCGCTTCGCCCGCGACTTCCAGCTCCGGTGGCTCGTCCGTTGGTTCGATCCGCGCAACGCGCTCCGCTACTGGTTCACCGCGTTCGACCGCTCGGACATCATGGTCCAGGTCTTCGACGCCAATCTCTTCCACGGCGCCACGTTCGCGGATCTGGGCCGACGCCTCGTCCCGCGCCCGAGCCTTCTCATCAACGCCTCCAACGCGGTCAACGGCCGCAAGTTCGTGTTCGCGAACGAGGAGTTCAACCGCCTCAGGTCCGACCTCGCCAGCTACCCGGTCGCGCGGGCCGTGATGGCGTCCGGGGCGTTCCCCGCCGCCTTTGCGAGCGTCACCCTCCGGGACTATCGGACGGGCGACGACCGCCGGTACGTCCACCTCTTCGACGGCGGGCCGATCGACAACCTCGGCATCGGCACGCTGGTGAAGGTGCTGCAGAACCACCTCGCGAAGCGCTACCTCGACGACGCGCCGGCCGCCGAGCCCGCCGGAGCGCCGCCGGACCTGCTGCGCCGATACGGCCTCCCGCGAGGATGCCTGATGATCTCGGTCGACGCGTACACCGATACCTCGGTCAAGGCGAGGCGACGGGCGCGACTCGACGACCTCCGTCCGTGGTACGGCTTCCTCGTGGATCCCAACCTCAACGACGCCACGGGCGACCTCCTGGCGGTGAAGCGGAGCGAGGCGCTGCATCTGCTCGGCCTCGATTCCGCCAATCGGGACGCGCTCGGCTCGTTTCCGATCTTCGGCCCGAACCTCGACGACGACGAGTTGCCGAATCTCCGGGGCGAGCTCGCCCGGGCGCTGGCGCAGCGGACCGGACACGGCGCGGCCGACCGCTACGTCGTCGACGAGCTGTTGCGACGCGCCGGCTCGTGCCACCTCTGGCACGTGACACTCTCGCAGCTCCGCCCCAGCACCGCCTGCCCGCTGGGCGAGCTCGTCAACGGCGTCGGCACCGCCTACAAGGTCTCCAAGGGGGAACAGTGCGGCCTGTTCGCCGCGGCCCGGACGCTCGTGCGGGCGATGTGGCGGGAGTTCGGGCTCGACGGGCTGATGCGCGACGGGTTCCCCACGGCCGGCCCCATCCCGGGCGCTCCGCTCAGGATCAGGGAGCCCAGGCTCAGCCTCGACTGCAGCCTCCCCGAGACCGTGGCGGAAGACGGTCGAGAGGTCTGCCGGATCTCGCTCACGCCGCCGGGTTCGCGCTGACGCGCGGGCCCGACTATGCGCGAAGCCACCCCCAGACCGTGTAGGCGAGCACCGCGGCGATGAGCCAGAGCCGGCGGCGCACCGTCGCCGCCTGCGCGGCGGACAGCGGCGTCAGAACGACGGGATCGAGCCGCCGGGCGACGAGCGCCCCGCCGAGCGCACCGCCCAGGTGGGCGCCGTTATCGATCAGCGGTGTCAGGAGCCCGCCGACGATCGTGTAGATCGCCCAGACCAGGAGCACGAACCCGACGCGCCGGTCGCGGAGCAGCAACCGGTCACGGTGGGCACGGAAGAGGACGATCGCCGCGCCCTGTAGGCCGAAGATCGCCCCCGACGCGCCCACCGAGGGCCCCGGGCTCGTCAGGAGGCTCACGAGCGAGCCGGCGAGCGCGCTCGTGACGTAGAGAATGACGAACTGGCCGTGGCCAAACGCGTGCTCGCAGACCATGCCCAGGATGTAGAGCGCGATCGCGTTGCCGACGAGGTGATCCACGCTGCCGTGCAGGAACGTGGCGCTCAGCAGACGCCAGTACTCGCCCGCGGCCACGCCTTCGCGGACGAGCGCGCCCGCCGCCACGATCCCGCGACGTGACGCGAGGGCGCCGGCGGCCACCTCCGCCATGAAGACCACGACGAGCACGGCGATGGTCGCGAGCGTGACCGGCGGCGCCCGGCGCATCCGCCGCTCGAAGTCGACACGGCGCGAGAGCAGCATGTCCGGCGTGATCGGGAGCGGCGGCTCGGGCGTCTCGGTCATCGCCGCTCGCCCGTGTCCAGCATGACCCCGAGCGCCAGCGCGACGCGCCGGTCGAAGGTCCGCGCGGGGTCGGCCGAGAGGTCGAGCACGTAGCGGTCGAGCAGCGTGAACTTCCGGTTGAACTCCCCGAAGACCTCCGCATGCTCGCCGCGCACCAGCACGAAGTTCGTCCTCAGAAAGCCGAAGAGCGGGCCCAGAACCCGGCGCAGGAGCGACAGGACGATCGAGTCCTCGATGGCCATGGCGAGCCTCCGGCCGTCGGGCGCCTCGACGTACCAGCGCTTGCGCACGATGTTGTGGATGTAGGTCTTTCGGAGCTTCGCGATGGGCTCGCCGCCGCTCGCGAGCACGGTGTACGTGCGGGTGAGGAACGCGACGCGCTGGTCCTGCAGCACCCGGAGCACGATCTCCGCGCGCGACTCGTCGCGATAGACCGTGACGTGCCGGCGCGGGCGCAGCGACATCGAGATCACCATGAACACGAACGCGGTGGCCGGGAGGGCGAGCAGCATCAGCAGCGGACCGACGAGCGGACCGGCGGTCTCGGCAAAGTACCCCAGCCGGGCGAGCACCACGAACCCCGCGACGAGGCCGGCGAGGTACGCGACGAGCGTCCGCAGCGGGTACGTCGGCCGCTCCACGTAGAGGATTGCCGTGCCGTCCTCGGCCCACACCTCGTACTTCGACCGGATCGTGAACACGCGCTCCCGGAGCAGGAAGACGTCGCGGTCGAACGCCTCGGGATCGCCCTGGGACGCCCCCGACCGGGTGCTCCCGGGCGGCGACCCGGCGCGCAGGTGGCGTCCGCACGCCGGGCATTCGAGGAGCCGGCCCGCGTACTCGGGCTTGAGCTCGTACACCTCCCCGCACGGGCAGGCGACGACGGGTCCGGCGGCGGGGGTCAGCGGTGCGGCTCGGGGAGGCGGGGGCGCGCGAGGCGCGTCATAGGGCGACGGGGAACGAGCTCAGCACCCGGAAGCGCGCGCGCCGGGCGCGCACCGGCCGTCCCGCCGCGCGCAGATTCGGGAACCGGGCGACGAGTCGGCCGATCGCGACGCGGCCCTCCATCCGCGCGAGCCACATCCCGGCGCACGCGTGGATGCCCGTGATGAACGCGAGGTGGCGATTGGGCGTGCGCCCGAGGTCGAGGCGGTCCGGCTCATGGAACCGGGCGGGGTCGCGGTTGGCCGCCCCGATTCCGAGCGTGACGAGCGTCCCCGCGGGCATCGCGACGGAGCCGAACGCCGCGTCGGCCACGGCGCGCCGGTTGCCGAGCTGGTTCGGGCTCTGGAAGCGCAGGAACTCCTCCACGGCGCTCTCCAGGAGCCCCGGCTCCGCCCGCAGGCGCGCCAGCTCCACGGGGTGCTCGAGCAGGCTCACGACGGCGTTGGCGATCAGGTTCGTCGTGGTCTCGTGGCCGGCGTTCAGGAGAAAGATGCACTGGTGCAGGAGCTCGAGCTCGGTGAGCCGGTCGCCGGCGTCCTCGGCCGCGAGGAGCGCCGAGAGGATCTCACCGGGGTCGGTGGACGGTCGGCGCCGCCGGTCGGCGATCAGCCGGCGGAGGCAGTCCTTGAACTCCTCCACGGCGCGGCTGCCCGCCTCGAGGCGCTCCGGGCCGGGCTCCGGCTCGAGCGCGCCGAGGATCGCCAGCGACCAGGCGCGCAGCGGCGCGCGCTCCGCCTGCGGCACGCCAAGCATGTCGCCGATCAGCTGGACGGGAAGCGCGGCGGCGAAGTCGTCCACCACGTCCATCCCGCCCCGGGCCGCGGCGCGGTCGAGGAGCCCGTCCACGAACCGGACGACGCGCGGCTCGAGCGCCGCCAGCGCCTTCGGCGTGAACGCCGGGGCGAAGAGCCTTCGGATGCGCGTGTGATCGGGCGGATCGCGGAAGACGACGCTCGTGGTGTGGTGCTCGTAGAGGGGGCTCGCGCCGAACTTCGGCGCGAACTCCACGCGCTTGTCGGAGCTCCACGTCGCGTGGTCCGCGTAGACGGCGACGACGTCGTCGTAGCGCGTGAGGAAGTAGGTCCCGTCGGGGCAGCGGTGCACGGGGTCCCAGCGCCGCAGCCGGTGGTAGGCGGGAAACGGGTCCGCGTAGAAGTCGTCGGGCAGCGCGCGCAGGTCGAAGGCGAGCGCCGCGGCGCGCTCCGCTTCTTCGGAGCGGACGCCGACCGCCGTCACTCGCGCTCCGGATACCTCGGCCGGAGCTCGTCGCGCGCGTGGGCGTGGCGCTCGGCCAGCGCGCGGATCTCCGCGAGCCTGTCGGGCCGGTGCACGAAGCGCGGATCGGTCGTGTAGGCGGACCAGGCCGCCATGTAGTCGGGCGTCGAGAGCGAGAGCGCGAACTCCGAGATCTCGGTCGGGTTCGCGAGATCGGCCATGATCCCCACCTCGTTGTGGACGCCCGGATTCTTCCCGTCCAGGAACGCCTTCAGCGAGGCCGGCTTCGGACCGTGCGGCAGGCCGACGGGGTGGAGCGTCACCATCCCCTCACGGACGACGCCGCCGCCGCTGAAGAAGTCGCCGAAGTGATAGCCGAGCGTCTCCAGGTAGTCGAGGTTCTTGTGGAAGAACGGCAGCCACATCCCTTCCTTCTCGACCGAGCGGACGGTGAAGATGCAGATGTAGCAACCCGGGAGCTTGAAGATCGTGTGGCCCGAGGGCGGCACGTGCGAGCGGTCGGCGACGAGCGGTCGCACGTCCTCGACGGCGAACCTGTACGGGAGGTAGTCGCCCCGCCACCCGACGACGTCGAAGGGGTGGGTCGGATGCACGCGGCGGGTATACACGTCGGCGACCTTCGAGACGATCTCGAACCGCCCCGACTCGTTCCGCGTGTCGAGCGTGCGCGGGTACTTGTAATCGCTCCGGCTGTGGGTGATGAACTGCCCGGTCGTGGGCGACTCGGCCTTCTCGGGGTCGCCCGCGAAGGACTCGTACACCCAGTAGTACTGCGGGCCAGCTGCTAATTCGAATCGGTGAGTGATCCCCTTCGGGACGATCAGGAAGTCGCCCTTCCGGAACTCGATCGGGCCGAAGGTCGTCTCGAGCGTGCCGCCGCCCTGGTGGACGAAGAAGACGAGCGTCGCCGAGTGGTGCTCGAAGAAGTAGTCCATGGAGGCGCGCGGGGCCGTGACGTGCATCGCCACGGTCGCGTTCGCGACGAGCCGCGCCATCCCGCGGTACACGTCGCGCGGCGTGTCGGGCGTCATGACGTTCAGGAGGTGGTGGGTGCCGCCGATGGGCCCGAGCGGCGAGTCCCAGTGGGGCGCCCATACGTGGCCGTCCAGCACGCGCGTCTCCGCGGGCAGCCAGTTGGTGGGTGGGTAGAGATGATAGCTGTGGGTGACCTTGCCCGCGAAGCCGCCCCGGCCGTGCTCCTGCTCGTAGACCTGGCGGACGAGGGGCCCGGCGTGGGGCGCGCGGGGGACGATCCCGACCTCTGGCGTGCCGCTGAAATACTCGAACTTCTCCATAGGCACCTCGCGTCCGGATGGTTCGGGGTCCAGGGCCAGATTGTACGTCACTTCCGCGTGAGGCTCGCGGCGAGATGGGCCCAGCCCGCGCCCGTCCCCGCGTTCTTCGCTGCCGAACTATACTCTGACCGATGACCCGCCGCGGGAAGGTGATCCGCTTTCCGACGCGTCCGCCCGAGCCGCGCGACTCGCGGAGCCTCGTGGCCGTGCACCGCTGCGATCGGGCGGAGGCGGTCGTCGTGAAGAGCCTGTTCGAGAGCGAGGGCATCCCGACGCTCCTGCGCTCGCACCTCGCCCACTCGGTGCACCCGTTCTCGGTCGGCGACCAGGGCGAGGTCGTCATCCTGGTCCCCGAGGCCGAAGCGCCGCGGAGCCGGCGCCTCCTGACCCGCATCAAGCCTGGGCCGGGCCTCCCCTAGTCGCGCGTCACCCGAGCGCGGCGATCACCGCGTCGAGCGCCCGGCCGACGAGAGCGAGCGCCCGTGGGTCCAACGTGGCGACGGCGTCGCGCGGGGTGTGGTAGGTGTCGAAGGGCACCGGGCGGCGGACGAGGGACCGGAGCGCGCTCCGCACCGGGCTGAACACGAACCGCCGGAGCGCCTCGGCCTCGGTCGACGGGATCACCGTGAGGCCGTAGGCGGGGACGCCGCTCGCGGCGAACGCCCGGTGGTCGCTCCCGAAGAGCGGAATGCGCCCGACGACGTGGTAGCCGACGTCCCGCCTGAGGCCGAGGGTTTCGAGCGCGCCGCGCACACGACCGAGGAAGGGCGTCTCGTCGCCCGCGTCCCACACCGCGAGGCTGTCGCCGATGCCGCACAGCTCCAGGCTCAGCACGCCGGCGATCCCCGCCACCTCGGCCTCGCGCACCCAGGCCCGCGCGCCGAGATAGCCGAGCTCCTCGCACGCGGTGAAGAGGAAGCGCACGCGGAGGTCCGGCGGGACCCTCGCGCGCTCGAGCAGGTGGAGGAGAATGCCGACCGCCGCCGCGTTGTCGTTGGCGCCCGGGCTTCCCGGCACCGCGTCGTGGTGGGCGATCAGGAGCAGCACGCGCTGGCCGGCGCCCACGTTCACGGCGAAGTTCTCCCCGCGCCCCTCGAACGTCTCGAAGCGCTGACGCGCGAAGCCCACGCCGCGCGCGGCGAGGTAGCGGGCGACCGCGGCCTCGCGCTCGACGTTCGGCCGGCCCGCGAGGAGACGGACCAGCGCCAGGGGCGCGCGGTCGCCGGCGATGACCGCGTCGACGGGAGGCGGGGTCACGGTCGAGCCGCCGCCGCGGGCGTTGAGCACCCGGCTCAGCTGGCTGTTGATCCGCCCGCGGACGTAGAGCCGCAGGTCGCGCAGGCTCACAAACCGAAGAGCCGGCGGGCGTTCTCCGACATGCGGGCCGCGAGCCCGGCGAGCGGCTCGCCACGCAGCTCGGCCACGCGCGCGGCGGTGATCGTGAGGTAGGCGGGCTCGTTGCGCTGGCCCCGGTGGGGCTGGGGCGGCAGGTAGGGGCAGTCGGTCTCGACGACGAGGCGGTCGGCGGGGACGAGCGTCGCGACCTCGGGCAGCGCGCGCGCCTTCGGATAGGTCACCGGCCCCGCGAGCGAGATCAACAGGCCGAGGTCGAGACAGCGCTTGGCGACCGCCGTGTCGCCCGAGAAGCAGTGCATGATCCCGCCCGTCTCGCTCACAGGCATCTCCGCGAGGATCGCGAGCGTCTCCTCGTGAGCGTCGCGGCAGTGGACGAGCACGGGCTTCCTCGCCCGCCGCGCGAGGGCGAGCTGGGCCCGGAACGCGCGCGCCTGGGCGTCGTGGGGCGAGAGGTTGCGAAAGAAATCGAGCCCGGTCTCACCGATGGCGACCACGCGCGGCGCCGCGGCGAGCCGCTCGATCTCCACGAGCTGGGCCTCGTCGGCCAGGCTCGCCTCGTGGGGATGGATGCCGACCGCGGCCCAGACGTCGGGCTCGCGCGCGGCGAGCGCCACGGCCGCGCGCGAGCTCGGGACATCGGTGCCGATCGTGATCATGCGCCGCACCCCGGCGGCCCGCGCCCGTGCCAGCACGGCGCCGAGATCGTCCGCGAACTCCGGGAAGTGCAGGTGCGCGTGGGTGTCGAAGAGGTCCGGCGTCACATCGCTCCCAGGACGGCGGCCGCCTTCTTGACGGCGCCCGGCTTGACCCAGAGGATCGCGCCCCAGCGCCCGAAACCGGCCGCCACCGAGTCCATGGCGGTCACGTTGATCTTCGCCGCGGCCAGCTTCTGGAGAACGTCCGAGCAGGCGCCGATCCGGTCGTCCCCCTCGATCACGAACGCGCGCTTCGGGCCCTTCACCTTCCACTTGTTCTGCTTGGCGACGGCCCGGAACGCGTCGGGATCGGTCGGGACGAAGTCGAGCTGGGCCCCGCGCCCGCTCGGGAAGCCCGAGTAGGCGACCAGGTTCACGCCCGCCCGCTTGAGCTCGCCCAGGATCCGTGCCCCCTCGCCAGGCTTGTCGGGCACCAGCACGTAGAAATAGTCGACGGCGCGCACTGTCTCGGGCATGACGGCCTCCTCTCGTCGCGAAATCGGAGTTCTCACGGGGTCACACGAAAGCGCAGCCGGCCGATGAGCTGACCCGAGCCCGTCTCGACGTCCACCGTCCAGCGGCCCGTCGGATCGGCCGGAAACGACGTCTTGCGCGAATAGGTCCTGAACCCTTCCAGCCGCCCGCCCCGGACGGGGGAGAGGTTCACCACGTTCACCACCTGCCCGTTGCGCCGCCACACATGGGTGACCGCCTGGGACAGCCCGGCGGGCGCGTAGATGGGAGTGTACGCTATCAGGCCCCGCGCTCTGAGCTCGTCCGCGCCGATGGGATCGGGGGCGAGCTCGAGCGCGTCGGTGCTCAACACGTCCCACGCGATCACGGCGCGCGCGAGGAAGAGCGGCGCCGGCGGGATCACGGCACGGCCGAGCGCGACGACCGTCGCCGCCACGACCCCCACGGCGACGGTGGTCCGGAACGCCGTGGGCCAGTCCAGGCGCTGACCGCGCCGGACGGCGGGCGTGAGCGCGACCGACGCCAGGAACGCGCTCGCGATGAGCGACGGGAACGGCGCCACGCCCACCAGCGGCAGCGCCACGTTGAGCGACGCGAAGATCGACACGACGAAGAAGACATAGCCGAGCCACGGCCGCGGCTGGACGACGGCCCGGTACCAGGGGTCGAAGGTCGCCAGGAGCGCCAGGGCCACGAGCAGCGCGAGAAAGCCGGCGTTCCGCGAGGTGAGGGTGGTGGCGGCGTAGTACGCCGGGAGCACGAAGAGGAGCAGGCCGTGGTAGAGGGTCTGGATCGTGTAATCGACCGCCGTGACGAGGAGCCGCAGGGACTTGCGCTCCGAACCCTCGAGCGCCCGGATGTCGACGAAGACGGCGAAGAGCAGCCAGAGGAGCAGGAGGTAGCCGACGGTCCAGCCGACATTCGGCAGGCCGCGACGGAAGACGAACAGCGTGAGGAGCCCGCCGCCGAACGAGGCGCACGAGACGCCCCAGGTCGACAGAAAGGCCAGCGCCCGTTCCACGCGCGCGGTTCGGCGGGTCCGGCGCTAGGCCGGGCCGAGCCGCTCGGCGATCCGCCGCGCGACGTCGTCGCGCTTGAGGGCCGCGACGCAGTCGAGGACGTCGCCGGCGGCGGAGTGGATGCGAAGGTGGGCGCCGACGAGGTCGAGCGCGCTCGCGCGGACCGCGCCGTCGAGGCCGCAGATCTCGCGCAGCACACGCGCGATCGACGCGTCGCGCCCCGCAACCTGGAGCACCGCGTCCACGAACTCGTTCTGGCCGAGCTCGGAGCGCGGCGTCACGTGATCGTCGCCCCCGGCGGCAGGTCCCGGTCGACCGTGAGCACGGCGAGCTTCCCCTCGATGGAGGCCGCCAGCACCATACCGTTGGACTCGATCCCCATGAGCTTCACCGGCTCGAGGTTCGCCACGACGACGACCTTCTTGCCCACGAGCTCCGCCGGGGCGTAGTGCTCGGCGATCCCGGCGACGAGCGTCCGCGGCTCGCCGCCGAGCGACACGGTGAGCTTGAGGAGCTTCTTCGACTTGGGCACGGGCTCCGCGGTCAGCACCTCCGCGACGCGCAGCTCGAGCTTGCCGACGTCGGATATTGTAGCGGGTGCCGCGGGGCCGGCTATTGTAACGAGTGCCGCGGGGCCGGACTGTCCCGAGGGTGGCCTGCTTGAGGTGCCCGTGGCTCCGATCTCCAAGTCCGATTTGTTCTTGTCGTCGACCCGCGGGAAGAGCCCGGAGACTTTCTGGACGCGCGTGCCCGCGGCGAGCCGCCCCCAGACGGCGTCGGCGAGCGTCGGCTCGCCCGACTGGCCCAGCCCGACCCGGATCTTCGTCGCGGCGTCGGGAAGGAACGGCGTCAGCATGATGCCGAGGAAACGAAGCGACTCGCCGAGGGCGTAGAGAACGACGTCCAGGCGCGTTCGCTGTGTCTCGTCCTTGGCGAGCGCCCACGGCTGCGTCGTGTCGACGTACCCGTTCACCGAGCCGACGAACGCCCAGATCGCGGTGAGCGCTCGCTGAAACGCGAACTCGTCCAGCGCGGCCGCAACGTCCCGGATCACCTGCGCCGAGCGGCGCTCGAGACGCGTCTCCAGCTCGCCGACGTCTCCGGCCTGCCACCCTCGCCGGATCCCGCCGAAGTTCACGATCAGCGTCGTCACGCGCGAGACGAGGTTGCCGAGGTCGTTGGCGAGGTCGGCGTTGAGCCGTCCGACCAGCGCTTCCTCCGAGAAGTCGGCGTCGAGGCCGAAGACCATTTCGCGCAGGATGAAGTAGCGGAAGGCGTCGTTGCCGTAGGTGTCCTTGAGCGCCAGCGCCTCGACGAGGTTCCCCACGGACTTCGAGATCTTGCGGCCGCCGAGCGTCCAGTAGCCGTGGACGTTGAGGTGCCGGTAGAGAGGCAGGCCGGCCGCCTTCAGCATGCACGGCCAGTAGATCGCGTGGGGCTTGACGATGTCCTTCGCGATCACGTGCTGGGCCGAGGGCCAGTACGTCTCGAAGCGTGGGTCACCCGGCCCGCCGAGCGCCGAGACGTAGTTGATGAGCGCGTCGAACCAGACGTACGTGACGTACTTGTCGTCGAACGGCAGGGGGATTCCCCAGTTCAATCGGCGCTTGGGCCGGCTGATGGACAGGTCCTGGAGGGGATCGCGCAGGAACCCGAGGATCTCGTTGCGGTAGCGCTCCGGCCGGATCAGGTCCGGCTGGCGTTCGATGGTCTCGACGAGCCACGCCTGGTACTTCGACATCTTGAAGAAGTAGTTCTCCTCCTCGATCCACTGGAGCGGCGTCTGATGGTCGGGGCACTTACCATCGACGATCTCTTTCTCGGTGTAGAAGCGCTCGCACCCGAAGCAGTACTGGCCGCCGTAGTTGCCCAGATAGATCTCGCCCGCCTCCCAGAGCGTCTGGAGGATCGCCTGGACGACCTTCGTGTGGCGCGGCTCCGTCGTGCGGATGAAATCGTCGTTCGCGATGCCAAGCGCGTTCCAGGTCTCGCGGAACGCGGCGGAGTTGCGATCGGCCAGCGCCTGCGGCGTCACGCCCGCCTTGGCCGCGGCTTGCGCGATCTTGTCGCCGTGCTCGTCGGTGCCGGTGAGGAGCCAGACGTCGTCGCCCGCGAGCCGGTGGTAGCGCGCCATCGTGTCGGCCGCGATCGTCGTGTAGGCGTGGCCGAGGTGGGGGCGGTCGTTGACGTAGTAGATCGGCGTCGTGAGGTAGAAGACGCGGGCGCGGTCGGTCACGAGTCCTCGAGCTGGGCCTGGATGTGGGGCCGCCCCTCCCAGGTGAGCTGGTCGAGCGGCACTTCCGCCTCCGTCCCATCGGGGAAGCCGACCACCACCGTCTGCTTGAGCACGCGGATCGACGTCACCTTGCCCGCCATGCAGCCCCCGCCGCCGCACGAGGCCTGGCACGGCGTGTTGACCCGTGGCAGGCGCGACCGGAGCTCCTGGTAGGTCGAGAACTCGTAGAGGAGACAGCACTTCAGCCGTCCGCAGTTGCCCAGCAGCCGGTTGTCGGTGAGCGGCATGTCCTGGGCCTTCGCCATCCTCACGGAGATCGGCTCGAAGCGCCGGAGGTAGGACGAGCAGCAGAGCTGGCGGCCGCACGGCCCGATGCCGTCCATGAGCTTGGTCGTGTCGCGCGCGCCGACCTGGCGCATCTCGATCCGCGAGTGGAACTCGCGCGCGATGTCGCGGACCAGCTCGCGGAAGTCGACGCGGTCCTCGGCGTTGAAGTAGACGGTGACACGGCGCGCCGCCGGTTGCATCTCGACGTCCACCACCTTCATCGAGAGCCCTCGTCCGCGCGCCAGCTGCTGGCAGGTGACGATCGCCCGCTGCTCGCGCTCGCGGCGCTCGCGGTACTCGCGGGCCTCCGCCGGTATCGCGAGGCGCACCACGCGGCGGTACAGGCGGTCGCGCTTGGCCTCCGGGAGCGCACGTCTGGGCCGCCGGACCTCGCCGACCGCGGTGTCCTGCCCCGTCTCGACGACCACGAGGTCGCCCACGTGGGCGTCCAGGCCGACCAGCTTGTAGTCGTCGGCCTGCGCGCTCTCGTGGAGCCGAACCCCGATCAGGTACTCTGGCTCGGATTCCATGGGTCTCGCCTCATGCCGCCCGCAGGGCGAGGCGGCTCAGTATCACCTCGAGGGTCAGCCGGGGCGCCACGTTGCGCGCGAGCGCCTGCCGCGCCTGCCGGCAGAGGTCGATCGACTGGAGCAGCTCGTCGAGTGTCCACGCCTCGGCCTCGCGGGCGAGCTCCACGGCGCGCGCGGCGTCGGCCAGCAGCAAGGCGGGAGCTCCCGCCTTCGCCAGGACGAGGTCACGGCAGAGGAGCCAGTAGGCGTCGACGAGCCCCTCCGCCGTCTCGCGGTCGAGTCGCTCGGTTCGGCTGAACATGAGGTCCGCGCCCTCGGCCCTCACCTCGGCGAGGAGCGTGCGCGCCCGAGCGCGCGCCACCACGGCGGCCTCCGCGCTGCGCGGCTCGAAGCGCACGACCTGACAGCGCGAGATGACGGTGGCGGGCAGCGCCCGCGCCCGCGGCAGGACGAGGATCAGCACCGTCGCGGCGGGCGGCTCCTCGAGGGTCTTGAGAAACGCCTGGGGCGCCTCGCCCGTCATGCGCTCGGCCTCGTCGAGCACGAACAGCTTCCGGGGCGCCATCACGGGTCGGAGCGCCGCCTGACGCTCCAGCCCGCGGATCGCGTCGATGCGGATCGCGCGGGCGCCCTTCGGGTTCGTCTCGGGCGGCGTCGGCGCGATCAGGTGGAGATCGGGATGCACGCGGGCGGCGGCGAGCCGGCAGCCCTGGCACCGCCCGCAGGGCGGAGCGCCGGCCTCGCGTCTCGGCTCAGGCCACCCACCGACTGCACCGGCCTCGCGGCCCCCGGTACAAAGCAACGCCTGGGCGAACGCGAGCGCCGTCGTCATCCGTCCCGCGCCCGTGGGCCCGACGAACGCGTACGCGTGCGCGACGCGGTCGGTCGCGAGCGCCCGCCGGAGCAGGGCCACGGCACGCGGCTGGTCGCGGATCGCGTCAAGCGCCACGCAGGAAGTCCTCGACGAGCGCGCGTACCTCCGCGGCGACCACGGCCGGGGGCTCGGCCGCGCGCACAAGCCGCACGCGCTTGGGCTCCGCGCGCAGGATCTCCAGGTAGCCCCGGCGCACGCGCCGGTGGAAGGCGAGCGCCTCGCGCTCGAAGTGGTCGCGCCGCCGGGCGCCAATCCGCCGGAACCCCTCGGCGGGATCCACGTCGAAGAGCAGCGTGAGGTCGGGCAGGACGCCGCCGGTCGCCCGGACGTTCAGCTCACGGATCAGGTCGGGGTCGATCCCGCGCCCGTAGCCCTGGTACGCCACGGTCGCGTCGGCGTAGCGGTCGGAGAGCACGACGCGGCCGCGCGCGAGCCACGGGCGGACCTTCTCGGCGACGTGCTGGTGGCGCGCGGCCATGAACAGGAAGACCTCGACGAGCGGCTCGGGCCGGACGCCGGGGCGCTCGAACAGGCGGCGCACGGCGAGCCCGAGGCGCGTCCCGTCGGGCTCGCGGGTGCACTCGACCCGGTGCCCCTCGGCGCGCAGCCAGCGTCCGAGGCGTCGCATCTGGGTCGTCTTGCCCGACCCCTCGACTCCCTCGAACGTGATGAGCACTCCGCTCACATCCAGATCCTCCGCGTACTGCAGTATGCCACGCTCGCGCGGGGCCCCGCTCCTATCGTCGCGGCACGCGCGCCGGGGGCAGCTCCTCCATGCGCAGCTCGACCGGGCCGCGCGGGGTCCCTAGCACGACGTGGCGCTCCTCGATCGTCTCGACGACGCCGTCACCGATCGCGTCACCGACACGGTAGCTCTTGACCTGGCTCGTCGCGGCGTCGGCGATGTAGGCGGTCGAGCCCTCGGCGCGCAACACGGTCCCGGCGAGACGCCACGGGGGCGCCGGCTTCGGCGCCTCGGCGGGCGGGACCCGCGCCTCGCCAGGCGGGGCCGACGCCCTCCCGGCGCCCAGGAGGACACGCACCCCCCGCGGATGGGCCTCGACCCTGTAGGGAACCTCGCGCGTCAGCTCGATCACCAGCCGGGCGACGTTCGCGCGGAACTGCCCACCGCGGATCGTTTTGACCGGATCGATGTCGATCGCCAGGGGTCCCACCGTCCAGTGATACAGGGTGTCCTCGAAATCGAGGACGAGACGGTACGGCCCGTCCATCAGCTCGCTCCGGTACCGTGGCGGGCCCGACGTCTTGACGTCGACCCTGACGCCGTCACTCCGGGACTGGACGGTCACGTCGATCAGCTCGACGGGCGCGTCGGCGGTCTCTCCCGCGGCGGCTCGGGGCCAGAGGGCGAGCACCAGCCCGAGGACCGCCAACCCGCAGCGGCTCACGCCAGACCCTCGTCCATACGAAAATCTTCGCACGTGACCCGGCGGGATCGGCACGGGTCTCAGATGTGGCTGATGGTCTCGCGGTCGCGGGTTTCGCGCTCGCGGCGCCGCCCGCGCTCCAGGATATGGCGCGCGAGGTGGCGGCCGCCGAGGCCGAACGCGACCGCCAGGGCGAGCACGAGCCCGCCGAAGAGGATGCCGAAGGCGACCACGACCATGTCGCGGCCGATCCCGATCTCGGTGAGCGCCGTCGCGAACGCGAACAGCAGGACGAGCCACCGGGCCGCGCGGGCCAGGACGCGCGCCTCCGGCAGGCCCGCGTTGACCGCCGCGATCAGCACGCCCTGCCCGAGGAAGTTCGCCGCGAGCCAGCCGACGACGAGGATCAGCAGCGCCGAGAGCGTGCGCGGCAGGAGGTGCATCAGCGTGCGCGTGGCGCCCGGCGCGCCGGGAATCGCGAGGGCGTCGATCCCCATGGTCGCAAAGACCACGAAGACGCTCCAGATCACGCTGAGCCGCAGGAGGAGCGACGGCGCCTTGGAGACGCCCGCCCGCGCGAGCGCTCCCGTCAGGCCCCACGTCCGGCTCCGCCGGTCGAGGTCCACCGCGCGCGCGAGACGCCCGACGAGCGCGCCGCCGACCCAGCCGAGCGCGGCGCCCAAGGCCACCAGCGTGAGCATCGCGAGGACGCTGGGCATGACCACCCGTAGCGTGCCCACCGTGTCGCGGACGGCGGTCCAGACGAGATCGCGCCAGAAGTCAGCCATTCTCAGACCTCCCTGCGTCGATGCTACTCGAGCGCGCGCCTCGCCGCCGGCCGCACGCTCACGGCGAGAAGGGCGACGACCCCGGGGCGCTGTCCTGCTCGCCGGGCACCGTCTCGGCCGCGCTGAGCCGCGACTCGAGCGCGCGCAGGCGTGAGCGGAGCCGCCAGCGCTCGACGAGGAGCGGCACGCCCACGAGCACGACGCCGAGCCCGACGGACACGAGCATGATCGTCGCCAACGGGACCGCATCGAGCTGCCAGAACAGGAAGCGCACGGACGTCGGGGCGTTGTTCTGGAGGGCGAACAGGGTGATGGAAGCCGCGATGGTGGCGACGATGATGTATTTGAAGACCATGGCGCACCTCGTGATCTCGGGCTGAAGTGTACCCCGCTTTCGCACGGCCAGCCCTGCGAAAGCCCCGCGATCGAGCCTCGTCACGGCGTCTTCGACGACGAAGACGTGTCCTCCCCGTCGCGCGTGCCCCCGCCGGCCGAGCCCTGCGGAGCCACCCGCCGCACCTGCTCCCGGACACGCTCCAGGAGGCGGCGCGCCCAGACGAACTCGGTCGCGAGGATGGCCAGGCCGACCGGAATGACGACCAGCGCTGGCCCGGGCAGAACGATCATCGCGACGCCGACGAGGAGGACCGTGCCGCCGATCACGGCGACCACGAGCCGCCGCGCGCGCTTCAGCACCGGTTCACGACGAGGATGAGCACCGCCATGCGCACCAGTAAACCGTATCGACGCTACTCCTTGAGCGCGCCGGCGACGAGCCCGCTGACCAGGAACCGCTGGAGGACGATCACGATCAGCACGGGCGGCAGGCTCGCGAGCATGGAGGCCGCCGCGATGTCGCCCCAGGGCACCTCGTAGACGCCGGGGAAGAGCGCCAGCGCGACCGGGATCGTCCGGCTCGCCTCCGAGGCCGTGAACGTGTACGCGAAGAGGAACTCGTTCCAGCTGAACAGAAACGTCAGGAGCGCGGTCGAGGCGAGCCCGGGTAATAGCTGCGGTACCACCACCCAGCGGAGGGTGCCGACCGTGCCGGCGCCGTCGACGGACGCCGCCTCTTCGGCCGCGAGGGGGAGCTCGCGGATGAAGCCGGCGAGGAGCCAGACGGTCAGGGGCAGCGCGAACGAGGCGTGGACCAGGACGAGGCCGGCCCAGGTGTCGCGGAGGCCGAGCGCGCGCATCAAGAGATAGAGCGGGCTCACCGTGGCGATCTGAGGGAACGCCGTGCTCGCGACGATCGCGAGGAGGAGGGCGCTCTTGCCGGGCAGCGGGAGCCGCGCGATCGCGTACGCGCCCGGCACGCCGAGGACGAGCGCCAGGAGGGTCGTCAGCGTCGCGATCCCCACGCTGTTCACGAGCGCCCGGGGGATCAGGCTCTGCTCGAGCACCACGCGGTAGTGCGCGAGCGTCAGTCGGCTCGGCAGGAGCGGCGGGACGCGCAGGAGCTCGCCCTCGGGTTTCAAGGAGGTCAGGAGCTGCCAGAAGAACGGCGCCGCGTACGCGGCGAGGGCCACAAGGACCAAGAGGTCGACGGCGGTCCGTGCCGGGCGTCTCACGCCACGACCGCGCGCGGGCGGAGCAGCCGGAGGTAGGCCCACGCGGCGCCCATGACGAGCGCAAAGACGACGACGCTGATCGCCGAGCCGAAGCCGAGCTGGAGCATCTGGAAGAGGCTCCGGTAGGCGTAGACCGTGAGCGTCTCGGTGGTCCCCGCCGGGCCGCCGCCGGTGAGCACGAACATAATGTCGAAGGCGCGCAGCGCGTCGAGCGTCCGGAAGAGGAGCGCCAGCAGCACGATGCGACCGAGCAGCGGCAGCGTGACTCGGCCGAGTGTCGCCAGCCGGCCGGCGCCGTCCACCTGGGCCGCCTCGTAGAGCTCCGCGGGAATCGTGCGCAGGCGCGCGTAGCAGAGGAGCGCGACGAAGGGCATGCTGCGCCACACGTCGGCGAGGATGACCGCCGGGAGCGCCAGGCGCGGGTCGCCGAGCCAGTTGATCGCGTGAGCGCCGAGCAGCACGTTGATGAGGCCCGCCGTCGGATGATAGAGCCACTCGTAGAGCTTCGCCGTCACCACCGACGGCATCGCCCATGCCAGGAGGAGGAGCGAGAGCCCGAGCCGTCGGCCCCGCTCCTGGCGGGCGAGGGCGAGCGCGACCGCGACGCCCAGCAGGAGCTCGAGCGCGACCGAGAGCGCGGTGAAGGCCGCCGTCGTGCGGGCGGCGCTCCAGAAGCGCGGGTCCACCGCGAGGAACGCGAAATTGTCGAGCCCGGCGAAGCGCGCCACGCCGAAGATCGGGACGCGGTGCTGGAGCGAGAGCCACACCACCCAGCATCCCGGGTAGACCGTGAGCGCAGTGAGCGCCACGAGCGTGGGCGCCAGCAACAGGAGGGCCTGCCGCCGGGCCGCGCGCGTGCGCCCGGTCACCGCAGCGCGTCCAGAAAGTGGGAGAGCCGGAGGCGCGCGTCGCCGATCGCGCGCGCCGGCGCCTTCAGGCCAACCAGGACCGCCGAGAACTCGGGTTGGACGGTCGAGGAGAGCAGGAGGTAGTAAGGCGTGACGGGGCGGGATCGGCCCGCGCGCATGAGCGCGTGGAGCGCGGGAAGCTCGGGTCGGCTCCGCACGAGTCCGGGATCGTGGTAGAGGACCTCGCGCGTCGGGGAGAGGGCCGCGCCGAGCGCGATGGCCTTCTGGGCGCGCTCGCTCGTGAGGAAGCGCGCGAGGTCGACCGCGAGCTCCGGGTGGCGGCTCCGCCGGGACACGCCGAGGTGCGCACCGCCGGTCGAGCCCGCGCCCCGCGGGCCGCCCGCGAACCCCGGGAGCGGCGCGATCCCGACGCGACCGCGCACCGGCGAGTCCCGCGCCTGGAACAGGTCCATCGCGTACGGCCAGTTCCGGAGGAACACCGCGCGGCCGTCACCGAAGGCGCGCCGCGAGAGCTCTTCGTCCGCCGCGGGCGTCCAGGCCGGGCTCACGCCCGACGCGATGAGCCCGCGGAGGAACCCGAGCGCCTCGGCGGCCCGCCCGGGCTCGGGGAAGAGGGTGCCGTCGTCCGCGAGCAGTCGCGTCCCGTTCGCCCAGAACGCCTCGAGGACGTTCACGACGAGCCCCTCGTACTGCTTGGCCTGCCACAGGTAGCCGTCGAGCGCGGGGTCGCGCTCACCCGCCCGGATCCTCACGACCTGCCGCGCGAGCTCGTCGAAGGTCTCGGGCGGCGCGAGCCCGTACTTCCCGAGGAGGTCCGCGCGGTAGTAGAGGAGCCCGACATTCATGTTCCAGGGCAGTGCCCAGACGCGGCCGTGGTCGGTCGCCGCCTCGACCGTGCTCGGGAAGTACGGCGCGAGCTCCCCGGGGTGGAGGCCCGGAGTCAGGTCCAGCAGCCACCCGGCGCGCGCGAACTCGGGCACCCAGATGACGTCGAGCATCATGACGTCGAAGCCCGGGCTCCGGCCCTCGAGGTTGATGACGTAGAACTGGTGCTGCTCGTCCGACGTCCACGGCAGTGCCTCGCCCCTGACGCGGACGTTCGGATGCGCCGCCTCGAACTCGCGGAGGAGCTCTGGCACTGGATCCGCCGGCCCGAGGATGCGCGCGTACTTGAACACGAGCGTGACGGGTCCGCGCTCGAGGGCGCTTCCCCCGCAGCCGCTCAGGACGGCGACCCAGAGTACGAGCAGGAGGCGGCGCACCGCGGGGGCCGGTGGTCAGCGCGCCTTGACGAGGAAGTGGGCGCGACGGTTCTTGGCCCAGCACGCCTCGGTGTGCTCCCGGCACACGGGCCGCTCCTCGCCGTAGCTCAGCGTGGTGATCCGCTCCGCCTGGATGCCACGCGAGACGAGGTAGTCCATCGTGGCCTTGGCGCGTCGGTCGCCGAGGGCCATGTTGTAGGCGTCCGTGCCCCGCTCGTCGCAGTGACCCTCGATGAGGACGAGCGAGGCCGGGTTCGCCCGAAGCCAGGCGGCGCTGGCGTCGAGGAGCCTCGCGTCGCCCGGACGGATATCGTAGCGGTCGAAGTCGAAGTAGATGTCCTGGAGCTCGGCCCGCGCGGCGAACTCCGCGACGGACGGACGCGCCGGCCCGATCGGCGCACGCGCTTCCCCTGCGCCGGCCGGCGCGCCGGCGGGCGCGCTGGGCGGCGTCGTGCCCGGTCGCGTCGTGACCTCCCCCAGGGGCGCGACCGATCCCTCCGGCGTCGTGGCGGTGCCGGCGCGCTCAGGCGCGGGGGCGGCGGCCGGGGGCGGAGGGGCGACGTCCGCCGTGACGGGACTCTTCGCACACCCCGCGACGATCGCCGCGGGCACCAGCATCGAGACGGCGAGTACACGGACCCGTTGGTTCACCATGATCCCTCCTGGTCTTCGGTGGCTTCCGCTTCTGCTGCGAGTTGGCGAACGCATGGTATTACACACTCTCCCAGCGCGTCCGCGCCGAACGCTGAGCGCGCTGCGGCCCCGGCGGCTCCCGGAGGCGCGAGAGCCCGTCCAGAGGGACGCCGATCCAGCCCGGGCGATGGTCGATCTCGTATCGGACCTCGTAGAGCGCCTTGTCCAGCTCGAACGCGGCCAGGGCCCGCTCGAGCGCGAGCCGCGACCCCGGGAGGAGTCGCACGGGCGCGCGCGCCAGGACCTCGACGTACGCGTCGAGGAACGCGCCCGTCGCGAGCTGGCGCCACGCGGCCCGAGCCGCGGCGAATTCGTCCGACGATCCGAACGCCGTCGCGGCCGCATAGTCGAATGAGCGCAGCATCCCCGCCACGTCCGTGAGGGGCGACTGCTTCAACCGCCGCTCCGCCGGCGGGCGGTCGGGCTCGCCCTCGAAGTCGAGGATGACGAAGCCGTCGTCGGTGCGGAGTGTCTGGCCGAGATGGTAGTCGCCGTGGATCCGGATCTTCGCGCAGCCCGCGTCCGCGAGCGCGTCCAGGCCGCGCACGCGCGGGAGCAGCGCTCCCTCGCCCGCGGCGAGCGCGCGCGTCTGGTCCCTCAGCTCCGGTGGGACACGGTCGAGGCGCGCCCGGACCGCCTCGCACGTGCGCCGCACGTCCGCCGCGACGCGCCTGCCCCAGGCGCCCGTGTCGGCCGCCGTGATCGGTTCCGGAGCGAAGACCGGGTCGGCGGCGTCCGAGGCGAGCGCGTTGTGCAGGCCGCCCGTGAGCGCACCCAGGCGGCGGAGGGCGTCCAGCATGCTCGCCGCGGAGGCTTCGACGAACGCGCCGAGCCGGGAGGCGTCGATCGGCTCATGCTGCGCCCGGGTGGTGATGACGACGTCCCGAAGACCGCGGAGCTGCTCGAGCGCCCATTCCCACCCGCCGCCGTGGTTCGGAACGTAGCGCTGGAGGATGGCGAGGGTCGCCGCGGGGCCCGCGGCCGGGACGTACTCGATCGCCCCGGCGACCGGGGGCACGTGCGCGAAGCCGACGCGTGAGGTCAGGAAGGCGCCGATCTCGTAGTCGAGGCTCTCCCCCGGCTCGACCCGCCGGAGCGCCTTGAGGACGAAGCGATCGCCGTAGACCACCGACGTGTTGGACTGCTCGACGCTGAGGCGCCGGGGCACCAGCGCGGCCGCCTGCGCGAGGGTGGGGGCGCCGTCCCCCCTGACGAAGCGGAGGCGGCCGCGCGTGCTCGACACGCTCGTCCCCCGCCCGAACCCCTCGAGCAGCGCGCGACAGAAGAGGGGATCGTCGAACGCGTCCTCGGCGCGCACGGACGTCTCGGCCAGATCGAGCGGGAGCGAGAGGGCGCCGCGCGGCGCGGCGCCCGCGCGGAGGACGAAGGCCACGAGGTACCGCTCGTCGGCGCCCGCGCCGAAGGCGACGTCGACGAGGCCGAGCCAGCCGCGCTCACCGAGCCGCGCCCAGTCGGCGGCCCTCACGGCGGCGATGGCGCGCCCCTTGCTCCCGAACCACCGCTGGCGCGGCAGGAGGCGGGGAAGCTCCGCGGCGACCGTGCGGTCGAGCGCCTCCTCGACGCGCGCGGGCGACGGCGCCCGCGCCGGGCTAGATGGCCGTGCTCTCGATCCCATACGGCTCCTCCGCGCCGTCGGACCGATCGAGTCGGAACCAGTAGAACCCGTGTGGCCCGACGCTCACGACGTAGGGGGCCGCCTGGATCGGGGGGAAGACCGTGTCGCCGAGGATCTCGATCGGCCTGACCCCGGCGAACTCGGCGAGGTCGAGCTCCGCGGGCTGCGGCGCCCCCGACAGGTTGGCGACGATCAGCACCGTCTCGCGCCCGTGCCGCCGGAGGTACGCGAGGACCTTTTGGTTGCGCGGTCGCAGGAACGCGATCGTGCCGCGGCCGAACACCGGCGAGGTGCGGCGCGCGGCGATCAGCCGCCGCATCGTGCTGAGGAGCGAGGCGGGCTGCCGCGCCTGTGCGGCGACGTTCACCGCCTGGTAGCCGTAGACGGGATCGGCGATCACGGGCAGGTAGAGCGTCCCCTCGGCCGCCGTCGAGAAGCCCCCGTTCCGGTCGCTCGACCACTGCATCGGCGTGCGCACGCCGTTGCGGTCGCCGAGGTAGACGTTGTCACCCATCCCGATCTCGTCGCCGTAGTAGATGATCGGGCTGCCCGGCAGCGTGAGCAGCAGACAGTTCAGCAGCTCGATCCGCCGCCGGTCGTTGTCGACGAGCGGCGCCAGCCGCCGGCGGATCCCGAGGTTGAGCTTCATCTCTGGATCTTGGGCGTACGCGTAGTACATGAAGGCGCGCTCCTCGTTGGTCACCATCTCGAGCGTCAGCTCGTCGTGGTTCCGGAGGAAGAGCCCCCACTGGCACCCGGGCGGGATCGGCGGCGTGTGCGTGTAGATGTCCACGATCGGCCGTCGCTCCTCGAGGCGGAGCGCCATGTACAGGCGCGGCATCAGCGGGAAGTTGAACGCCATGTGGAACTCGTCGCCGTCGCCGAAGTAGGGGCGCACGTCCTCCGGCCACTGGTTCGCCTCCGCCAGCAGGAGCCGGTCGCCGCCGTACTCGTGGTCGATGACCGCGCGGAGCTCTTTCAGGACGGCGTGAGTCTCGGGCAGGTTCTCGCAGCTCGTGCCGTCGCGCTCCACGAGGTACGGGACCGCGTCACAGCGGAAGCCGTCCAGGCCGCGGTCGAGCCAGAAGCGCATGACGTCGAGCATCGCGCGGCGGACCGTGGGGTTGTCGTAGTTGAGGTCGGGCTGGTGGCTGAAGAACCGGTGCCAGTAGTACGCCTTGCGCTGCGGGTCCCACGTCCAGTTCGACTTCTCCGCGTCCACGAAGATGACGCGCGCGTCCGTGTAGCGCCGGTCGGTCGCGTCCCAGACGTAGTAGTCCGCGTAGGGCGACGCGGGATCGGCGCGTGAGGCCTGGAACCACGGGTGCGCGTCCGAGGTGTGGTTCATGACCAGGTCGGCGATCACCCGGAGGCCACGCGCGTGGGCGGCGTCGAGGAACTTCTGGAAGTCCTCGAGCGTGCCGTACGCGGGATGGACCGCGAAGAAGTCGGCGATGTCGTACCCGTCGTCGCGCAGCGGCGAGGCGTACATCGGCAGGATCCAGAGACAGTCGACGCCGAGCTCGGCCAGGTAGTCGAGCCGCTCGGTCAGTCCGGCGAAGTCGCCGACGCCGTCGCCGTTGCCGTCCATGAACGCCTTGACGTGGACCTCGTAGAAGACGGCGTCCTTGTACCAGTCGCGCGCGGCGGTCATTGTACCGAGGACCGCGAGCCCGGCTCGCTTCGTGGGTGGCCTGCTGTCGGCACGAGTGGCCTCATCGCCACCGCTCCACGAGGTAGCGCTTGTGCCGCTCGAAGGCCTCGCCCACTCCGTCCAGATGGGTCTCGGCGGCCCCGACGTCGCGGTCCCGCGTCGCGACGACGAACGCGGCGGTGCGGCCGAGGTAGAGCGGGACGAAGGAGCGCAGCAGGTGCTCACGGTAGACGACGTTGTAGTGGTGGCCGAGCGCGAAGTCGTAGACCACCCGCGCCCACAGCTCGTCCGGGAACCGGAACCGCGCCGCGCTGCCCGCGTCGAGGCTCAGGACGTCGCCGAGCGTCTCGGGCGCCAGGATGTGCTCCCAGATCGTGCCGAGATCCCGCAGGCCGCGCCGGAACGCGCCCACCATGCGGTCCACGTCGAGCGCCACGGGCTCCACAGACGACGGCGCCGGCGCGCCCGCGGTGGGGACCGGCTCGCTGCCACGGATGTCGAGCCACAGGTCGTCGTATCCGCCCATGACGGCAAAGAGTCCCCCGACCGCCTGAACGACCATCGTCGGGAGGTCCGGCGTCAGGGTCCGCGACGTCGCGCGCCGGTGGCCGAGCCACGCCTCCCAGACGGCGAAGCCCTCGGCGATCGCGGTCCCCTCGACCCAGAGGTCGGTCTGGTTCGTTCCGGGCGCGGGCCACCGCGGGTCGGCGAGCAGCCGATCGAGCAGCCCAGCGGAGAGCGCCCGGGCGCCCGCCAGCGGCTGGTGCAGCCGTCGTCCGAAGAGCGCCCGGACCAGCGGCGCCAGCACGAGATTCGTGATCGTGCCGTCGTACCGGTGGCGCGCGTACACCGGGACCACGAGGTCGGCCTTCTGCTCGAGGACGGGACGGAGGAGACGCTCGAGCCACTCGTCGGCCGCCGAGGTCACGTCGGCCTCGAGCAGGCCGAGGCCGCGCGCACCGAGCCGCCGGGCGACGGCAAAGGTGAGACGGAGCGCGGCGCCGCGCGCGGGCACGCCGTGGAAGGGCACGGCGACGCGCTGGGCGAGGGGCGTCGCGTGACGGGCGCGGACGAGGGGGAGCCCGGCCGCCGCGAGTAGATCCGGCGTGCCGTCCGTCGAGCCGGCGTCGGCGTTGATCAGCACGGCCCGGGCGCCGGCGAAGTGACGCTCGAGACCCGCGCGGACGACCTTGGCCACGGCCGGGACGGTCTCCGCGTTGTTGTACGTGAGCACGCCGATCGCGATCTCGCACGGTGCGACACCCTCGAGCTCAGGCTCGACGTCGGGCGGCAGCGCGAACCCCGGGGCGCGGTCCGTCATCGCGCGAGGTGGATCATGAGCGCCAGGAAGTCCGTGAGGTGGCGCGTGATGAGAAACGACCGCCGCACGTGCTCTCGGCCGGCCGCGCCCATCCGGGGGATCAGCTCCGGATTGTTGAGGAGGTGGCGGATCCGGAACGCCGCGCCCTCGACCGTGTAGACCGTGTAGCCCGTCGCGTTGGGGATGATCTGCTGCGCCAGACCGCCGGCGTAGCCACCGATCACGGGCTTGCCCTTCCACATCGCCTCGGCGGGGCCGAGCTCGAACCCCGCACGCACCGACTTCTGCAAGACGATCGTGGCCGCGCGCTGGAGCGCGTTGATCTGACGGTACGCCTCCGCCGGCAGCTCGAGCACGAGGACGTCGGGGTCCTCGCGGGCGGCCTCCCGAAGCTCGTTTCCGATCTCGACCCGATCCGGCTCGTCGCCGCCCGTGCCCGCCAGGACGAGCCGCACGTCGTGGTGCTTCTTCACCAGCCGATAGGCGTTCACGACGCCGATCGGGTCGTCACCGTGGGTGAACGATCCGATCTGAACGAGCAGCGGTTTGTCCCGGACCACACGGAGCGACGTCAGGATGTCCGTGAGCTCGCGCGGCGACAGCTCGCGGTTCTTCTCCGACAGCGGGTCGATGGACGGCTCGACGACGTACATCGGGATCCCGAGGCGGCCCTCGAATCCCGGCAGCGAGAAGACCGCGGCGTCGTACTGGTCGGCGAACTGCCGGAAGAAGGACCAGGCGGCCGGACGCGCCGACGAGCAGTCGAAATGGCAGCGCCAGACCCACCGGCCGTCGGTCCGGTGGGTCACGAGGCTCGCCGGCTGGACGTCGTGGACCAGGACGAGGTCGGCGTCGAGCGCGAGCTTCTTGGCGTTCACCCGGTTCATCTCGACCCAGTGGGCGAGCCCCTCGTCGCTGAGCACGCGCTCCGCGCCCTCGAGCGTCGCCTGGAGCGTGCGCGCGGTCGCATAGTAGGCCTGATCGCCCCCCGTGATCTCCCAGCTCGTGTCGACGCCCAGGTCGCTCAGGATCGGGACGGCCGTGCGGAGGATCTCGGCTACGCCGCCGCCCAGCCGACCGCCGGTCAGGTTGAGGAACCGTCGACCCCGCACGCGCTCGGCCAATTTCTGGATCACGTCCACGGCGCCCGGCGGCGCCACCTGACGGTAGTCGTCGATCCGGCTCACCCCCGCTCCTCCTCCAGCGCCCGGTCGACGAGCCTCAGGAGCCGCCCGCGGACCCGCTCGAGGGTCGTCAGGTACGGGTCGATCCGCTCGAATCGCTCGGCGAGCGCCGGCAGCTCGAGCGCGCCCCGGAGCCACTCGGCGAAGTCACCCGCACGGCGGCCACCCCGCGCCCGCGCCTCGACCGCGTGCAGATAGATCGCGGTCGCGTCGGCGGCCGCGAGGCCGGCGCGGAACTCCGCGAGCGTCGTCGCCGCGAGACCGAGCTCCACCTCGACGAGGTGGGAGCGCTGGAAGTGGAACGCCCGATCGAACTCGACACGGAGGTCGCCGCCGCGCGCCCGGAGATGATCCTGGAGGATCGTCACGAGATGCTCGCGCAGCGCCTCGACGGTCGGGAACGCGAACGGATCGACGACGGCCAGACGCTCGGCGAGCGCGCGGTCGCCGATCTCGAGCGCGGCCCACCGCGCAAAGTCGTTGCCGTACGCGGTGGTGAACGGCCGGTGGCGGAGGAAGTAGCCGAAGGTGTGGAAGAAGACGGAGTCGGCCGGCACCTCGGCCACGCGATGCATCAGCTCGCGCTCGTCGAGCGCGTGCATGTCGAGCGTCTGTCGCAGCTCGACGCAGCCCACGAAGAGGAATGGGTGCGCGGCGGTACGCATGGTCGGGCGATCGACCCCCCTCTCGACGGAATCGTGTCAGCCGAGCGCGACGGCGAGTCGGCGGAGCACGGCCTGCATCTCCCTGACGTCACGCACGCGGTAGTTCGCGGCGCTCGGTCCGTTGCCGACTCGGACGGTCAGCGCGCGCCCTTTCAGCGCGGCGAACGCCGCCTCGTCGGTGGCGTCGTCGCCCGCGTAGAGGACGACGCGACTGCCACGCGGGAGCGTCCGTCCGGCGCGGTGCACGATCCAGCGCGCGGCCTCGCCCTTGCTCCAGCGGACCCGTGGGACGAAGTCGAAAACCTCGCGACCGGCGATGAGCGCGAGGCCGGGGACGCCGCGGAGCACGCGCGTCACGAGCTCGCGCACCGCGCCGCGCCGCGACGGCGCGACCCGCCGGTAGTGGAGGCTCACCGCGAGCCCCTTGAACTCGACGCGCGAGCCCGGGATCGCGTCGGCGGCGGCGGCCAGCGCGCGCCGCGCCGTGACGAGGCTGGTGGCGCGGACCCCCGGGTGACGGAAGGCGAGACCGCCGCCCCGGATCTCCAGCCCGTGGCACCCACCGTAGATGACGTCGTCGAGGGCGACCCGGGCCCGGACGTCCGCCAGCGCGCGCCCCGAGAGGATCGCCAGGCGGGCCCGGTCGCTCGTCGCCAGACGCTCGAGCGTCGTCCGCACCGACGGTGCCAAGACCGCCGCCTGCGGCGACGGCACGATCGGGGTCAGCGTCCCGTCGTAGTCGAGGATGGCCACCAGACCGGCGCCGCACGCGAGCTCGCGCTCGAGACGCGTGAGGAGACGGGGCGGCACGGTCAGGACGCCTTGACTCCCGGCGTCTCGACCGGGATTCGGGAGAGCTCGCTCAGGAGGAGCCCGGCCCAGCGGTAGATGTTGTGCTCGCTCACGACGTGGCGCATCCGCGTCATCCGCGCGCGCCGTTCGTCCTTGGGCATCTCCAGCGCGGTGCGGATCGCCTCGGCGGTCCCGGCGAGGTCGTACGGGTTGATGATCAGGGCGTCCCGCAGCTCGTGGGACGCGCCCGCGAACCGGCTCAGGATGAGGACGCCGTCCTCGTCGTCGCGAACGGAGACGAACTCCTTGGCGACGAGGTTCATGCCGTCGTGGAGCGAGGTGACCATGCAGAAGTCCGCGTGGCGATAGTAGGACCACACCTCCCGGTGCTCGTGGTGACCGGAGAGGTACACGATCGGCCGCCAGCCCTTGGTCCCGAGCCGCTGGTTCACCTCGCGGACGGTCGCCTCGACCTCGAGCGCGAGCTCCGCGTACCGCTTGATGGAGGTCCGGCTGGGCGCGCCGAGCTGGACGAACACCACGCGCTCGCGGTACTCGGGATAGCGCTCGAAGAACCACTGGAGCGCGCGGAAGCGCTCGGGGAGTCCCTTGGTGTAGTCCACCCGCTCGACGCCGACGCCGAGGAATTCGGCGGAGATCCCGAGCTCGCGCCTGAGCTCCTCGCGCGTGCGCTGCGGCGGATCGTCCACGAACTCGGGCGCGACACTGATCGGGAACGGCTTGACGGCGGTCACGCGCTCACCGCGGGTGACCGCGAAGTGTTCCCAGTCGATCCGTGTTTCGAGCGTGCGATCCACCGTCTCCAGAAAATTGTTGCAGTAGTACTGCGTGTGGAAGCCGACGAGATCGGCGCCCAGCATGCCGGCGAGCAGCTCCTGCTGCCACGGGCAGATCGCGAAGGCTTCGAAGTTCGGCCAGGGGATGTGCCAGAAGAGCGCGACGCGCGCATCGGGCCGCTCCGCCTTGACGAGCGCGGGCAGCGGCGCGAAGTGGTAGTCCTGGATCAGGACGAGCGGCTCCTCGGCGTTCTTGATCTCGTCGAGCACCGTCCCGGCGAACCGGCGGTTCGCCTCGAGGTAGCTGGCCCAGTCGTCGGGCCGGAACACGGGCCGCGTGTGCACGATGTGGCACAGCGGCCAGAGCCCCTCGTTTGCGAACCCGTAGTAGTAGCCGTGCTCCTCCGCCGCCGTCAGCCACACCCGGCGCAGCGTGTAGCGCGGGTCGTCCTCCGGCACGGCGAGCCGCCCGCGCGCGTCCGCGGTCTCCCGGTCGGCGTCACCGCTCCCGTGAGCGACCCACACGCCGCCGCACGCACGCATCATCGGATCCATCGCGGTCACGAGCCCGCTGGCGGGCGTCAGCGTCTGGATCCGTCCCCCCTTTCGCACGTGGCTCACGGGCTCGCGGTTGGACACGACGACGAGCAGCCGGCCGCCGAGGCGGAGGTTGACGAACTGCTTGAGACGCTCCTCGGTCCAGACGGATTCGCCCGCCAGACGCAGGGCAGCCTCGTGCTCGGCCGCCGCGCGGGCCCGCTGCATGCTCCGCGCGAGCCCGGCGACCTCGCGCGCGAGCGGGCCGAAGACGTTCGTGTCGGGCACCTCCGGGGGCGGCACGTAGCGCCCGGCGCGGAGCGCCTTCGTCCACTCCGACATCTTCGCCATCGGGGCCGTCACGCTGCTGCGGACGAGGACCAGCGCGATGAGCGAGATCACGAGTGCCAGCGCGAGGAACCGGAGCGCGTTGCGCCACCAGAGGTCCCACTCCGCGGCCTGCAGGTGCTCGGCGTCGAGGAACACCGCCAGCGCGCCCACCGGCCGCTCGTCCTGCGTGAGCGGCGCCGCGTACACGTACGCCGGTCGGGCACCGACAACGCGAAAGCCCTGGCTCACGGCGTTGGTGGCGACGGCGTCGGTCACCTCGGGGAGCGACGGGGGGAGAAGCTTGGCGACTTCGGGGGTCGCGACCATCAGGCCGGCGAAGCGGTCGTAGACCGCGATCCCACGCGTCGGCCGGCCGAACTTCTTGAGGATGCGCTCGACGCCGACCGTCGAGCCGCGCGCGACCTGAGGCTCGATCGCCTCCTTGAGCCCCTCGCCCACGAGGACGGCGCGGCGCTTCAGATCGTCGAGGAGCCGCTCGCGCTCCTCGCGGATCTGGAGGAACGCGAACCCCCCGATGACGATCAGCACCGAGAGCCAGATGGCGCCGACGAGGCGAATCGTGAATTTCATGGCGCACGACCCCGTCCCGGCCGGGAGGACCGGGAGCACCGAGGGTCTCTCGGAATTTTACCCCTATTTCTTCCCGCGGCCCACGAGCCTCTGGAGCTTGAGGTTCATCTCCTTGACCGACGTCAGGTCTTTCTCGGCCGCCGCCAGGCGGTCCTGGGTCTCCTTGAGCCGGGTTTCCAGCCCCCGCGCGTCGGTGCGAGCGGCGTCGAGCTGCTGCTCGAGCCCATCCGCGCGCTTGCGCGCGGCGTCGAGCTCCCCCTGAACGCGCTGAGGGGGCATGCCCCACCAGAGGAACCCCACGAGGGCACCGATCAGGATCCCGACGATCGTGCCAATCACGACGAGTCGGTTCACCGGCGCGCCTTCCTTCTACCGGGCCCTGAGCTTCAGGTCTTCGTACGGTGCGGAGTAGGCGTGGCCGGGGATCAGGCCGAGCCCCGACTCCTCGACCCGCGGGCCGACGCCGTTCAGGAACGCGAGCTGCCAGATCGGCACGAAGATCGCCTTCTCGTGCACGAGCTGCTGGATCTTCACGAGCATCGCCTCGCGTTTCTTCCGGTCGAGCTCCGCGGCCTGCTCGTGGAAGAGCCCGTCGATGTCCGGGTAGCTGCCGTAGACGTACGCCCCGCCGGCCACCACGAACGCTTCGAGCCGCGTGGCGGCGTTGCCGAACGCGCCGGTGGCCCCGTAGGTGAGGTTCTTGTACTTCTTCTCGCCCCACTCCTTGAAGAAGGCCGCGCGCTCGACCGGGCGCAGCTTCGCGCGGATCCCGACGTTCTGGAGGTAGTTGAGGATCGCCTCCTGTACGTTGGCGTACGAGATATCGCAGTAGTACTCACCGGCGTCGAACCCGTTCGGGTACCCGGCTTCGGCGAGGAGCCCTTTGGCGCGGGCGGGATCGTACGGATAGGCCGGCGGCTGCCAGAAGAACTCGAACGTGTTCGGGATGATGCTGAAGGTCAGCATGGAGTGCCCGAGCGTGATGGCCTGGTTGATCGCCTTCCGGTCGATGGCATAGTTGGCGGCCAGGCGCACGCGGCGGTCGTGCCACGGCGACTTCGGGTCCCACTGGTCGAGCAGGTTGACCCACTGCGGAGCCTGGATCACCGCCGGCTTCAGCGTGAGCCCGGGCGTTCGCTGGAGCTCCTCGGCCAGCTCCCCGCGGATCGAGTAGACCACGTCGACCTCGCCGCGCTTGAGCGCGGCCAGGCGCGTGGACTCATCGGGGATGACTTTGAAGACCAGGTGCTTGACGCTCGGCGTCTTGCGCCAGTACGGCTCGAAGGCCTCGAGCACGAGTTCCACACCCGGTGTGAAGGACACAAACCGATAGGGACCGGCGCCGACCGGCGACTTCTTATAGCCCTCCTCGCCCACCTTCTCCACGTACTTCTTGGGCACGATCCAGCCGGCGCCGGTGGCGGTCGAGTAGAAGGTCATGAAGTCGGGCCACGGCTGCTTGAGGCGGATGCGGACCCGCCAGGGGTCAGGCGTCTCGACCGCCGCGACCCGGTCCTTGAGGGTCTTCTGGCTGGTGCCCCGGTAGCGCTCGAGCGAGAACTTGACGTCCTCGGCGGTCACGGGATCGCCGTTGTGGAACCTGGCCCCCTTGCGGAGGACGAACTCGTAGGCGAGGCCGTCCCTTGAGACCGTCCACGACTCCGCGAGGCTCGGGGCCAGGGGGATGCCGGGCATCGGCTTCACCATGGCGTCGTGCAGCGCGTACATGATCATGAACGGCGTGATGATCCCCGGGGTCTCCGCGGGATCGAACCAGGTTGGCGCCAGCGAGATGTGGACGCCCCAGGTGATCTGCCCCTCGGGGGCGGCGCGGGACGGCGTGGGCGTGATCAGCGCTACGCCCAGCAGGAGCGCCACGCCAACGGCGTACACCAGCCTTCCCTCGAACCGTGATCGACTCATCGTGGTCTCCTCCCCGCATCGCGAACCTGGAATCGTGCCGACGGGAAACAGAGGCAACCTGCGTGTGGTGCGATTATCGGCGAATCGACCGGCCTGTCAACCGAGCTCTCGCACCCGGCGCGTTGCTCGGACCACGCGCGTGTGGTAGGGTCCGGCCAGTCAGCAAAACGGGCTGCCTGTACGCGCGGGCGGTGCGGGCGACCCGCCGTCGTCCAGGGGAAGGAGCCTCGCATGATTTCTCATCGCGTGATGCGTTCGGGTATTCTGGCGGCTGCTTGGGTCGCCCTCGCGTGCACGGTCGCCGCTGGCCCGGTCCGCGCCGACGAGACCTGCAACTCACCCTACACCGCCAAGCTCATCAAGGGTCAGGAAGATTATGTCTACGTCTGGGCCCTGGGCGTCGAGGGGCTCGGGGACGGCTCCGACAAGCTGGTGACCGTGGACGTGCACCCGAAGTCGAAGAGCTACGGGAAGGTGATCGCCTCCGTGTCGGTCGGATCCCGTGGCGAGGCCCACCACATGGGCTTCACCGACGACCGGCGCTTCATCTGGGCGGGCGGGCTCTCGGAGGCCAAGATCTACGTCTTCGACATCGCCACCGATCCGGCGAAGCCCAAGCTCGTCCAGACGATCACCGACCTGGCCGACAAGACCGGGTATCTCGGTCCGCACACCTACTACGCGCTCCCCGGACGGATGCTGGTGCAGGCGCTCTCGAACACCAACGACAAGGGCGGCGTCACCGGCATGGCACTCTACAACAACAAAGGCGAACTCATCGCCTCCTACAAGATGCCGACCGACGGCGGCGGTGACGGCTACGGCTACGATCTGGCGGTCAATCCGAAGAAGAACATCCTGCTCACGTCGAGCTTCACCGGCTACACGAACTACATGCGGTCGCTCTGGGAGCTCGTGAAGGACGCGGAGGCGATGAAGCGCTTCGGCAACACCATGGTCGTGTGGGATCTGAAAGCCATCAAGCCGAAGCGGATTCTCAGCGTGCCCGGCGCGCCGCTGGAGATCCGCTGGTCGCTCAACCAAGCAGACAACTGGGCCGTCACAGCGACCGCGCTGACATCCAAGATCTGGCTCGTCAAGCAGGATGGCAAGGGCGAGTGGCAGGCGAAGGACGTGGCGACCATCGGCGATCCGGCGAAGGTCCCGCTCCCCGTCGACATCAGCATCACCCGTGACGGCAAGGGGCTGTGGGTCAACACGTTCATGGACGGAACCACGCGCTACTTCGATCTGAGCAACCCGGAGGCGCCGAGGCAGACCTACGCGAAGGTGACCGGCAAGCAGGTCAATATGATATCGCAGAGCTGGGACGGCAAGCGCGTCTACATCACCTCGTCGCTGCTGGCCAACTGGGACAAGCTCGGTGCCGAGAACGAGCAGTTCCTGCGCGGCTTCGTCTGGAACGGCAAGGAGCTCAAACAGGTCTTCGAGGTGGATTTCACCAAGGAGACGCTCGGCCGCGCCCACCACATGAAGCTCGGCTCGAAGGCACTGCGTACGACGGCAGCGGACGCGGCGGCGCTGGAGCGGCTCGCACGGCGTTGAGCGCATGGCCGTGAGGGGCGGGGGCCGTCGCGCCATTGCCTCCGCCGCGGCCAGGGTGCGCCAGCGCACGGGCGCGGCCGCGCTGCTGGCTTGGTTCGTCTGTGCTACCTCGGCGTCCGCGCATGCGGGCGAGCCGCTTCCCGCGCTCGACTTCGATCCCCCGCCTCCCGGCAGCTATACGTTGCACCGGATCATGGCGGCGCCGGACGGCGCGGTTCTCGGTATCGACGGGCGCAGCCAGCGGCTCTCTCAGTTCACACGCGACCGCATCACGCTGCTCGGGTTCATCTACACGACGTGCAGCGACCCGGGCGGCTGTCCGCTTGCGTACCGCGTGTTCGATGCGATGAAGCAGGCGATCGAGACCACCCCCGCCTTGCACGACCGCGTGCGGTTCGTGACATTGTCGCTCGATCCGGCGCGTGACACGCCGGCGATCATGCGTCAGTACGCCGGCAGCCGCCCGAGCGACACGAGTGGTGGATTGCGCTGGTATTTTCTCACGACCGGCTCGGCGCACGAGCTCATGCCGCTGGTCGAAGGCTTCGGCCAGGACATCCGCTACACGATCGACCGGTCGAACGGCAAGCCGCGGTGGGAGCTGTCGCACGTTCTCAAGCTGTTCTTGATCGACGCCGCGGGTTTCATCCGGGAGATCTACACGTCCGCCTTCCTCCACCCGCGAACGGTGCTCAACGACATTGAAACGCTCCTCATAGAGGGCAGCGGCCCCGGGATCGAAGCCGCGGGTCGGTGAGCCGACGCGCCTGGCCGATCGCCGCACTCGTGGTGCTCGCCGCTCAGACTTCGCAGGCGCAGGAGACGGCCGAGCCGCCCTCCGCGCCGCCAGTGCTCCCGCCGGTGGTCGTGACGGCCCCCCCACCCGTGGCCGCCTCGTCCGAAGTGCTCATTCCCGGTCGCGACTTCGAGCTCCGACCCCAGGGCCGGCCCGCCGACGTGGTGCGCCTCATTCCCGGGTTCGTCATCAGCC
>QHSA01000214.1 GCA_003220315.1 Candidatus Rokuibacteriota bacterium
GGGCGGATGGTCAGTCATGTGGAGGCCAAGAAGCGCCTCGGTCTATGACCGAGCCCGTCTACACGGTACGGTGGACGGAGACAGCGCTCAAGCTCGCCGAGGCGATCCCAGACCAGCGTATCAAACGCGCCCTTTACGATCGCGCCGGGCAGCTTGCGAAGTCGCCCGAGAAGCAGGGCAAGCCGCTGATCGGTGAGTTGAATGGCTTCCGCAGTGTTCGCGCCGCCGGGCAGCGGTACCGCATCGTCTACCGGGTCGAGCGACGAGAGGTCGTCGTCGCGATCGTCGCCGTGGGGAAGCGGAAGGAAGGCGATAAGAGCGACGTCTACGTTCTGGCGAAGAAGCTCTTGAGGCTCGGGTTGCTCCGTTGACTTGCCGTCAGGTCTCGCCCGCTCCTCTGTTTCGGGCGGCTTCAGGGAGGTCGCTGGCGACGGCGAACGGCAGCGCCATCAGGGCGACGGCGACGAGGAGCACCTCGGTGTCGCCGAAGTTGTATTCGAAGAGGCCGGCGACGAGGAAGGCGGCGATCGCCGCCATCGGGCCCAGAACGAGCGCGCGCGCGTCCTCGTCCCCCTTGGGGACGCGCGCGAGCGTCCGCACCGACACGCCGAAGAACGCCACCCAGATCGCGATCCACGCGGCGAGACCGGGGACGCCGCGCTCCACGGCGATCTGGAGCGGCGTGTCGTGCAGGTGGCTCGTCGAGCGGCGGAGCGCCTCCGGCGGCGCCCAGAGGGGATAGAGCCGCTTGACCCCTCCCGGGCCGACCCCGGTGATCGGGTGGGCCTGGACGAGACGTAGCCCCGTGTCCAGCATCGCGAGCCGGTCGCGCGCGGTGTCATCTCTGAGATCGCCGATGGTGCGGAGCCGGGCCAGCACGCCCGGCTCGACGACGAGCGCCGCGGCGACGACGACCGCGAGCGTCGCCAGCACGAGGCCGCGCCGTCGGAGCAGGAGGGCACACCCCACCGCTCCCGCGGCGAACCCGAGCCAGGCGCCGCGGACGTAGGTGAGGCCGAGCGCCACGACGCCGAGGGCCCAGAGGGGCGCCATCCAGGCGCGCTCGCGTCCCGCGCGCGCCAGGCGCGGCAGCGTGGCCACGAGGACCTGCGTGAGGACGCCCGCGAGCGTCATGTAGATCGAGAAGAAGCCGCGGGCCCGCGCGCATTTTCGGAAGAGCAGCCGCACGGGGCCGGTGTCGACGCTGCCGGACGGCGGGCAGAGGCCGACCTGCAGGACGGAGAGCAGCGCCACCACGGAGACCGCGACGAAAAGGCCCGTCAGGAAGCGCCGGGCCGCCGGCCGGTCGGGCAGCGCGTGGCGCATAACATAGAAGGCGCCCAGCGTGAGTAGCCCCTTCGTGGCCGCGAGGCTCTCGACGGGGCGGGGCGACGCGAGCGCCGCCACGAGCGTCCACGCGGCGAAGCCGACGAGCGGTCCCGCGAGCGGCCAGCCCGCGCGCCGCGCGCCGGCCGCGCGCCGGCCGAAGGCGAGCCACGCGGCGAGCACGACGAGGGTCGCCTCCGAGAGCGAGATCGACGCGGCGAGCCCGAGCGTGAGCGCGACCAGCAGCCCGTCCCGGACCGCCGTGGTCCGCCACCACCCCGCGGCCGATGGAGCGTCCGTCGCGTCGCTCAATACGCGTTGCGGTTGCGGAAACCGGACCAGAAGGTCAGGAGGAGGATCTTCAGGTCGAAGCCGAGGCTCCAGCGCTCGATGTAGTAGAGGTCGTATTCGATCCGCTTCTCGATCGAGGTCTGGCCTCGCCAGCCGTTGATCTGCGCCCAGCCCGTGATGCCCGCCTTCACCTTGTGGCGGAGCATGTAGCCGGGCACCCGCCGGCGGAACTCCTCGACGAAGCTCGGGCGCTCGGGACGTGGGCCGACGAGGCTCATCTCACCGCGCAGGACGTTCCAGAGCTGGGGTAGCTCGTCGAGGCTCCAGCGCCGGAGGAACGTCCCGAGCCGCGTGCGTCGCGAGTCGTCCGGCCGCGCCCACACGGGGCCGGTCTCGCGCTCGGCGTCCACGCGCATCGTGCGGAACTTGAGCATCCGGAAGCGCTGGCCGTCCAGGCCCATCCGCTCCTGGCGGTAGAGGACGGGTCCGCGGGAGACGACCTTGAGCGCCGTGGCGATCGCGAGCATCACGGGTGCGGCGAGGACCAGTGCCCCGCCCCCGATGACGAGGTCCAGGACGCGCTTCGCCACGCGATTCCAGCCGTAGAGCGGGGACTCGCGCAGGTGGACGAACGGGATCGACTCGAACTCTTCGACGCCGCCGCGCAGCGAGGCGAGGCCGAAGACGTCGGGCACGAAGTGGATCGCGACGGGGTCGTCGCCGATCTCGTTGAGGACGGCGGTGAGGCGCGGGTACTCGCTGTGCGGGAGCGCGATGAACACGATGTCGACCTGCTGCCGGTCGAGGACGGCGCGGATGTCCTCGAGACCGCCGAGCCGCGGCGCGTCGACGCCGGGCGTCTCCGCCTTGTCCGAGAGGAGCCCCAGGACCCGGATGCCGACGTCCGGCCGGCGCCGCAGCACCCGCAGCACTTCTACCGCAGGCTCGCCGCCACCGACGACGATCGCGTACCGCTGGTTGTAGCCGCGGCGGCGCGCGAACCGGAGCCCCTCGCGGAAGGCCGCGCGCGCGAGGCTCACCACGACGACCGACTGCACCAGGAAGAACGCGATCACGAGCCGCGAGTAGTCGTAGCCGCGGAAGGCGAAGGTCATGATCGCGACGAGGACGAGCACGCCGAGCGTGGAGGCCTTGGCCACGTCGAACCACTCGGAGAGATGCGAGCCGAGGCGGCTCGGCCGATAGAGGTCGAACGCGTGGAACGCGAAGCCCCACACGATCAGGACAGGCACGAGCTGGAGCGCGTAGTCCCGGAACGGCGGCACGTCGGTCACCCGCAGCAGGTGGAACCGGATCGCGTAGGCGGACACCCAGCAGGCCGCGATCAGGCAGAGGTCGCCCGCGAGCGCAAGGTGCTCGAGGAGGCGCGAGTGGGCCTTCAGCATGCCTGCCGCGCGCGGAACTCCCGCCATCGGGCGTCGACGTACTCGGAGAAGCGCCGCTTGAAGACGGGGCGGTCGAACTCCCGGGCGCGCGCCCGCAAGGCCTCGGGGTCGAAGCGGTCCGCGGCCGCCTCGAAGGCGCGGATCGCCGCCGTGAGCGCCTCGACCGTCTGCTCGCGGAAGAAGACCGCCGTCGGCGCCGCGCCATTCATCGGAGCCTGTGCGCCCGGCACCGACCGTGGGTGGCCCGAGGCAGATGCGCTCTCGAGGCCGACCATCGTCTCGAGCACGCCGCCGCGGCCGAGCGCGATCGTCGGACGCCCCGCGGCGGCGGCTTCGAGCGGCACAATCCCAAAATCCTCGACCGCGGGGAAGAGCACGGCGCGGCAGCGCGCGTAGAGGTCGGCGACCTCGCGGTCGTCCCGCCAGCCGAGGAACTCGATGCCGGGGCCGGCGAGCGCTCTGAGGCGCCGATCCTCCGGGCCGGCGCCGACGATCACGAGCCGCCGGCCGAGCCGCCGGGCCGCGCCGATCGCCAGGTCGATGCGCTTGTAGGGGACGAGCGCCGACACCACGAGGTAGTAGTCGTCGACGCGGTCGGCGATCCGGAACCGATCGACGTCGACCGGCGGGTGGATGACGTCGGCCTCGCGGCCCCAGACGCGGCGGATGCGCTCGGCGATGTGGCGGGAGATCGCGACGACGCCGTGAACCGACTGGGTTCGCCGGTCCCACCGACGGAGCGCGGCGGCGACGGGCGGGGCGAGGAGCCGCGTGGCGAGCCCGGCGCGCGCGCCGAGGTAGTCCTGGGCGAGGTCCCACACGTAGCGCATGGGCGTGAAGCAATAGCAGAGGTGGAGCGCGCCCGGCGGCGTGCGGACGCCCTTGGCCACGCAGTGGCTGAGGGAGAGGACCAGGTCGTACCGGGAGAGGTCGAAGCGCCGCACCGCGGCGGGGAACAGCGGGAGGTAACGGCGGTAGTGCGCGGCGGCGGCCGGCAGCCGCTGGACGAACGAGGTCACGACGCGGCGGCGCTCGATCACGGGCGACACGGTTCCAGGCACGTGGAGCAGCGTGAAGAGCGGCGCGTCGGGGAAGAGCTCGCAGACGACCTCGAGACACCGCTCGCCGCCGCGCATGCCCGTCAACCAGTCGTGGACGAGTGCGACGCGCGGGCTCGACCGCGCGGCCGCGCGGGGCGCGGCTAGCTCACTCGAGACCGGATGCGGCGTCGCCAATACTCCAGGAGATCGGTCAGCGTCGTCTCGAGCG
>QHSA01000215.1 GCA_003220315.1 Candidatus Rokuibacteriota bacterium
CGCGCGCGCAAGGGATCGGGGTCGGCGACGAGCGCCTCGATGCCTGCCAGGGTGACGCTGCCCGGCACGCGCAGCATCGGGTCGACCGCCGCGCCCTCCAGCGCCTGCGCCAGCCCCTCCTGGAGCCAGCGCGGCGCGCGGCCCCGCGAGAGGTGGTGGATGGCGGCGTGCGCGTACTCGTGGACGATCAACGGCTCGACCTGAGCGGCGGGCGGGAGCGCCGGGCCGATCGGCAGCCGGATCTTTCCGTCGAAGAGCCCCGTGGCCCAGCCGTGGACACGCGTCACGTCCTGGAACTGCCCGCGCTCGTACAGCACCACGGTCAGCCGCTCGCGCGGCTCCCAGCGGAGCGCCCGGTCGACGCGCTCGGCGGCGACCTCGAGGAGGCCCAGGATCGTTCGGCGCGCCTCCGTCCCGGGGGCGCCGCGGTACTTGAGCACGAAGCGCGGCGTGACGTCGCGGTGAAAGCCCGACTCGGCGCGCCGCTCGCGTTCGACCTTCTCGAGGAGGCGCAGGGCCCCCGCGTTGTCCGGTTCGCGCTCGAGGACGGCGCGCAGGTGGGCGATCGCGCGCGCCGGATCGTCGCGGGAGTCGTAGAGGTGGGCGAGGAGCACGCGGACCTCGGGGTCGAACTCGGCACGGACGGCGCGCTCGAGCGGGACGAACGCGTCGTCGGGCCGCCCCGCGTGGACGGCCGCGAGCCCGAGCCCCTTGAGCAGCGTCGTCGACTCGGGCGCGTCGACCAGGCCCTGGCGGAAGAGCAGGAGCGCCTCGTCGGGCCGACCCTCGCGGAGCGCCTGCCAGCCCCAGCCCTCGAAGCAGCTGCCGACGTCCACCCGCAGCGCCGCGCTCGCCGGGTTGTCGTCAGCCGCGCGGCTGAACCGCTCGCAGGCCCGCGGGAACTGCCCTGCGGCGTAGAGCCGGATCGCCTCCTCGATGAGCGCCCGCGAGTCTCGCGCGACGACGTGCGCGGGGGGCCGTCCGGCGTCAGGGCGCTCGTGTCGCCGCCCCTCCCGCCAGCCGAGGGCGAGCGTGCCGAGGCCCAGCGCGAGGAGGGCGACCAGGGTGAGGGGACGGATGGGACGCATGAGCGCTCAGCGCGCCGGGTCGATCAGGAAGAGCGGCTGGCCGTACTCGACCGCGTGGCCGTTCTCGACGAAGATCTTGACGATCCGGCCGCCCAGCTTCGACTCGATCTCGTTCATCAGCTTCATCGCTTCGATGATACAGAGGATCTGGCCTTCCTTGACGACGGTACCCTCGTTCACGTACGGCTCGGCGCTCGGGGACGGGGCGCGATAGAAGGTGCCGACCATCGGCGCCTCCACGGAGACCATCCCGGCCGGCACGGCCTCGCTGACGAGGGGCACCGCCCCGCCCTCCTCGGAGGTGGCGGGCGCCACGGCCTTCTGCGTCGGCGCCGCCGTGGGCCGCTGAACGCGGACCCGGACCTCGCCCCACGCCACCTCGATCTCGGCCAGCCCGAGCTCCTGGAGCGCCGCGCCGAGCTGGCGGACCAGGGCGACCACGGTCTCTCGGCTCGCGTCGGCGCGGTGGCGCTCGCGAGCCATCAGGCACTCGCCGCCGCGACGCGGCCCAGATACTCGCCGGTGCGCGTGTCGACCTTCACGATGTCACCCTCGTTGAGGAAGAGCGGGACCAAGACGACGGCGCCCGTCTCGAGCGTCGCCGGCTTCGTTCCACCCTGCGCCGTGTCGCCGCGCACGCCGGGGTCCGTCTTGGCGATCGCCAGCTCGACGAAGTTCGGCAGCTCGACCGCCACCGGACGGCCCTCGATGTAGAGCACGTCCACCTCGGTGTTCTCCTTGAGCCAGTCGCGAGCGTCCCCGACCTCGTCCCCCGAGAGCGAGACCTGCTCGTAGGTCTCCAGGTCCATGAAGTGGTAGCGGTCGTCCCGGTAGAGGAACTGCATGTGCTTGTCCTCGAAGTCGACCAGCGCCACCTTCTCGCCCGAGCGGAACGTGTTGTCGATCACCTTTCCGAGCCGCATGTGCTTGAGCTTGGTCCGGACGAACGCGCCGCCCTTCCCGGGCTTGACGTGCTGGAACTCCACGATCGTGTACGGGTGGCCATCGAAGACGATGCGCAACCCCTTCCTGAACTCCGCGGTTGACACCTGCATCGCGCTCTAGCCTTTCCGTCGCGCCCGTGCGTGGAGCGTCGTCTCCAGGCGCTCGCGGGCGGCGTGGTTGTCGGGATCCTTCCGGAGGATTCGGGTGAACGCCTGGGCGGCCTCCTCGACGCAGCCCTGCTCGAGGCAGAGCGTGCCGAAGGCGATCGTCGCGAACGTGTCGTCGGCGAGCACGCGCTGGAGCCCGCTCGCCTCGCCCGCCGCCGGCGTCGTCGCGCGGAGCAGCCCGAGCAGCGAGCGCGACTCGCGGTCGCCGGGGTCGAGCCTGACGGCCGCTTCCAAGTGGGTCACCGCCCGGTCGATGTGCCCCAGGCGGCGCTGGATCTCCGCCGCGAGGCGGTGGCACTGGAGATCGTGTTGGTTCAGCTCGAGGATCGCCCCGATCTCTGCGAGCGCCGCGTCGAGGGCGCCCTCGGCCGCGAGGGTCTTGGCGAGGATGAGGCGCGCCGTCGTGTAGTGAGGGTACCGGGCGAGACCGTTCCGGCAGAGCGCCACGGCCTCGCGTGTCCTCCCGGCCTTTCGGTAGAGGTCGGCGAGCTGCGCAAAGGCGAGGGACGCCGGATCGCGGGCCAGGCGCTCTTCATGACGGCGGATGGCGGCGTCGAGCGCGGGATCGTCGACGGACATGTCGGATCGGTTATACGGAGCGTGGGTTTCGGTTGTCAACATCGGCTACGGTCCGAGCTCTCCGAGGACGGCGCGGACGAGGTCCCACGGCACGTCGTACTGGAGCTGGAACGCGCCGATCCTGGGCGCCAGCACGAAGGGCACGCGGCCGTCGCGCGCCTTCTTGTCCCGCGTCATCGCCGCCAGGACACGATCGGCGTCGATCGCCGGGGCGCGGACGGGAAGGCCGAGGGCCGCGAGGAGCCGCTCCTGGCGCAGGACCGTCTGCGGCGATGCGACACCGAGTCGCAGCGCCAGGCGTGCCTCGGCGACGATGCCCAGGGCGACCGCTTCGCCGTGGGCAAAGCGCGCGTATCCCGTCGCCGCCTCGAGGGCGTGGCCGATCGTGTGGCCGTAGTTGAGGGCGTGCCGCAGCTCGCTCTCGCGCTCGTCGCGCTCCACGACCCCGGCCTTCAGCCGGCAGGAGCCGCCGACGATGCGCTCGACGACGGGGAGGTCGCGGGCGCAGAGCGCCGCCGCGTCCCCTTCCACCTCGGTGAAGTAGTCGGCGTCGAGCACGACGCCGTGCTTGACGATTTCGGCGAGCCCCGACTCGAATTCGCGCGGCGACAGCGTGAGCGTGGTCGCGGGATCACAGATGACCAGGCGCGGCTGGTGGAAGGCGCCGATCAGGTTCTTCGCCGTCGGGTGGTCGATCGCGGTCTTGCCGCCGATCGCGGCGTCCACCTGGGCGAGCACCGTCGTGGGAAGCTGGACGAAGTTGACGCCGCGCATGTAGGTCGCCGCGACGAACCCGGCGACGTCGCCCACGGCTCCCCCGCCGAGGGCGAGCACCGTGGAGGTGCGGTCGAGCCCGGCGGCGAGCAGCGCGTCCCAGCAGCGCGCGGCCACGGCGAGCGTCTTCGCGGCCTCGCCCTCGGGCACCTCGACCGTCGCCACCACGAACCCCGCGCTCTCGAGGCTCCGCCCGACGGTCTTGCCGTAGAGACGCAGGACCGCGGCGTCGCTGACGAGCGCCGCTCGGGAGCCCACGCGGAGCTCCGCGAGGCGCGCGCCCACCGTGTCGAGCGCGCCGGACTCGACCACGATGCGATACGACCTGAGGCCCAAGTTGAGGTTGACGATCATCGAGGTCATTCTACCGCTCCGAGCCTCGCCGCGACTGCGGCTCGCGCTCGTCCGGCGGCCCCGCGCGGTCCAGACGTCCGCCCTGCGGGCTACCAGCTTTTCAGGCTGTCCAGATAGGCGTCGTAGTTGCGGCGGATCTCTGCGATGCTGTCGCCGCCGAACTTCTCGAGGAAGGCGTCGGCGAGGACGATGGCCAGCATGGCCTCGCCGACGACGCCGGCCGCGGGCACGGCGCAGACGTCGCTCCGCTCCACGACCGCGTCCACCGCCTCCTTCGTGGCGAGGTCCACCGACTTGAGCGGCGTGCGGAGGGTCGAGAGGGGCTTCATCGCGGCTCGGACGACGACCGGCTGCCCGTTCGTCACTCCGCCCTCCAGACCGCCCGCATTGTTCGTCTTGCGCTTGAACCCGCTCTCGGCGTCGAAGAGGATCTCGTCGTGGACCGCCGAGCCCGGGCGCCGCGCGGTCTCGAAGCCCAGGCCCAGCTCGCAGCCCTTGATCGCCTGGATCGAGCAGAACGCCTGCGC
>QHSA01000216.1 GCA_003220315.1 Candidatus Rokuibacteriota bacterium
TCCTGGGACTGAGCCGGCTCGTCCGAGAGTCCGCGGTCGTCACGGCGCTCGGTATCGGGGTCCTCGGCGCCGCCGCCGTCTGGGCCGCGCGCACGGAGCGCGGTCGCGACCTCCTCGACACGCTGAAGCTCCGCATCCCCGTGTTCGGGCCGCTCATCCGCAAGGCGGTGCTGGCGCGAACGTGCCGCACGATGAGCCTCCTTCTCCAGTCCGGCCTGCCGCTCCTGGACGTCCTCGACATCGCGACGCATGTGGCGGGGAACCGCACCATCGAGCGCGCGCTGCTCGTGGTGTCGCGGGGGGTGCGCGACGGCGGCACGCTCGCCGACATGATGCAGCAGACCGGCGCGTTCACCTCGCTGGTGACGCAACTCGTGGCGACCGGAGAGGAGAGCGGCGCCCTCGCGGCGATGCTCGGAAAGGCGGCGGTCTACTACGAGGCTCAGGTGGACGCCGCCGTGGCGACGCTCTCGACGCTGGTGGAACCCATTATGATCCTCGTGCTGGGCGGGATCGCCGGGAGCGTGATCTTCGCGCTCTACATGCCCATCTTCAGCCTCGGGCAGGCGATGAAGGGCATGAAGTGACGCCGGTCCAGGGCACTCCCCGCCGCTACCGCCTCGAGCTCCGACTCTGGGTGATGCTGTCCGTCGCCATGGCGCTCGCCGCGACGGCGAGCACGCTGGCTGTTCTGTATCTCCAGCGGCCGTTCATCGCGGCGCGCGGCGGGCTCGCGCCAGACGCCCAGAACGCCCTGTTCGCGGCGGCCGTCGCCGCCGGCGGTCTCGCAGGGCTCGCGGGGCTCGCGCTCGGCGTCGCTTGGAGCCGGCGGATCTGGGCCATCGTCGCGCGGACCGATGCCGCGGTGCCCTCGGCCGACGGGACCCCGAACCCTCGCGTCTCGGACGAACTCGGCGCGCTCGACGCCGCCGTCGGGCGCCTCACGCTCTCGATGGATCGCTTCATCTCGGACAGCGACATCCTCGCACGGCTCCCTGCCGCGATGCTGCTCGTGGACGACGCCCGCCGGCTTCTCGTGTTCAACGTGACGGCGGAGGCCCTGCTGGGACCTGATCTCGCGCGCTTCCGCGGCCGGCCGCTGCTCGGCGTGGACGGCCCGCTGCCGGTTGCGCGCGGCAACGAGCCGCTCGCCGACGTGATGGGCGAAGCTGAGCGGGCGGGGGCGGCGCTGCACGTCGAAGAGGTGCAGGCGAGCACGTGGTCCGGGACACCTCTCCTCCTCGACGTGACGATCCAGAGCCAACCCGGGCGAGAGCCCAGTGGCGGTTCCGTGCTGCTGCTGCGCGATGCGTCGGAGAAGCGGCGCATCAGGGAGCAGATCAAGCGGGCCGACCAGCTCGCGCTGCTCGGCGGCATGACGGCGCGGATCGCGCACGAGGTGCGAACGCCGCTCGCCTCCCTTCGGGGACTCGTGGAGCTCCTGCAAGCCGACCTCGCGGACCGCGACCGTCCGCAGGAGTACCTCATCCGCATCCTCCAGGCGGTCGAGCGCCAGGAGCGGCTCGTCGAGAGGCTCCTGAGCTTCACACATCCCGAGCCGGAGAGCTGGCAACCCGTCCTCGTGTACGAACTGCTCGAGGATCTCATCATGGCGTGGCCCGGTCGGCGACCGTCTCTGACGGTGGAGCGGCCGGTCACGCCGGTCAACGGCGACCCGGTGCTTCTCAGCCAGGTCTTCACGAATCTGTTCCAGAATGCGCTGGAGGCGAGTCGCGACCGCGAGGTCGCCGTCCGGGTATCGATGAACGACGGCAGGGTCCGGGTCACGGTCACGAACGAAGGCGCCGGCATCCCGCCCGAGCTGCACGAACGCATCTTCCAGCCGTTCTTCACGACGAAGCCGGGAGGGACCGGGCTCGGGCTCGCGATCGCCCGGCAGGTCGTCGAGGCGCATCACGGGGCGATCCGTGTCGAGAGCGACGGCCGGACCGCCACGTCGTTCGCCGTCGAGCTGCCCTCGCTCCGACAGCCCGCCACGGTGGCCGCGAGTGCCTGACCAGATCCTCGTCGTCGAGGACGATGAGAACCTCGCGTTCGTCCTCTGCGAGGCGATGGGGCGCAAGGGCTACCGGGCCGAGGCCGTCGCCACGATGGCCGCGGCGCGGGAGCGGCTGAAGGCGGCGCCGTACGACCTCGTGCTGCTGGATCTGAAATTGCCGGACGGCGACGGCCTCGAGGCGATCCCGCAGTGCCGGGAGCTCGCCCCCGACACGCCGATCATCGCCATGACGGCCTACGCGGTCAGGCACGCCGCGACGGAGGCGTTGCGCCGCGGGGCGTACGATTTCTTCACCAAGCCGCTGAAGATCGCCGAGCTCGAGATCGTCGTCGGACGGGCCCTCGAGCGCCGCCGCCTCCAGCAGCACATCGCGAGGCTCGAGGCGTCGCGCGCGACCGGCTTCGAGGAGCTGATCGGCTCGAACCAGGCCTTGGTTCGCGCGCTGGAGGCGGCGCAGCGCGTCGCGCCGACGGACCTCACGGTGTTGATCGAGGGCGAAAGCGGGACGGGTAAGGAGCTCCTGGCGCAAGCGATCCACCGCCGGAGCGCGCGCAAGGACGGCCCCCTCGTCGCCGTGAACTGCGCGGCCATCCCGGAGGGGCTCCTCGAATCCGAGCTGTTCGGCCACGAGCGTGGCGCCTTCACGGGCGCCATCCGCACGCGCGTCGGACGACTCGAGCTGGCCAGCGGCGGGACGCTGTTCCTCGACGAGATCGGCGACATGCCCCTCGCCATGCAGGCGAAGATCCTGCGCGCGCTCGAGGAGCGCAAGATCGAGCGGGTCGGCGGCGGCCGGCCGATCGACGTCGACGTTCGAATCATCGCCGCGACGAACCAGACCCTGAGCCGGCTCGTCGACGAGGGTCGGTTCAGAACGGACCTGTTCTATCGCCTGCGCGGAATCCAGCTCCGGCTCCCGCCGCTGCGCGAGCGCCTCGACGATCTGCCCGAGCTCATCAACACCTTCCTCGATCGGGCCCGGCTCAGACTGTCCAGGACGACGGCCGCGCTGTCCAACGACGCGCTGCAATGCTTGTGGGTGTACGCGTGGCCGGGCAACATCCGCGAGCTGAAGCACGTCCTCGAGGGCGCGGTCCTTCTGTCCGACGGGGTCATCCTGCCCGAGCACCTTCCGCCGGCGATCCAGACGCCCGGCGTCCAGCAGTGCGCGACGCCATCCGGGCGCTCGCTCGACGAGGCGATCGACGACCTCGAGCGTCAGCTGATCCTCGCGGCGCTCGGACGCGCGGGTGGTGTGCAGGTGCGCGCGGCGCGGCTGCTCGGCATCACCGAGCAGAGCCTATGGTACCGGATCAAGAAGCATGGGATCCAGGCGCGGGTGGGGGGCTCACCCCCGGCCTGGCCACCCGACATCGCCGCGCTCCCTCCGGCCCGCCCCGCTCCGCCCGTCGAGCTGGCCTCGAGCGCCGCGCGGGATCTCGATCGATTGGCCAAACGATCGAGATTCTCGGCGCAGAAGAGCAATGCCGGCTAACGCCTCCCAGGATTCGCACGTCCCGTGTATCGATTCCGCGTGATCATGGGCGCGTGTTCGAACCGCAGGGGGGTGCACCGCTACTCGATCAGGGCGCCTCTGCGCTGGGAAGGTGTTGAAAGTCGTGACCGCGGGGAAGGATTGACCGAGAACATCAGCACCCGGGGCGTCTACTTCCTGGGCGATCGACCCATGGCGGTGGGACAGCCGATTCGGCTGACGATGACCCTCGAGCGTCGGTCGGTCTCCGTCGGCGGAAGCGGCGTGGTGGTTCGTGTCGAACCGCGCCCCAGTGGCTATGGCGTCGGCGTGTGGCTCGAGGAGGTGTTGCCGCTCCCCGATGCGCTCTGACCGCTACGTGGCCGGAGACGGCTGCGCGATCGCCTCCCACCCTCCTATCGACCGGCTCCCTGGCGATCCGTTCAGGCGAGCTCCGGTTTGATACCAGTGGGCGAGCTCACCCCGGCTCGAGAGGTTGAGCTTCACGTAGATGTTGTGGAGATGGTTCTTGATCGTGCTCTCGGAGACTCCCAGGTGGTTGGCGATCTCCTTGTTGCGGGCCCCCTCAGTCAGCAGTCTGGCGACCCGTCCTTCCGCCCCCGTCAGCGGGGACGAGGCCGGTCGCGGCGACGCCTCTTGCCGCAGCAGGTTTTCGACCGCGCGGCGCAGCGACTCCCGCTCGATCCAGCGTCCACCCGCGTGCACCTTCCGGATGCACTGCACGAGTAGCCCCGGCGCCATCTCCTTGAGCAAGACGCCGTGGATGCCGAGCCGAAACGCCTCGAGCGACTCGCGGTCGTCGATCGCCTCGGGAACGAGAACG
>QHSA01000217.1 GCA_003220315.1 Candidatus Rokuibacteriota bacterium
GACTTGCCGCTCCCCGTCGGCCCCACGACGGCGACGGTCTCCCCCGCCCCGACGGCGAAGCTCACGCCGCGGAGCGCGGGCGGACGCCCCTCGTACGCGAACGTCAGATTCTCGAACCGGATGGCAGGCGCGTGGGGGGACGAGGGGTCGGAAGATAAATAGATCGGACTTAAAGCAGCGGAGCCACTTCGCTCCTCTGTCCGGCCACCTGCGGTTGAATCCGGACTCGCGGTCCCCGCTACAACACTCTCGGCGGCGCGCGTGCCCGTGATCTCCTGTATGCGCGCCATCGACGTCAGGCCGCGGCGAACGATCGACAGCGTCCAGCCGAGCGCGATCGTGGGCCACGTAAGGTACGCGAGATAGCCGTTGAACGCGGCGAGCGCGCCGAGGGTGAGCCGGCCCTCGACGACCGCCTTGCCTCCCGCCCAGAGGACGATCAGCGTCCCGACGCCGGCAATGAGCCCCATGAGCGGGGCGAAGGACGACTGGCTGCGCGCGAGTGCCAGGCTCCGGGAGAGGTACTCGTCGTTCTCGCGGCCGAACTCGCGCGCCGCCCGCCGCTCGAGGGTATAGGCGCGCACCACCGTCATGCCCGCGAGGTACTCCTGGACCTTGGCGGACAGGACACCGAGCTGGTCCTGCGCCGCCTCAGATCGCTCGTGGACGACCGCGTTGAAGCGCTTGGACAGGACGATCAGCGCCGGGTACGGCGCCAGCGCCCAGAGCGTGAGCCACGGGTCCACGGCGAGCATCGCCAGGAGCGCGCCGGCGAACGCGAAGGCGGTGCCGGCGAGGCTCACGACGCCGAAGCCGACGAGGGACTTGACGGCGGCGACGTCGCTCGAGGCACGGGTCATCAGGTCGCCCGTCGGGTGGGCGGCGTAGAACCGCGGGGGGAACGCGAGGAAGCTCGCGTAGAGGTCGTTGCGCAGGTCGTACTCGATCCGCTGTCCACCGCCGATGATCGCGAACCGCGAGCCGAGACGCGCGACGCCGTTGGCGAGCGCGAAGACGACGATGAGCAGCACGTACCGTGCGAGCGGGGCGCCCGTGGGGTCGTGCTGGAGGGCGTCGATCGCCCGCTTGAGCGTCCACGGGATCGCCAGGGAGGCGAGCGTCGCGGCCCCGAGGCACACGACGCCCGCGGTATAGCGGGCCCGGTAGCGCGCGACGTACCGCCAGACGAGGCGTGCGGGAGACGTCAGTCCCGCCTCCCCGCGGCGTGCGGCTTGAGCGCCGCGTAGACCGCGGCGAGCGCGGGCGTGGGGACGCCGAACCGCTCGCCCAGGCGCACGGCGTGGCCCTGGAGGGCCTCGAGTTCGAGCCGCTTGCCCTGGCGCAGGTCCTGGTAGAGCGAGGAAAAGTTCCCGGGCGCGATCGAGGTCGCCGTCTTCATGGTCTGGTCCGCGATGTCCACCGGGAGTCCGGCCTTCGACGCGGCGGCCAGGGCGACGGTCTCCTCGACGATCGCCCCGAACATCCGCCAGCACTCCGGCGTCTCGCGGACGACCCCGATCGGTGAGCGCGTGAGCGCGGTCATGCCCGCCACCGCACAGATCAGCGCGTACTTCTCCCAGAGCGCGCGGCGGATGTCCGTCGAGAGCTGGGCGTCGATCGCCGCACGGGCGAGGGCCGCGCCCAGGCGCTCCGCCCGCGGCGACACCCGCCCGTCGAGCTCGCCGAAGATGATCCGGCCGAGGAAGTGGTGGGCGATGACGCCGGGGCGCTCGATGAGCGCGAACACTTGGGCGACGCCGCCCATTGCGTGGCCGGCGCCGAGGATCTCGTCGAGCTTGTCCTCGTTGTCGATGCCGTTCTGGAGGGAGAGGACGGCCGTGTCGGGACCGACGACGGAGCGGACGTGCGCGGCGGCCGTCTCCGTGTCGAACGCCTTCACGCAGAAGAGGACGACGTCGGCGACCGGAAGGTCGCGGACGTCCTCGACGGCCGCGGGGCGAACGACGTACTCGCCCTCGACGGCCGAGCGGAGGCGCAGCCCGTCGCGCCGGATCGCCGCGAGGTGCTCGCCGCGCGCGACCAGCGTCACGCTCTCGCCGGCGCGCGCGAGCTTCGCGCCGAAGTAGCCGCCGACGCCGCCCGCGCCCATGACCACGATGTGCATGGGATGATGATACACTGCGCGCAGAACATGTCAGCGTCGCTCGAACGGCGCGTGGCGGTCGACGCCGCGCGCGCGGCCGGTCACCTCCTCCAGAGCGAGCTCCACGGATCGCGGCGCATCGCGTACAAAGGCAGCCCCACCAATCTCGTGACCGAGATGGACGCGCGCGCCGAGGAGCTGATCGTCGGGCGCCTCCTCGCCGCGTTCCCGGACGACGGAATCCTCGCCGAAGAGCGCGGCGCCCGGCGGGGGCGCTCGGGCCGGCGCTGGATCATCGACCCGCTCGACGGTACGACCAACTACGCCCACGGCCTGCCGATCTTCGGCGTGTCGATCGGCCTCGAGGCGGACCGGCGCGTGCAGGTCGGCGTCGTGTTTGACCCGAATCGCGACGAGCTCTTCGTCGCCGAGCACGGCCGCGGCGCCACGGTCAACGGTCAGCCGCTCGCCGCGTCCGCCACGGCGACGCTCGGCGAGAGCCTGCTCGCGACCGGATTCCCCTACAACGTCCGCGAGACGGCGGACAACAACCTCCGCGAGTACGCCGCGTTCGCGGTGCGGACCCGCGGCGTGCGACGGATGGGCTCCGCCGTCCTCTACCTGGCCTGGCTCGCGACGGGCCGCCTCGACGGCTACTGGGAGCTCACGCTCGGTCCGTGGGACGCCGCCGCCGGCAGCCTGCTCGTCGAGGAAGCGGGCGGACGCGTGACGAACCTGACCGGCGGCGCGCTCGACCTCGACGCGCCCGCCCTCGTGGCGAGTAACGGCCGGATCCACGACGCGATGCTCGCCGTCCTCAGGGAAGTTCGCGGCTGACTCCGATCCGCTAGAATGGGCGGCGTGACGCCCTCCGCCGCCAGGCGCCTCGCCCGCTTCGTCCTCGGCCTCCGCCTGGAGGACATTCCCTCGCCGGTCGTGACGAAGGCGACGCACCTCGTGCTCGACACCCTCGGATGCGCGCTGGCCGCCACGCGGTACGACTTCGGCCGCGCCGCGCTCGAGACGGCCGAGCGTCTGGGCGGGCCTCATGAGAGCACCCTCGTCGGCAGCAAGGTGCGCGTCGCCGCGGCCAACGCCGTCCTCGCGAACGCGACGCTCGCTCACGGACTCGACTTCGACGACACGCGCGAGGACGCGATCGTCCACACGGGCTCGGTGGCGATCACGACTGGCCTGGCCGTCGGCGAAGCCCTCGGCGCCTCCGGGCCCGCCACGCTCGCCGCGATGGTCGGCGGCGTCGAGGTGATGTGCCGCGTGGGGCTCGCCGTCCCCGGGAAGTTCCACGCCCGCCACTACCACCCGACCGCTCTTGTCGGGACCTTCGGCGCGGCGGCCGTCGCCGGGAAGCTCCACGGATCGACGGAGGACCAGCTCGTTCACGCCTTCGGGGTGTGCGGGAGCCAGGCCGGTGGCATCATCGAGTACCTGGCGGATGGCACATGGACCAAGCGGCTCCACCCCGGCTGGGCGGCCCACGCCGGCGTCGTCGCGACCCTGCTCGCGCGCTCCGGCTTCACGGGGCCGGAGTCGGTCTTCGAGGGTGAGCACGGATTCTATCGCGCCTTCGCGGGCGGCTTCGACGTCGAGCGCCTGGAGGCGCTCCTTCGGAGCCTCGGCAGGGTGTGGGAGCTCGAGCGGCTCACGTTCAAGCCCTACCCCTGTGGCTCGATCGCCCACCCCTACATGGACTGCGCGCGCCGCCTCCGGGAGCGCCACCGGCTCGCTCCCGACCAGATCGCCGAGGTCCGCTGCCGGACCGCGTCCGGGCCGGTGGAGCGCCTCTGGGAGCCGCTCGGAGCGAAGCGCACGCCGCCGAACGGGTACGCGGCGAAGTTCAGCCTGCCCTATCTTCTCGCCGTGATCCTCGTCAGGGGACGTGCCGGCCTCGCCGAGTTCGAGGACGAGGCCGTGCGCGACCCCGAGGTCCTCGGCGTCGCATCCCGGGTGGGTTACGAGCTCGACCCCACCATCGACTACCCACGGCAGTTCGTCGGCCACGTCGCGATCCAGCTCCGCGACGGACGGCGGCTCGAGGAGCGTCAGGATCATCCGCGGGGCGGCGCCGAGCTTCCGATGACGCGAGAGGAGCTCGAGGCGAAGTTCCGCGGGAACGCCGGCCTCGTCGTGTCGGGCGAGCAGGCCTCGCGCGTGATCCGGAGCGTGAGCGCGCTCGGTACCGCCGCGAGCCTCCACGGCCTCGTGGAGGCGCTCACACCGTGAGGAACGAACCATGAACACACGTCGGGTGGGCGCGTTGGCGTTGACGCTCGTGCTGGCGGCGATCCCGGCGTCGGCCCAGGACGCTCGCGTCGAGGCCGCCCGCAGGGAAGGCAAGGTCGTCTGGTACACCTCGCTCGCGCTCTCGAGCTCCGAGAGGGTCGCCAAGCTCTTCGAGGCGGCCTACCCGGGCATCGGCGTCGAGGTCCACCGCACTGGCTCCCAGCGCATCCTCCAGCGCGTGATGCAGGAGCTCCAGGCGAACCTGAGGCTCGTCGACGTGATCCACACCTCCGACGCCGGCCACTTCGTGCTGCTCAAGGCGAAGAAGCTCCTGATGAAGTACACGCCCGCCGGCGTGGACGCGTTCCCGCCGGGGTTCAAGGACCGGGACGGGTACTCCTATGGTCTGCGCGCGACGGTCAACGTCATCGCGTACAACTCGAAGGTCGTCCCGGCGACGGAGGCGCCGAGGACCTGGAAGGATCTCCTCGACCCGAAGTGGAAGGGCAAGCTCGTCACCGCTCACCCCGGCTACAGCGGCGTCATCGCGACCCACGTGCTGGCGCTTGTCCATCTCTACGGCTGGGACTACTGGAAGCAGCTCGCGCAGAACCGCCTCATGCTCGTCCAGTCGGCGGTCGACCCGGCCGGCGTCGTGGCCTCCGGCGAGCGGCCCGTGGCGGTGAACGGGGGCGACTACACCTTCTACCAGACCCGGAAGCAGGGGAACCCGGTCGAGATCGTCTACCCCAAGGAAGGCGTGCCGCTGGTCGTCTCCCCCACGGCGATCGCCGCCGGGGCACCGCACCCGAGCGCCGCCAAGCTCTTCACCGACTTCACCTTCAGCAGAGAGGTCCAGCAAGTGCTCGCCGACACCGAGGGGCTCTACACGGGCCATCCTGACGTCACCTACCCCGCGGACAAGCCGAAGCTCGGCGAGCTCCGATTGCTCCACACCGACCCCGACGAGCTCGAGAAGCGCAACGAGGAGATCCGGAAGCGCTTCGTGGAGTTCTTCGGCGCGTAGCGGGATGGGGTGGCTGATGGACCGCTCGTTGCCCGTCTGGGTGCTGGCCGCCCTCGCCCTGGTCCTCCTGATGGCGCTTCCGCTGGGCTGGCTCAGCTACATGAGCGTGTCGAGCGAGACAGGCGCGACCTTGTCCCACTACCGTGAGGTGTTCACGGACCCGCACCTCCAGAAGGCGCTCTGGAACACCGTCGTCCTCGCGTTCTGGGTCGGGCTCGCGTCGCTCGCCATCGGCTCGCCGATCGCGTGGCTCACGGCGCGGACCGACCTGCCGGGCAAGCGGCTGATCCGCGGGCTCATCCTCGCGTCGTTCGTGACGCCGCCCTTCCTCGGCGCGTTCGCCTGGGTCATGCTCGCGGGTCCGAACGCGGGCCTGCTCAACAAGCTCTACCGGGCCTGGACCGGCGCCGCGGAGCCCCTCGTCAACATCTTCAGCATGCCCGGGCTGATCTTCGTCGTCTCGATCTACACCTTCCCGTACGTGTTCATCATGCTCGCCAACACGCTCGAGCTCATCGCCTCCGACCTGGAGGACGCCGCGTCGAT
>QHSA01000218.1 GCA_003220315.1 Candidatus Rokuibacteriota bacterium
CGCCGCGGCTGGTCGGCGAGACGCTCCGCGCCCGGCACGCGCTGGCCGCAGCGTTGAGACGCTGGCGGCGAGTCGGCGATCGTGTTATGGGTGCGGGAACGTGCAGCTCGACACAACGGAACCGCTCGGTGCTCTCGCACGCCGGGCCCTCGGGTTCGTCAAGGACGACACCGTCGTGGGGCTCGGCGCGGGCCGGGCCGCCACGGCGTTCGTGAGGGTGCTCGCCGCCCGCGTGCGCGACGGCTTCCGCGTGCGCGGTGTGCCCGTGTCCGAGGCCACGGCCGAGCTCGCGGAGGAGCTCGGCATCCCGCTGGTCGGCCTCGAGGCGGAGATCGACGTCACGGTGGACGGGGCCGACGAGGTGGATCCCGACCTCAACCTGATCAAGGGGTACGGCGGGGCCCTGCTTCGCGAGCGCGTCGTGGCCGCGGCGTCGCGGCGCCAGGTCATCCTCGTCGAGCGCGACAAGCTCGTTCCGCGGCTCGGCAGCCGGGGCCGCCTGCCCGTCGAGGTCGTCCCGTTCGCGCTGCCCCTGTGCCGCCGCCGCCTCGCCGCCCTCGGCCTCGGGCCCGCGCTCCGGACGGCCGGCGAGCGCCCGTTCGTGACGGACAACGGGAACGTCATCCTGGACTGCGTCGTGGGGTCGATCGCGGACCCTCCCGGGCTCGAGCGGGCGCTCCGCGCGGTGCCCGGCGTCGTGGACACGGGGCTCTTCCTGGGGACGGCGGACACCGTGCTCGTCGCCGACGGAACCTCCGTGAGCGAGTGGAGCCGGCACCGGTAGATGAACCGCCAGACGCGGATGCTGCCCGCCGAGCTCGAGAAGCAGGTGAGGAAGACGCTCGAGGAGTGGGCGGTGGCGGGGAAGGTGCGCCGGCTGTGGGCGCGCGACGCCACCCTCTGGACCGGCGCCGACGAAGCGAGCTGGCTCGGCTGGCTCGAGATCGCCGGCGCCCAGGTCCGCCGCATGGACGACCTCCGTCGCCTGGCCGAGGACGTCCGCTCTCTGGGCTTCACGCGCGCGCTCGTGCTCGGCATGGGGGGCTCGAGCCTCGCTCCCGAGGTGCTGAAGGAGACATTCGGCCGGCTCGACGGATTCCCCGAAGTGCTCGTGCTCGACTCCACCGATCCCGCCCAGGTCAAGGCACTCGAGCGGAAGGTAGACCTCGCGAAGACGCTCTTCATCGTCTCGTCCAAGTCGGGGACCACGCTGGAGCCGAACCTCTTCAAGGAGTACTTTTTCGAGCGCGCCCGCCAGGTCGTCGGCGCGGAGCGCGCGGGCGGCCAGTTCATCGCCATCACCGATCCGGGCTCGCGGCTCCAGGGGCTCGCCGAAGCCGATCGGTTCCGCCGGGTCTTCCTCGGCGAGCCGTCGATCGGCGGGCGGTACTCCGCGCTCTCGAACTTCGGCATGGTTCCGGCCGCGATCATGGGGCTCGACGTGGCGCGGTTCCTCGAGCGGGCGGAGGAGATGGCGGAGGCCTGCGCGGCCAGCGTGCCGGTGGAGAAGAATCCCGGCGCCGTCCTCGGCGTCACCCTGGGCGTGCTCGCGTCACACGGACGCGACAAGGTCACGCTGATCGTGTCGCCCGCGATCTACGACCTCGGCGCGTGGCTCGAGCAGCTCCTCGCCGAGTCGACTGGCAAGGAGGGGAAGGGGCTGATCCCCGTCGACCGCGAGCCCCTCGGCCCGCCCGAGGTCTACGGCGCGGACCGCCTCTTCGTGTACCTCCGGCTCGCGTCCGCGCCGGACGAGCATCAAGACAGCGTGGTGCAGGCGCTCGAGGGCGCGGGACACCCGGTCGTCAGGATCACGGTGGACGATCTCTACGACCTCGGCGCCGAGTTCTTCCGGTGGGAGTTCGCGACGGCCGTCGCGGGCTCCGTGCTCGGCGTCAACGCGTTCAACCAGCCCGACGTCGAGGCGAGCAAGGTCGCGACGCGTCGGCTGACGGACGAGTACGAGAAAACGGGGAAGCTGCCGCCGGAGTCGCCGTTGCGCGTGAGTGACCGGACCCTCGCCGCGGCGCTCGGGGCGCACTTCCGGACGATCAAGCCCGGAGACTACGTCGCGCTTCTCGCCTACGTCGAGATGACCGCGGCGCACGAGGCCACGCTCCAGGCGATCCGGCGGGCGGTCCGGGACCGATACCGGGTCGCGACGTGCGTGGGCTTCGGGCCGCGCTTCCTGCACTCGACCGGGCAGGCGTACAAGGGGGGCCCGAACACGGGCGTGTTCCTCCAGGTCACGTGCGACGACGCGGAGGATCTCCCGGTGCCCGGGCGGTCGTACACGTTCGGCGCCGTGAAGGCCGCCCAGGCGCGCGGCGACCTTCTCGTTCTCGTCGAGCGCGGCCGCCGCGCCCTGCGGGTCCATCTCGGCGCGGACGTCGCGGACGGGCTCCGGACGCTGCGGTCGGCCGTCGATCGAGCGATCGGGTGACGGGAGGCGAGTCTGTGATTCTGGTCGTGCGAGCCGAGCGGCGGCCGCGGAGGCTCGGCGAGGCGCGCCGGGAGGCGAGTCTGTGATTCTGGTCGTGCGAGCCGAGCGGCGGCCGCGGAGGCTCGGCGAGGCGCGCCGGGAGGCGAGTCTGTGATTCTGGTCGTGCGAGCCGCCGGCCGAGGCGAGTCTCCGAACTCGGAGGACGGACATCATGCAGATCGGGATGGTTGGCTTGGGGCGGATGGGCGGAAACATGGCGCGGCGGCTCCTGCGGGGCGGCCACGAGGTCGTCGCGTACGCGGCCGACGCGAACGCCGTCCGCCAGCTCGCGGGCGAGGGCGCGGTCGGGGCGCTGACGCTCGACGACTTCGTGGCCAAGCTCAAGGCGCCGCGCGTGGCGTGGGTGATGGTGCCGGCGGGTCCCCCGACCGAGCAGGTCGTGACGGACCTCGCCCGGCGTCTGGATCCCGGTGACACGCTCATCGACGGCGGCAACTCCTCCTTCAAGGACGACGTGCGCCGGAGCCGGACGCTCCGCGAGCGAAAGATCAACTTCCTGGACGTCGGCACGAGCGGCGGCGTCTGGGGGCTCGAGCGCGGGTACTGTCTGATGATCGGCGGCGACCGGGCGGTCGTGGCCCGCCTCGATCCGATCTTCCGGACGCTCGCGCCCGGGCTAGAGACCGTCCCGCGCACGCCCGGGCGCGAGAGGTCCGGCTCCGCCGCGGAGCACGGCTACCTCTACTGCGGGCCGTCGGGTGCCGGCCACTTCGTCAAGATGGTCCACAACGGGATCGAGTACGGGTTGATGCAGGCGTACGCGGAGGGGCTCGACATCATGAAGAACGCGAACTCGAAGGACCTGCCGGAAGAGCTGCGGTACGACCTCGACCTCGCGGACATTGCCGAGCTGTGGCGCCGCGGCTCCGTCGTCAGCTCCTGGCTCCTGGACCTCACGGCGCAGGCGCTCGCCGAGAACCCGACCCTCTCGGCCTACACCGGCGTCGTCGCGGACTCCGGCGAGGGGCGCTGGACGATCATGGCGGCGCTCGAGGAAGCCGTTCCCTGCGACGTCCTCGCCGCCTCCCTCTTCGCGCGCTTCCGCTCGCGCCGGGAGCACACCTTCGCGGAGAAGGTGCTCTCGGCGATGCGCCACAAGTTCGGCGGCCACGTCGAGCAGCCCACGGGCGGCTGAGAGCGGGTCCGGCGGAACATTTCATGGCCGAGACGACCACGCTCCGCGAGCATATTCAGGGCTCGGCAGCGCCTGATGCGACCGATCTCGTGGTGCTCCTCACCCAGCTCGCGGTTGCCGGCAAGCTCGTCGCGCGCGAGCTCGCCTGCGCCGCGCTCGTCGGCCAGCTCGGCCCGACCGGCGGCGTGAACGTCCAGGGCGAGGCCGTGAAGAAGCTGGACGCGTGGGCGAACGACGTGGTCGTGCGCGCGCTCGAGGAGACGGGGCTCGTGAGCGCGCTCGTCTCCGAGGAGTTGGACGAGCCGCTTCGCCCCGCGACGCGGGGCGGTCGCGCCCGATACGTCGTCTGCATCGACCCCGTCGACGGGTCGTCGAACCTGGATGTCAACGGGATCGTCGGGACCATCTTCTCGATCCGGCGGAGCGCGGGGGCGGGAGACGACACGCGACAGCCGGGCACGGCGCAAGTCGCGGCCGGCTACATCATGTACGGGCCCGCGACGCTCATGGTGCTGACGACCGGCGACGGCGTCGACGGGTTCACGCTCGATCCGACCATCGGCGAGTTCGTCCGCTCGCACCACCGGATCCGGATCCCTACGCGGGGCCGCATCTACAGCGTGAACGAGGGCAACTTCGCCAAGTGGGAGCCGGGCGTGCAGCGCTA
>QHSA01000061.1 GCA_003220315.1 Candidatus Rokuibacteriota bacterium
GGAAGCACGTAGGGTTTGAACGCCGGTGTGGCGACCTCGAGACCTTCGGCGGCGCTGAGCACGGAGATTGCCGGCGTGATGACGCCGTCGCCGTACAGGAGGGCCGCGCCGAAGAGCCCCAGCGCGAGGAGGACACCCCGGCGCCGCTTCTGGCGCAGCAGGGCGAGCAGGGCCACGATGCCCCCTTCGCCGTGGTTGTCCAAGCGCATGACGACGATGATGTACTTCAGGCTGACGATCAGGATGAGTGACCAGACGATGAGCGACAGCACGCCGTAGACGGTGGAGCTCGTCGGCGCCAACCCGTACTCGGCGTTGAAGCACGCCCTGAGCGCGTAGAGAGGGCTCGTGCCGATGTCGCCGTACACGACACCGAGGGTAGTCAACGAGAGGGCCGCAAGGTGCGGTCCTGTCGGACTCGCTTCCGCGCCCGGGCGATGCCGTGATCGTGCGGTCCCGCGATCCGCTGGAAGTTGCGGGTTCGCGTCGTGAACGCTCGTCCTCACACTGATCACAGGATACTTGATTCATCGGTCTCCTCGAGATCCTCCTCTCACTGGATTCTTAGCGAGGACCCAGGGCGAGGACTGTCGAAAACGCAGTGGGCTGCGGGGCGTCGACTTCGGCCGATAGTCCCGAGGACGACGCGCTGATGGCGGGAGTCTGCTTCGTGCAACGCTCCGGAAAGCGGGAGGACATCAAGCACGGGAGCCCGGTCAGGAATGACTATCTGGACATGAGATGGTGCGAGCAATACTCTTTCGTCCAGCCCTTCGCCTCTTCTTGAGAAATGTGCAGGAGTCGGTCCTGAGTGAAGCCAAAGCTCGCCCGCCGGAGAATCTCAGACTTCTCCTTGATGTAGCGTTCGCTGTGTCTCGCTCAGAGGTATGTCTTGTTCTCGCCCTCGATTTCTAAGGGGCATCGCGAACATTCTGTCCTCCTGGCCGATCATCCGGGCCACGACACCAAGACGAGAGCGCGAGATTTCGAACGTCGCGTCGCCGTCGTATCGTTTTGTGGTCCCCCGGGATCAGACGAGTGACGTGAACACCAAGCCTGTGGGCCACTTCAGCGACCGGCGATAGCAGCGACGGCCTTCCGCAGCAGCTCGACCGCCCCGAGGATCGTGGCGATCACCACAACCACCGTGCCGGCGACGCACACCGCCAGAACGTCATTTAGCATGGCGTTTCCGAGCTAGCCTTCACCGCGGTCCTCCCTGGAGAGCGTCTCGCCCCGTCGTTCATCCGAGCGTTCAGCGAGGACGCCACCCAGGCTCCACCCGCCGCTGAGCGGATCTCTCCTGACCCCGATGCGCCCCTGCACGCGCTGGTGAAACGCATTTGGTGTTCAGCGAGCTTCAGCCCCGGAAACACGCGAGCCCGCCCGAGCACGTCCTCGCGGAAAGTAAGGAGAATCCTGTTATTCGCGAACATTGCCACCACCGCCTCTCGTGCTGACACCGTTCCTAAGCGTGCGCGACCTGCGCGGGCCAGATCTTGCGCTGGAGCGTGATCATGAGGACCGCCCCGACGAACGCGGCAATACCTGTCCCGCCCCAACCTGCCTCCGGCGCACCCAGGGTTTGGAAGATCCAGCTCCCCACGACGCTCCCGCTGAGACCGAAGATGATGTCCCAGAGCAGCCCGTACCCTCCGCCCTTCATGGCGATCCCGGCCAGCCAGCCGCTCATCAGTCCGACGAGAACCGACGCCCCGAACATTTCGAAATGCATGACTCGTTCTCCTTGACCGGGTGCTCCGGCCTCGCTCCCCGCGATCTCCCTTGACTTACTAGGTATATCATTATATAAATTATATATCAAGTAAGAATTATATAACGCTAAACGGTAGGTTGGGTGTCCGGTCAGGAGTCCGCTGGGCCGGCAGGGGGTGAGATGATGCTCACGAACAAGACGAAAGTCCTCCTCGTTCTCACGCAGGACCTCCTGGACCGGGCTCGGGTCTTGGCGGGGAAGGCGACGACCGCGCTCAAGCTCCCGGTGAGTCTCCAGATCGTCCTCCGGGCCCTCATCGAAGTGGGGCTGAAGCGAGATAACCACCCGACCCTCCTCGCCAACGTTGAGGGTCAGGCCAAGGCGGTTCGCCACCAGCGGAGCGTGGCGGGTCGAGCAGGACTGAGGGAGAACTGACCGCAGAGGCGCAGATAGGAAACCGTCGTCCAGAGCGCGGGAGCCCTGGCGGTACGAAAACAGACCTGTCCGGGGTGGCTTTAACCCGGAGGTATTCACACGAAGATCTTCGAGAGGAGAGCACCATGAACACCATGCTTCGCTGGTCCCCGACCCGACAGTTCCACTTCCACCACGACGTCGACGACCTATCCGAGAGATTCTTCGGCGGCGCCACGGATGAGGCCGCTCAGCGTCCGTCGTGGCTTCCCGCTGCGGAGGGGCGGACGGAGGACGGCACCTACGTCATCCAGCTCGCCCTGCCGGGCGTGGATTCGAAGGACGTGAACGTGTCCTTGATGGACAACGTCCTCACCGTCAAGGGCGAGCGCAAGGCCGATCACGACACCGCGGGCAAGGCCTATTTCGTCCGCGAGGTCGCATACGGCGCGTTCGAGCGAAATTTCACCCTTCCTGAGGGCGTCGACGCCGCCCAAGTGGAGGCGAAGTACGCGAGGGGCATGCTCGAGGTGAGGGTCCCCGCGCCGCAAGCCGCGACGCCGAGGACGATCGAAGTCAAGGCCGCCTGATCAGGCCGGCCGGGGCCGAGGCCGTGCCGGTGTCGACCGGCACGCGCCCTGGCCCTCGCTCGTCACCACTGCAGAGATCGGCACGCCACCCACCGCGGAAAGTAGTCACTGGTCATCACTATCGCTTCGCGGAGACACACGCGGAGTAACATCGGAAACGGTCACCGCGAAGTCGGATGGGCAGAGATGACGGGTGCGCCCACGCGCCGGGGCCATATTTTCGAGGTCGTCGGAGGCCCGCAGACGACGCAACTGATCGAGAAGTTCAGACCTCCGGGCCGGCCTCAGTGCGAGACATGGCTCCTCCAACGAGCGCGTTCCTGTATACTCGATTTCTCTTCGTGGAAGAGGCTGGCGGGCCTTAGCGCTCCCGCTACAATCTCTCGTCCTCGCGAGTAGTTCACCAGATTCCTTCGCTTCTGAGACGGCAATGCCCGGCGCCCACCCTTCTGCGGAGTTTGCACCACAGCCATTCGAAGAGCCAATCCGCGCGGAACTCTTCGGCGTCGAGCGCCTCGAACAGCACGCCGAGAGCCTGGCTGCGGCCCAGCCTGTCATGAGCGAGTTAGAGAAGGGCCGTCGACTGTTGCCGCGCGTCGAGGACAACGGACGCGTGCTGCGCGAGGCGTACCGGGCGATCGCCAAGGCCATTCGGGAGGACCGCGCGATCACTCCGGCGGCGGAGTGGTTGGTCGACAACTTCCACATCGTCGACGAGCAGCTCCGCGAGATCCGAGATGACCTGCCGGCCGGCTTCTATTGGCAGCTGCCCAAGCTGACCGAGGGGCCCCTCGCAGGCTATCCGCGCGTCTACGGAATCGCCTGGGCGTTCGTCGCGCATACGGACAGCCGGTTCGACCCGGAAACGCTCCGTCGGTTCGTGCGCGCTTACCAGCGGATACAGCCCCTGACCATTGGTGAGCTCTGGGCGGTCGCGATCACCCTGAGGGTTGTGCTCGTCGAGAATCTTCGACGCCTGGCGGAGGCGATCGTCCGCGGGCGAGCGGCGTGCCAGGAAGCCGACGCGCTGGCGGACGACATCCTCGGACTCGGCAGCCAACCCGTGAAGCGTGTGGCGATGGCCCTCCAAGCGTTCGAGCATGCACCGTTGGTGACGGCGTTTGCGGTGCAGCTCGTCCAGCGGCTGCGCGATCAGGACCCGACGGTCACCCCGGCGCTGCTCTGGCTGGACGGACGCTTGGCGGACCAGGGAACGACACCCGACGACATCGTCCGGGTCGAGCATCAGCGGCAGGCCGCAATGAACGTGACCGTCCGGAACGTCATCACGAGCATGCGTCTGATGTCCGCGCTCGACTGGACCGAATTCTTCGAGAGTGTCAGCCTGGTCGACGAAGTGCTTCGAGTGGGCACCACCTATGCCGCGATGGACTTCTCGACCCGCGACCGCTACCGGCACGCGATCGAAGAGCTCGCGCGGGGCTCGGGCCGGTCCGAACTCGACGTCGCCCGGGAAGCAGTGCTCCTCGCGACGCGCACCGGACTCGGGGCCGGGAGGGCCGACGACCCCCACGACGCCCGGCGAGATGACCCCGGCTACTACCTCATCGCGGACGGGCGCACGGCCCTCGAGCTGGCGATTGGCTTCCGGCCTCCCGCGACGCGCCGGGTGTTTCGCGCGTACGTCGCGTCGGCGACGGCCGGGTACCTCGGAACCATCATCGTCCTCAGTGGGCTCACGCTCGCGCTGCCTCTCCTCACTGTCGGTGCATCGGGGACGATGCCGGCGAGCCTGATCCTGCTCGGGCTTCTGGCCGCGGTTCCCGCCTCGGACCTCGTGATCGCGCTCCTGAATCGTTGGGTCCCGGTGCTGCTCCCGCCGAGGGTGTTGCCTCGGCTCGAGCTGCGCGACGGCGTGCCCTCGAGTCTGCGGACGATGATTGTCGTGCCGACCCTCTTGACCGATCGCACCGAGGTCGCCGAGCTGATCGAGCGGCTGGAAGTGCATTACCTGGCGAATCCGGACGGCGATGTTCGTTTCGCTCTTCTGTCCGACTGGACGGATGCGCCTACGGAGAGCGTGCCCGGTGACGAGGAGACTCTGGCAGCGGCGCGCGAGGGGATCGGGCGTCTGAACTCGCACTATGGCGATGCCCTGGAGGGCGGCCAGCGATTCCTCCTCTTCCACCGCCGGCGGCTCTGGAATGAGAGCGAGCAGACGTGGATGGGGTGGGAGCGAAAGCGCGGGAAGCTCCATGAGCTGAATCGCCTCCTTCGAGGCGCAACGGACACCAGCTTTCTGTCGGCGGGTGGCGCGGCGCCCGTCGCGCCCCCCGACGTCCGGTACGTCATCACCCTCGACGCCGATACGCGGCTGCCCAGAGGGGCCGTCAATCGGCTGGTCGGGACGATGGCGCATCCCCTCAATCGGCCGAGATTCGATCCCGGCACCGGGCGCGTCGTCGAAGGGTACGCCGTACTTCAACCGCGGGTGACGCCGCCCCTGCCCGGTGGCGAGAGCTCCTTCTTCCAGCGCCTTTCGTCGGGTCCATCCGGTATCGACCCGTATGCGGCGGCGGTGTCCGATGTCTATCAGGACCTCTTCGGGGAGGGTTCATACACCGGCAAGGGGATCTACGACGTGGACGCGTTCGAGGCGGCCCTGGCGGGACGGGTGCCAGAGAACGCGCTGTTGAGCCACGATCTCTTCGAGGGGCTCTTCGCGCGAGCCGGCCTGGTCACCGATATCGAACTGTTCGAGCGTGCGCCATCACATTACGGGGTCGCCGCCGCCCGCCAGCACCGATGGGCGCGCGGCGACTGGCAACTGCTGCCGTGGATCGTCGGGTACGGCTCCCACCTGCCGATTCCGTTGATCGGGCGGTGGAAGATGATGGATAACCTGCGCCGCACGCTGTCAGCGCCAGCCACCTTTCTGACATTGGTGGTCGGGTGGACGCTGCCGGCCGCGTCGCCCGTGGTGTGGACCGCGTTCGTCCTTACGACGATCGCGCTCCCCACGCTCGTGCCGATCCTCACCGTGGTAATTCCCCGAAGGCGTGGCATCTCGAAGCGAAGCTACACTCGCGCGATCGGCCGGGACCTCGGGTTGGCCGCGTCACAGACGGCGTTCGTGATCACGATGCTCGCGCACCAGGCCTGGCTGATGAGCGATGCGATCGTGCGGACGCTCGTCCGCGTGTACGTGACGCATTGCAAGCTGCTGGAGTGGGTGACCGCTGCACAGGCGAAGGCCGGTCTCCGGCTGGATCTCGGCGGCTTCTACCGACGTATGGGTGGTGGCGTCACGCTCGCCGTGGCTGCGGCGGCCGTCGTCGCGTGGGGGCGCGCGGAGGCCTGGTCCGTCGCGCTGCCCTTGCTGCTGCTGTGGGCGGCGTCGCCCGCGGTGGCTCGGTGGATCAGCCTCCCCCGGCTCACCGCAAGGACCACACCGCTGTCGTCCGGGGATGCGCGAGCCCTGCGATTAATCGCCCGACGGACATGGCGGTTCTTCGCGACGTTCGTCGGCCCCGACGAGCACGCCCTGCCTCCCGATAATTTCCAGGAAGAGCCGAACCCGGTCGCGGCGCACCGGACCTCGCCCACGAACCTCGGGCTGTATCTGCTGTCGACCGTCGCCGCTCACGATTTCGGCTGGCTTGGGACACTCGACGTCGTCGAGCGACTCGAAGCGACGCTCGCGGCGATGACCGGCCTCGAGCGCTTCCGCGGCCACTTCTACAACTGGTACGACACAAAAGACGGCCGTCCGCTCGACCCAAAGTACGTGTCGTCGGTGGACAGCGGGAATCTCGCGGGTCATCTCATCGCGCTCGCGCACGGCTGTCGGGAGATGATCGACCGCCCGGTGCTGGGTCCGGCGGCGCTCGCCGGGATCGAGGACGCGGCGCTCCTCGTGCGTGAATCGGCGCGCGCCCTGGCGGGCGACGGGCGGACGCAGGCGGCGACGCGACAACGCCTCGACAAGGCGCTCGACGCCGTCACGGCGGCAGTCCCGGCGCTTCCCCGCACTCCGGCTACGTGGGCCGGGCGGCTCGCGGAGCTTGAAGCCCGTGCCCACACGGTGACGGCAATCGCGCAAGCTCTGGTTAAGGAAGATCCGGGCGCGCAGACCGTCCTTGTCTGGGCGGACGCCCTGCGCACGACCATCGAGAGTCACACGCGCGACCTCGACATCATGAGGCCTCTGGACGGCCATGTCGCCGCCCTTCCGACGCTGGCCGACACGCCCGACCTCGTCCAGAGCCTGGGGCGTTCCGCGACGGCCTCCGGGGCACTGATCCGTCGTCTGACGATCCTCGCCCGGGATGCGGAGACGATGGTCGACGCCATCGACTTTGGCTTTCTCTTCGACCCCATGCGGAAGCTGTTCTCGCTCGGCTACCGTGTCACCGACGGGAGTCTCGACCCCGGGCGTTATGACCTCCTCGCCTCAGAGGCCCGTCTCACGAGCTTTGTCGCGATCGCGAACGGCGACGTCCCCGTCTCGCACTGGTTCCGGCTGGGGCGCGCCCTGACGCCGGTAGGTCCGGACTCGGTGCTGGTGTCCTGGTCGGGGTCGATGTTCGAGTATCTGATGCCCGCGCTCGTGTTGCGCGCGCCAGCGGGGAGTCTGCTGGACCAGACGTGCCGGCTCGTCGTCCGGCGTCAGATCGCGTACGGCGCCGAACGCGGCGTGCCGTGGGGGGTGTCGGAGTCGGGCTACAACGCGCGTGACCTCGCGATGACCTACCAGTATTCGCACTTCGGTGTGCCGGGCCTCGGGCTCCAACGGGGGCTCAGCGACGACGTCGTCATCGCCCCCTATGCGACGGCGCTGGCGGCGATGATCGATCCGGCGGCCGCCGTCAGGAACTTCCAGCGCCTGGCGGAAGCCGGCGCGTGCGGTGCGTACGGGTTCTACGAGGCCCTCGACTACACGGCTTCCCGGCTCCCGGAGGGCACGGGCGTGGCGATCGTCCGTAGCTACATGGCGCACCATCAGGGAATGGTGCTGGTCGCGCTCGCGAATACCCTCCATGAGGGGGTGATGCGCGCCCGCTTTCACGCCGAGCCGAGCGTCCAGGCGACCGAGCTGCTCCTCCAAGAACGGACACCCCGGGGCGTTGCAGTCGCCCGGCCTCGTGCCGAAGAGGTACAGGCCGCCGCTGACGTCCGCGAGTTCGTCCCGCCGGTCGTCCGGCGCTTCAGCTCGCCGCACAGTGTAACGCCGCGCACGCATCTCCTGTCCAACGGGCGCTACGTGGTGATGGTCACGGCCGCGGGTTCCGGATACAGCCGATGGCGTGGGCTGGCGATCACCCGCTGGCGGGAGGACGTCACGCGCGACGTCGGGGGGACGTACGTGTTCCTGCGCGACGTCGGGAGTGGCGAGAGCTGGTCGGTCGGTTACCAGCCGAGCGGAGTTGAGCCGGATAGTTATCACGTGGCGTTCTCTGAGGATCGAGCAGAAATCACCCGGCGCGACCGCGCGATCACGGCCACCCTCGAAGTGATCGTGTCCCCGGAGGATGACGCCGAGGTTCGGCGCGTCTCGCTCACGAACCTCGGCACGCGGACCCGGGAGATAGAGCTGACGTCGTATGCCGAAGTCGTGCTGGCGTCACCGTCGGCCGATGCGGCCCACCCGGCGTTTTCCAACCTGTTCGTGCACACCGAGTGTGCGCCCGAGCTGGACGCTCTCCTCGCGACGCGCCGGCCACGGGCGCGCAGCGAGTCGACGATCTGGCTCGCCCACGTGGTGGTCGTCGAAGGCGAGACGGTTGGCGGCTTGCAATGGGAAACCGACCGCGGTCGGTTCCTCGGCCGCGGCCGCGGGATCCGGACACCGACCTCGGTGATCGACGGCCGGTCGCTCTCCAACACGGTCGGCGCGGTGCTCGATCCGATCGTCAGCCTTCGACGCCGCGTACGGCTTCCGCCGGGCACGAGCGTCCGCGTCACCTTTTCGACGCTGGTCGCGCCGTCGCGCGAGGAGGTGGTCGACCTCGCCGACAAGTATCGCGACCCAGCGACCTTCGAGCGGGCGGCCACGCTGGCGTGGACCCAGGCCCAGGTTCAGCTCCGCCATCTCGGCGTCGGGCCCGATGAGGCCCACCTCTTTCAGAGCCTCGCCGGCCGCATTCTCTACTCGGACCGGACGCTGCGGCCCTCCACGGACGTGCTGACGCGCCACGCGGGCGGTCCCGCCGCCCTGTGGGCGCACGGGATTTCGGGTGACATTCCGATCGCCCTGGTCCGGATCGACGAGCCCGACGATGTGGGAATCGTGCGGCAATTGCTCCGCGCCCACGAATACTGGCGGATGAAGCAGCTTGCGGTCGATCTGGTGATCCTGAACGAGCGGGCGCCGTCCTATGTGCAAGATCTGCAGGCACTGCTGGAGGCGCTGGTCCGGACGAGCCAGTCGGCGGAGCACCATGAGGGACACGAGCCGCACGGGAGCGTGTTCATCTTGCGTGGTGACCGCGTGACGGCGTCACAACGCGACGTCCTCCAGGCCGCCGCGCGCGCGGTGCTGTGGAGCCGACGCGGGACCCTGACCGAACAGGTCATGCGCGCGGAGCGACCCGAGACCGCTGCGGTCGTTCACCCGCCGCGCCACGCCGCGACGAAGCCGCCCGCCGACGTCCCGCCGCCGCGGCCGGCTCTCGAGTCCTTCAACGGCTTGGGCGGCTTTGCGGCGGATGGACGGGAGTATGTGACCATCCTCGGTGAGGGACAGTGGACGCCGGCGCCCTGGATCAACGTGATCGCGAATCCGGCCTTCGGCTTCCAGGTGTCCGAGTCGGGCTCGAGCTATACGTGGTCGCTCAACAGTCACGAACACCAGCTGACCGCGTGGTCGAACGATCCGGTGAGCGACCCGCCGGGTGAAACGATCTACATCCGGGATGAAGAGAGTGGCGAGCTGTGGGGCCCGACGGCGCTCCCGATTCGCGGGACGACCGGAGCCTACGTGACCCGCCACGGGCAGGGCTACAGTCGGTTCGAACGCGTCTCCCACGGTGTCTCGCTCGAGCTGCTGCAGTTCGTGCCGCTCGACGACCCGATCAAGGTCTCCCGCCTCACACTGAAGAACCAGTCGGGTCGGTCACGACGGCTGTCCGTGACCGCGTATGTCGAATGGGTTCTCGGCGCGTCACGGAGCGCCGCCGCACCGTTCACCGTCACCGAGATCGACCCGGATACGGGCGCGATGCTCGTGCGCAACGGCTTTAGCAGTGACTTCGGCACTCGCGTGGCGTTTGCCGACCTGGGCGGGGTTCAGACGGCGTGGACGGGTGACCGGACGGAGTTCCTCGGGCGTCACGGCACACCCGATCACCCGGCGGCGCTCGAGCGCGGAGGCCGGCTCTCGGGACGGGTCGGCGCCGGCCTCGACCCGTGCAGTGCCCTCCAGGCACTGGTCGAGCTGCCCGCCGGCGGACGGGCCGAGGTCGTGTTCCTCCTCGGCGAGGCGGCGACCCGGGAAGAGGCGAGGGGATTGATCGCGCGGTACCGGACGGCCGACCTCGATGGGGCCCTGCGGGCTGTCGCGGAGCGTTGGGACGACGTGCTCGGCACGGTCCAGGTGACGACGCCGGACCGGTCCATGGACATGCTGCTCAACCGCTGGCTGCTCTACCAGACGCTCGCCTGTCGCGTCTGGGCGCGGTCGGCGTTCTATCAGGCCAGCGGCGCCTACGGCTTTCGCGATCAGCTTCAGGACGTGATGGCCCTCACGGTGTCCAGGCGAGACCTCGCGCGTCAGCACGTGCTTCGGGCCGCCGCGCGGCAGTTCGTCGAGGGCGACGTCCAGCACTGGTGGCACCCGCTAACGGGTCGCGGCGTTCGGACCCGCATCTCCGACGATCTGCTCTGGCTTCCGTACGTGGTCCTCCGGTATCTCGAGGTCACCGAAGACGCGGGCCTCCTCGACGAGATCGTTCCGTTCCTCGGGGGGCCGCTCCTCGCCGCCGGGCAGTCCGAGTCGTATTTCGAGCCACGCGTGTCCGGAGAGCGGGGTACGCTGTTCGAGCACTGCGCCCGCGCGCTCGACCGCAGCCTGTCGGTCGGGAGCCACGGTCTCCCGTTGATGGGGACCGGGGACTGGAACGACGGGATGAACCTCGTGGGCGCCGAAGGGAAGGGGGAGAGCGTCTGGCTCGGCTGGTTCCTTCAGACGGTCCTGACGGAGTGGGCGGAGCTAGCCGACGCGCGCGGGGCGGTGGAGCGCGCGAAGACGTGGCGCTGCCACGCCGGCGCGCTGAAAGAATCGCTCGAACGAGAGGCCTGGGACGGCGAGTGGTATCGGCGCGCGTACTTCGACGACGGCACGCCGCTCGGATCCGCGGCCAACGATGTGTGCCGCATCGATTCGATCGCGCAATCGTGGGGCGTGATCTCGGGAGCCGCCGAGGCGGCTCGGGGACGGCGCGCCATGGCGGCGGTCGAGGAATACCTCGTCCGCCGGGAGGCCGGCCTCGTGTTGCTCCTCGCGCCGCCGTTCGACCGCACCCTCCTGGAGCCCGGCTACATCAAAGGGTATCTGCCGGGCGTCCGAGAGAACGGCGGCCAGTACACCCACGCGGCGCTCTGGTCGGTCATCGCCTTCGCCACGCTCGGCGACGGAGACAGGGCCGCCGAGCTCTTCGCGATCCTGAACCCGATCAACCACACCAGCACGCCAGCTGGCATTCACCGCTACAAGGTCGAGCCCTACGTCCTCGCCGGGGACGTCTATGCCGAACCCCCGCACGTCGGCCGCGGGGGCTGGACGTGGTACACGGGGTCCGCCGGATGGATGTATCGAGCCGGCCTCGAGTGGATTCTCGGATTCCGGTTGCGTGGCACGCGGCTCGTGGTCGATCCTTGTATCCCGCGTGCGTGGCAGGGCTTCAACATCGCGTTCCGCTATCACTCTGCGCGGTACGACATCGCTGTCGAGAACCCGCAGGGCGTGACTCGGGGGGTGTCGTCCGTGGAGGTCGATGGCGTGCCGTACGACGGCCAGGCGAGTATCCCGCTCGCCGATGACCAGAAGAGACACCGGATCCGGATCGTTCTCGGCTAAATTAGTTTGCCCGTCAAATCAGACCGAAGTGCCGAACCAATCTCATTTCTTCAAAAGAAGTTCAAGCCCATCGGCGCATGCTCGGGCTACAGCATAGCCAGCCTTTTCTTGCCCGGGCATCTTATCCCAGCCACCCTTTTCAATGACTTCAGCTCTCTGCCAGCTACTTACGTCCCCGAGTTCTTTAAGTTTCTTTTCGTGGTTCGGTTGCTTCATAAATTGGGCGACGCAGATCGCCGCCTGACTCGCCAAGACCGCCTCTTTGGTCATCGTTTGCGTCGTGCTGGAGGTTGTCCAACCACCCCACGCAAAGCCGATGATCATTGCGATGACTGCCCCACAAATGAGGCCCCAAACTCCATACTTCATCTTCGCTGCAGTCTCTGGCTTCATTGACACGACCTCCTGAACCCGGATTTTCGATATGGCCCTGGAGCTTGTGTGACCGGTGCTTCCGGGTTAGGTCACACCGACCGTGGCGTCGAGAGACACCGCCGCCGAGTCGCCGCCCACTGCCTATTCCCGCCGATCCGTATGCGGCCCTCCGTATCATGTCGGGTGCGAGTCGCTCGTTGCGCCCGAGGATCTTCGCAAACAGGCGCTACGTCAAGTGGCTCCCGGCCAGTTGCCGCTGCTAAATAGAACTGTCCTCCCTATCTGTTCGATAGAAGTGTCCCCTTATGGAGACCTTCTCGATGAGCAGAAAGGAAGTGCCGCGGGCCGGGCTGCTCAAGGCCGCGCTGGTCGGACGCATCACGAATGCGCAAGGAGCGAGGGCGCTGAGGTTGAGCGTACGGCAGTTCCGACGACTGAAGAGGCGCTTCCGGGAGGGAGGCGCCCGCGGCCTGCTCCACGCCCTGCGCGGGCGGCCCGGTAACCGACGGCTGGCCCCGCAGGCCCGGGAGCAGGTCGGCGTGCTCATGACCACGACCTACGCCGGCTTCAATGACGTCCATCTCACGGAGAAGCTGCGCGAGGTCCATCAGCTCGCCGTCAGTCGCTCCTCGGTGCGCTCCATCCGCCTGGCTCTCGGGCGCCCGGCCACGCGCCGGCGGTCGGCCCCGCAGCATCGCAGCCGGCGCCCTCGCAAACCGGCGCTCGGCCAACTGGCCCAGCTCGACGCCAGCCCGTTCGCCTGGTTCGAGGACCGCGGCCCCCTGGCGACACTGCATGGGGTGATCGATGATGCGACCTCCACACCGCTCGCCCTGTGGTTCCGTCCCCATGAGGATCTGCATGGCTACGTCGCCGTGCTCGAGCGCACCTGCCGGACCTATGGCCTGCCGCTGGAGCTCTACGGCGATCGCCTCAACGTGTTCGCCCGCAATGATCCCCACTGGACGCTGGCCGAAGAGCTCCAGGGCCACCAGGACCCCACGCACTTCGGCCGCATGCTGCAGGCCCTTGGCATTGGCTTCATCCGGGCCCACTCGCCTCAAGCGAAGGGACGCATCGAACGGCTCTGGGGCACACTCCAAGATCGCCTCACCAGCGAATTGCGGCTCCGCGGCATCAGCACGCTCGAGGGCGGCAACGCCTTCCTGCCCGAGTTCCTCGCGGACTTCACTCGTCGCTTTGCGCGGCCGCCCGCGGACGCCACCCCCGCCTGGCGGCCGGTGCCGCGCGATCTCGCGGACCTCTTGAGCTGTCGGTATCACCGCACCGTGGCCCGCGACAACACCGTGCACCTTGGGGCGCGCTGGGTGCAGATTCCGCGCGGCCCTCGTGGGCGCTCCTATGCCGGCTGTCACGTCCAGGTCCATGAACGCCTCGACGGCCACCTCCGCGTCGTCTACCACGACACCGTGATCGCCAGCCAGCCGTCGCCCGACCCCGCCTTCGTGCTTAAGCCGCGCGAGGGGCCGGGGCAGGTGCGCCGCGGTCCCCAGCGCGGGACCCTCCGTCACGCGCTCGGTGAGCTCGGGCGCGCTCCGCTCACGCAGGCGCGCGCGGTGTCCCCCTCGCGCCCGCGCATGGATCCCGAGGACCCACGCGCCGCCAGGACGCGCGATCGCGAGGCGGCCCGCCATCTCCCTACCCCCCAGACCACCCCAAATCCTTGCCCGGCGCCGGCCTCATCCCGCCGTCGCAATTCGCCCACGCATCCCTGGAACGCCACCTTTTCACGCCGCCAACGCGCTCTGAACGCCGCACAAACGACCGAGGAGGACATTTCTATTTAACAGTGAGGAGGACATTCTCGTT
>QHSA01000019.1 GCA_003220315.1 Candidatus Rokuibacteriota bacterium
CATCCCTGGCCACCATGCTCGAGGCCCGCCAGGCGCCGGCCCAGATCCGGGGCACGAGCCTGCGCATCCTCCTCTGGAGTCACTTCGTCCCCGCGTACGACGTCTGGTACGACCAGTTCGTGAAGGAGTGGGGAGACAAGAACGGTGTCCGGGTGCGCGTGGACCGCATTCCGCACCTGGAGCTTCCGGCACGGCTCGCCGCGGAGTTCGCCGCGGGCAGCGGGCACGACGTGATCTACAACAACGGCACCATCCTCACCGGGCTCTACCACAAGCACCTGCTCGACGTCACCGACATCTCGGAACGGCTCGCCAACAAGTGGGGAGGCTGGATTCCCGCCGTGGTCCCGGTCTCGGTCGTCGAGGGCCGCTGGTACGCGATCCCCGACTACTACATCCTGCTGCCGATGCTCTGGCGCAAGGATCTCTTCGACCAGAATGGTCTGAAGCCGCCCGACACCTGGGAGCTTGCACGCGTCGCCGCGCGGACTCTGAAGGCGAAGGGGCATCCGTGCGGGATCCAGTTCTCCCACTGCAACGACGCGAACCTCAACTGGCGGTCGCTCCTCGCGAGCTTCGGGGGGCAGGAGAGCGACGCTTCGGGGCAGAACGTGCTCATCGACTCCAAGGAGACCCGCGAGGCGCTCCGGTTCGCCAAGGCGCTGTTCGATGAGGGCATGACGCCGGAGGTGTTCTCCTGGGACGACGCGTCGGACAACCGGTATCTCGCCTCGGGGGTTGCCAGCTGGATCCACGATGCGATCTCCGCCTACCGGACGACGGAGGACACGAATCCCAAGGTGTTCCAGAACACGTACATCGCGCTCGAGCCCCAGGGAGCGGGGGGCAAGCGGGTCAGCGTGGCCAACCCCAACGTCTACTTGATCTGGAAGTTCGCGAAGAACCCGCAGGCGGCGAAGGAGTTCCTGGAGTACCTGTCCGACAACTGGAAGGATGGCATGATCGCCAGCCGCGGCTACAACATGCCGTTCCTCAAAGACGGCTACAAGAAGCCCATGCCCGTCATCGGCACCGATCCCAAGATGCAGGTGCTGCAGGATTTCCCCAACATCGTCGGCTTCCACGGGTATCCCGGTCCGTTCACGCCCGCCATTCAGGAGGTCGTCGCGACGTTCCTGCTTCCCGACATGTTCACGCGTGTCGCCCGCGGCCAGAGTCCCGACGACGCCGTGAAGTGGGCGGTGGGCGAATACCGACGGATCTACGCCAAATACAAGCGGGCCTGAGGGCTCACGCCCGCCGCGGAGTCGTGCTCGCTAGCGCCCGTCGTGTGCCACGGTACGGGGGTTGCCGGTCCCGCTCACAAAAGACCGGCGCAGCCTGGCGAGCAGCACCACGGCGTGATGCTCGCAGATCCCCTGCGTGACACCGTGGTCCTGCGGATCCTCTTCACGGAGGATCGCTGGCTTTCCTTCCTGTTGGCACCAGACGCACACGACCTTCATCGTTGGGCCTGGACGGCTGGATGGGCATACCGGCGGGAGCGCGTGACGGCTTCGGCGACCATCCGGCGCAGACGATGGTCCTCGACCGGCTTGACGAGGTAGCCGTAGGCGCCCATCTCACGCGTCTCGCGAATGAGCACGGGATCATCGGCGGCGGTCACCATGATCACCGGGAGACTCGGATCCGTCGCGCGGATACGCCTCAGGACTTCCACACCGCCAAGGGGACGCATCCTGATATCCAGCAGCACGACGTCAGGACGTACGAGGCGAATAGCCACGAGGGCATCCGCGCCGTGCGAGGAGCGGTCGACCACATGGCCCAACGCCACGAGGGACGCCCTGAGGATCTCGGAGGATTCGACATCGTCGTCGACGATCAACACCTTCGCCGAGTCGGCCGTCACGCCGCCGTGTGAGCCAAACGCCTCCACGCCTTCTCCCCGCGTTTTGATCTTCGACGAGGGCACGTTGACCGCCCGGACTGTAGGCTGGAAGCAGAGGTCGTCGCAATCAGGACATTCCCGTAATGCGATGGGGAAAAATCCCTGCGTCAGGAATGTCCGGGGAAAAGCGCGGGGGAGGGTGTGACCCCTCCCCCGCGGTTGGTCGCAATGCTTCCGGGAGGACCGCTACGGCAGGGTAACGGTGGCGCCGTCGCCCGTGGCCGAGAGGTTGTAGGTGCCGGCCGCAGTGCTATACGCGTAGACGTAACCGGTGCTGGGGGTCCAGCCCGCCGGCGAAGTCGGCAGCGTCGCCATGAACGGTCCGGCCGTCTGGCCCTGGGTGTTGGTGACAACGCCCGTCAGCTGGGTCAGCGCGGTCGGGACGAAGCCCATGTGCGCCGAGTAGATCGAGACCGCCGACGCGAGCGCGCGGGCATCGGCCTGAGCCTTGGCGATGCGGGCCCGCGCCTGGACGTTGGCGTAGAGCGGAATGGCGATGGCCGCCAGGATGCCGATGATCGCCACGACGATCATCAGCTCGATGAGGGTGAAGCCTCGCTGGTTGCCGAGCTTCAGATGACGTCTGTTCCAGAACCGAAGCATGTTGTTTCTCCTTTCGTTTCGTTTAACTTCCTCTTACTTTGTTGTCACGCTCACCCGCCTCTCGGCGGGCGTTCCTAGATGGAGGACGAGAGGGCGAGCGGGGGGCCCCGGGGCTCGGAGAGACGGACCGTGACCAGGGAAAGAGGATGCGGTTCGAGCAAAGCAACGTCGGCGTGGCAGACTTCGCCGGCCGCAGGCGCCTGGGGGGCCGCGAGGTCGTCGACGTAGACGAGCCGGTTGAAGATCTCATCGCCGTCGACCTTCTCGCCGTTCTCGACCCGCACGACACCGGTCGAGTTGAAGTCGATTTCGGCCAGCCGGCGCTCCAGCGCTGTGAGCAGCAACAGAGCGAAGAGCAAGATTGCGAACGGCGTCTGCTGGCGGCGAACTGTCGCACGCATGGCTGGAGGGCTCAATGTGCAGCTTTCCTGCCAATCCACTTGCCCTTCCAATTCAACCCTTTATCGGTCTCCATCCTTCCGGAAGGTGACGCGGAGGGGAAGGCGACTGACGAAGATCGTCACCAGAGGTACGGCCGGAAAGGAAGGATTTGATATGGTATCGCTGGCTCAATGTCGAGCTTGACTCGCAAGCCAGCCCGTATCCTCGTCGTGGACGACGACGAGTCGGTAGTGCATCTGATGCAAGAGTATTTTGTGCGTGCTGGCTACCGCGTGGACTTCGCCCAGCACGGCGGTGATGCCCTGACGCTGGTCCAGCACGATCCGCCCGACGTCGTGCTCCTCGACATCACGATGCCAGGGATGAACGGGGTGGAGGTGCTCGAGCGGATTGTCGCTTTACATGCCGCGCTCCCAGTCATCATCGTCACGGCGAGGTCAGACCAGGCCCTCGCGCAGCAGACCCGAGCGTTGGGGGCCTTCGAGCTCGTCACCAAGCCGTTCGAATTCTCCCACCTCGCACACGTGGTGACCGCAGCCCTCACGCGGAGCGAGGAGGATCGGGGCGGGGCCGGATGAGGCCCGAATCCCCTCGAGCCCGCGCACGAGCCGCGGGGGTCTCCCGGGGTGGATTACTGGATTGTCCGAATTGCCCACCGCCCGCGCCGCGATCAGCATCGGGCCATGGAAATCGCCACGGCCCACGTGCGGGTGGGTGACGGGCACGGAGCCTTTTAGGAATCAAGAGCCTCGAGATCGGTAGCGACAATCCCACGACGGGTCCGAACGACGACGCGATGGCTTCGGCGAATAAGCGCGGCTGCCGCTGCGGTGGATCTGAGACGAGCCCAGGCGGGCAGGAGGCGGCGGGCCTCCCTCGGGGATACTGCGGCCTCTGCGTCATGTGCAGTAAGCCAGGACACAGCCGGCACCATCCTGGCGCCGTGCGGTTCACCGGAGCGTGGTGCGACTTCCACTATCGCGTGCTCGCGGTTATCCATCCGCTCGCGCCAGTGGGCACCTTCCTCTGGCTGGCGGTGATCGCCAGCGTGATCTTCGTGGCGCGGCACCTGGTACAGTGACGGGGGCCGGGCCGCGTGCCACGGTGACAGGCCCGCCTCTGTCAGTCCAGCCTCTGTCCGTCTATCCTCCCGTCGTGATGGTGCTTTCCAGACGCGCGCTTCCGCCGTCTCGGCTGGCAGCGGACGTGCATGGCAGAGCGACGGGCTATGGCTCTCAACGGGGAAGGCGCCGCATGAGAACCCACACGACGGGCCCGCGCTACAAGCGCTGCCCGAAGTGCCAGGCGATGCTTCGGGCGCTGGCGGAGTTTTGCCCTCACTGTGGATTGAGCTTGCCGGGCAGCTTTCCTCA
>QHSA01000062.1 GCA_003220315.1 Candidatus Rokuibacteriota bacterium
CCGCACGGTGATGGTCTTCATGGCACATGAGTAACATGTTTCACGACCCTGGCTAAGCGGCAGAGACTAGCGGAGCGAGCTCGCAGCCGCGGCTCTGTAGATCTCCGCCGTCTTCGCGACCATCGGCTGGAGCGCGAACTCCCGCGCGACCCGCGCGCGCCCGGCCCGTCCCATGCGGGCGCGCCGCTCCGGATCGTCGAGCAGCGCGCCGATCCCCCTGGCGAGCGCGCGCGCGTCGCCGGGCGGCACGAGGAGGCCCGTCTCGCCGACCGCGACGACGTCGCGGTGGCCCGGGACGTCGGTCGCGACGACGGCGAGCCCCGCGCCCATTGCTTCGAGGACTGCCAGCGGGAGCCCCTCCTTGAGGGACGCGGCGACGTAGAGGTCGAGGGCCGGGGAGACGCGAGCCGGATCGTCGAGCCAGCCGGCGAAGACCACGCGCGCGCCGAGCCCCGTCGCTGCGACGCGCCGGCGGAGGCGCGTCGCCTCGGGCCCGTCGCCGACGAGGAGGAGCGCGACGTCTCGGCGATTTAAGAACTGGAGGGCGTCCACGAGCGCGTCGAGACGCTTGACGGGATCGAACCGTGCGACCGTGCCCAGCACGGCCCAGTCGGCGCCGAGGCCCAGGCCCGCGCGCGAGAGCGGCGACGCCGCAACGCGACGGTCCTGCTCATCGAGATCGACGCCGTTGATCACGGTCACGCTCGGGTCCGATCCGGCGAGTCCGAGCCGCCGCGCCTCCGCCGCCTGCGTCGGGGACACGTGGATCACCGTGTGGGTCCAGCGCGCGAGGCGCCGCTCGAGGCCGAGATAGAGCGGCTGGAGCGGGCGCCGGTAGCTCTCGTAGTGGATGCCGTGGAACGTGTGGACGGCGGCCACGCCGGTCCAGCGGGCGGCGAGGCGCCCGTGGAGCCCCGCGCCTTTGCCGTGGGTGTGGACGACCTCGATCCCGAGCTTCCGTATCAGGCGGACGGTCGCGAGCAGCGCGCCGGGTCCGGGTCCACCGGTCGGGACCTCCACGGCCGTGAGGCCGAGGGCGCGAAAGCGCTCGAAGAAGGGACCGTCGCGCGGCCCCGCCACGGTGACCTCGAACTCGCTCCGCGGCAGGCGACGCGCCAGGTCGTACACCTGACGTGGGCCGCCGCCGGGCGCCGTCGTGGTGGTGAGCTCGAGGACACGGATCAAGCGCCGGCCCGAGAAATTGCGCCGAGCCCGTGACCCGGCTGGCGATACTCCTCGCGCGGCGGGGCGAAGATGTCGAGGACGACACAGCGCCGGTCGAGCGTCCGGCCGCCGTGCGGAACGTGGGGCGGCGTCTGCCAGAAGTCGCCGGCCTTCACGGGGTGCTCGACGCCGTCCTGGATCCGGATCCATTCGCCCTCGAGGCACACGCCCCACTGCTCGTTCGGACGCGAGTGCACCGGCGACACCGAGCGCGGCTCGAGCGTCACGACCGACAGCATCGCGTTGACACCGGGGAAGATCCGCGCCGAGATGCCGGGAGCGAGCTGCCGGACGATGCCGCCCTCGCGGAGGTTGTGGAACATACGATCTCCTTTCGTGTCCGTTTACAGCCGCGACCTGAACCCTTATAGTAACTCCCGCTCGCACGCCGGCTCCTCGACGACCTCCGCGGCGCCGGGCGCCTCGACGGCGTGCTGCTCGACCTGCACGGCGCGATGGTGCCCGAGGGGCTCGAGGACGGCGAGGGCGACCTCCTGCGCGCCGTCCGGGCGACGGTGGGGTCGGCGGTGCCCGTGGTCGCCACGCTCGACTTCCACGCGAATGTCACCGCCGAAATGGTGCGCCACACCACGCTCCTCCACGGCTACAAGACCTACCCCCACGTGGACATGGACGCGCGCGGCCGCGAGGCGACCGAGCGGCTGCGCGACGTCGTCGCCAAGCGTCGCCGCCCGACGGTCGCGTGGCGGCAGCCTCCGCTCCTTCCGCCCATCGCCGGCCAGCTGACCGCGCGGGGCCCGATGCGGCGGCTCTACGACCGCGCGGCCGAGATGGAGCGCGACCCGCGGGTCGTGACGATCTCGATCTTCGCCGGCTTCCCGCTCGCCGACATCCGCGACGCGGGCCTGTCGGTCTACGTCGCGACCGACGGCGACCCGGGCCTCGCCGACCGGCTCGCCGACGAGCTCACCGCCATCGCCTGGGCGCACCGCCGCGAGTTCCTCCACACCGCCCTGCCCGTCCGCGAGGCGGTCGCGCACGCCCTCGCCGCGGACGGGCGACCGGTCGTCCTCGCCGACATCGCCGACAACACGGGCGGCGGGGCCGCCGGCGACACGACCGAGATCCTGCGCGAGCTCCTGCGCGTCGGCGCGCGCCCGGCCACGGTCGCCTGCGTCTGGGACGCGGACGCGGTCCAGGCGTGCGCGCGGGCGGGCGTCGGGGCCACGGTCACGGTGGACGTGGGCGGCAAGGTCGACCCGAGCCACGGCGCGCCCGTGCGCGTGACGGGCCGCGTGCGCACGCTCGGCGACGGCCGCTTCGTCCACAAGGGCCCGATGCTCCGCGGGCTCGAGGGGCGCCTGGGCCCGACCGCGGTGCTCGACGTCAACGACCTCAAGATCATCCTGATCTCGCTCCGGTGGCAGACGCTCGACCCGGAGATGCTCCGCGTCGTGGGCGTCGACCCGGCCGCCGAGAGGATCCTGGTCGTGAAGTCGTCGGTTCACTACCGCGCCGCCTTCGAGCCGCTCGCCCACGCCATCATCGAGGTGGACGCGCCGGGCCTCTCGTCGTCGAACCTCGCGCGCTTCACCTTCAAGCACGTGCGCCGGCCGATCTTCCCGCTCGACGATGTCTAGCCGACTTGACCGAGGAGAACGCCGATGCCGTCCTTAGCCTTCGTCACGGGAGATTTCAAGGTCTTCGACGTGGAGGGCTTCCGGCCCCGCATGGCCGAGCTCCGGAGCCGCGTCCGCCCCAAGCTCGAGGTGCTCGGCAAGAGCCTGGCGCCGTCGGTGAGCCGCTCGCTCGGGGGCGAGGTGTTCGCGCACGTCGCCAAGCACGCGCGCCGCACCGTGAACCCTCCCGACGACACGTGGGTCGCGTTCAGCCCGGACGCGCGCGGATACAAGAAGCACTGCCACTTCAAGGTCGCGGTCTCGCGCCACTGCGTCCGGTTCCTCTTCGAGGTCGGTCCCGAGCACGCCGACAAGAAGCGCTGGGCGGCCGCGTGGAAGAAAAACGCGCCGAAGCTCGCCCCGGTCCTGCGTCGCGTGAAGAGCCTCGCGTGGTTCAAGAACGAGCACGACGAGGAGCTGGCCGCGCGGCTCGCCGACCTCACACCGGAGGCGATCAGCGAGCTCGCCGACGAGCTGCTGCGCACGCGCGACGGGCAGCTCGTCATCGGGCGCGCCGTGCCGGCCGAGCAGGCGGCGCGGTGGAGCGAGGCGGAGTACCGTGCCGGCGCGCTCGAGACCTTCCGGGCCCTGGTACCGCTCTACCGCCTGCGCTAGCGGTGGACGCGCCGCGCGGGGTGATCTTCGACATGGACGGCGTGCTGATCGACTCGGGCGCGCACCACCGCGAGGCGTGGCGCGCGCTGCTCGACGAGCTCGGCGTCGCCCCGGCGCAGCCCGATTACTGGCGACTCACGATCGGCCGCCCCGGGAACGAGGCCGTGCCGCTCCTCCTCGGGCATCCGCTCTCGTGGGCCGAGGCCATGCGACTCGCCGACCGCAAGCGCGACCACTACGTGCGGCTCGCGCGCCACGGGCTGCCCACCGTCCGCGGCGTCACGGCGTTCCTCGACGAGGTCGTCGCGGCGGGCATCCCGTGCGCGGTGGCCACCTCCGCCTCGCGTTTCGACGTCGACCGACTCCTCGGTCGGCTCGGGCTCCGGGAGCGCTTCGACGCGGTCGTCACCGCCGAAGACGTGCGCCTCGGCAAGCCCGACCCGGAGGTGTACCTGCTCGCCGCGCGGGGGATCGGCGTGCCGCCCCGGGAGTGCCTCGTGTTCGAGGACTCCGTCGTCGGCGTCCAGGCGGCGCGGCGCGCGGGCATGCGCGTGATCGGCGTCGCCACGGCCCACACCGCGGACGAGCTGCGCGGGGCCGGTGCCGCCTCCGTCATCGACGACTTCGAGGGGCTCGAGTGGCCGGCGTAAGCACCCCCGAGTTCTGGACCGATCTCTACACCCGCGGCGGCGACGGCTGGGAGCTCGGCCGGCCCGCGCCGACGCTCGCGGCGTTCCTGGAGTCCACGCACCTTCCGCCCGGCCGCGTCGCGGTCCCCGGCTGCGGGCGCGGCCACGACGTGCGCCACCTGGTCCGGCGCGGCTACATGGCCGTCGGCTTCGACTTCGCCCCGGCGGCGATCACCGAGGCCAAGGCCCGGGCGAAGGCGGAGCGCGTCGCGGCGGAGTTCGAGCAGCGCGACATCTTCACCCTCGACCGCGACTACGCCAACGCGTTCGACGGTGTGTGGGAGTACACGTGCTTCTGTGCGATCGACCCCGCGCGCCGCGCCCAGTACGTCCGCACGATGGCCGCGATCCTGCGACCCGGGGGCTGGCTCCTCGCGTGCTTCTATCCGATTCGGCGGCCCGGTGGCGGCCCGCCCTTTCCGGTGGCCCGGAGCGAGGTGCGGCGCCTCTTCGCGGGGCCGTTCAGGATCGAGCGCACCGAGGTGCCATTGCGCTCGGTCGAGAGGCGCCAGGGCCAGGAATGGATGGTGCTCTTCCGCAAGACGGGTTGACGTGTTAACGTTACGGCCACTTTTCGCCCCCAGGAGGGAGCACGACATGCGAACGCTCCGGATGATGAGGATGCTGCTGGGGCTCGCCGGCGCCGCGGCGCTCATCGTAGGGCCGGCGTCCCGCGTCGACGCCCAGGAGCAGACGATCAAGATCGGCGTCCTCTACGATCACACGGGCCCGTTCTCGGCCGCGGGGTCCCTCAACTGCTGGCGCGGCGCCAAGATGATGATCGACTACGTCAACGAGCGCGGCGGCGTGCTCGGCAAGTACAAGATCGTGCCGATCGACGGCGACAGCCAGTCGAAGGCCGAGGTCGCGATCAACGAGGCCGAGCGGCTGCTCAACGTCGAGAAGGTCGACATCCTTGCGGGCGTCTACTCGAGCGCCCACGCGGTGCCGCTCGCCGAGAAGGTCGACAGGCAGAAGAAGTTCCTGTGGATCACCACCGCGATCTCGTCGAAGGTCTTCGACGGCCGCAACCTCCAGTACACGTTCCGTCCGCAGCCGACCGGCACGCAGTTCGGCGAGCTCTCGGTGCAGTACATCGCCGACTACGCCCAGGAGAGGCTCAAGAAGGCGCCCAAGGACCTCCGGCTGGCGATCATCTACGAGGACGGCGCGTACGGCACCGACGTCGCGCTCGGCAACGAGCTGAAGGCGAAGGATCTCGGGCTCAACGTCGTCCTGAAGGAAGGGTACTCGATCAACGCGCCCGATCTGTCGTCGCTCGTCACGAAGCTCCGCGCGGCCCGGCCCGACGTCCTCTACCACACCGGGTACAACCCCGACATCTCGCTCTTTCTCCGCCAGGCCAAGGAACAAGGGCTCCGCCTCAGGGCCTACATCGGCCACGGCGCCGGCCACAGCCAACTCGACAAGCTGAAGGAAGCCTTCGGCAAGGACGTCGAGTTCTTCCACACGCTCGATCCGATCGCCTCCCAACTCCTGGACCCGAAGAAGCTCAGGCCCGGCGTCGGCGAGCTCACCGCCGAGATGGTGAAGCGGTACAAGGCGCAGTACGACGCCAACGCCCCGACGGCCGCGATCGCGCCGCACGTCTCGATGGGCTTCAACAACCTCTGGGTCCTGTTCAACGACGTGCTGCCGCGCGCGATCCAGAAGCACGGCGGCTTCGGCCCCGACGCGCTGGCCGCGGCGGCGCGCGAGACCGACATCCCCGACGGCGGCACGATGCAGGGGTACGGCGTGAAGTTCTACCCCCCCGGACACCGGTTCGCCGGCCAGAACGCGCGCGCGTTCCCCGCCGTCTTCCAGATCATCGAGGGGAAGTTCGAGCTGGTCTATCCGAAGGCCGTGGCGACCGCCCCGCCGGTCCTGCCGCTCCCGGCGTCCTCCCCGTTTGCGGCCCGATAATTCTCTCGGTTAGCGGGCTGACGAAGCGCTTCGGCGGCTTCACGGCGCTGAGCGCGGTCGCCTTCGGGGTCAGGGACGGCGAGATCCTCGGGCTCATCGGGCCGAACGGCTCGGGAAAGACCACGGCCTTCAACTGCATCTCGGGGGCGCTCCCGCGCACGGCGGGCTCCATGCGGTTCCGCGGCGAGGAGATCGCCGGCCTCACGCCCGACGCGATCTGCCATCGGGGGATCGCGAGGACGTTCCAGATCCCGCGGCCGTTCCGCAAGCTCACGATCCTCGAGAACGTCGCCGTCGCGGCCCACTTCGGCTCGGCACGCCGCGACGACGAGGCGGCCGCGCGCCGGCGAGCGCGCGAGATCCTGGCCCTCGTCGGCCTGCCCGCCGACGGCCTCGCCTCCACGGCGCTGCTGGGCGCGGCCGGGCTCAAAAAGCTCGAGCTGGCGCGGGCGCTCGCCACGGGCCCGAAGCTCTTGCTGGCCGACGAGAGCCTCGGCGGTCTCGACCCGACAGAGATGACCACAGCCGTCGAGTTGCTCAGGCGGATCCGGGGCGAGCTCGGCGTCACGATCGTCTGGGTCGAGCACATCATGGCGACGCTCATGCGAGTCGTGGACCGGGTCGTGGTGCTCGATCACGGCGAGAAGATCGCCGAGGGGACGCCGCTCGACGTCGCGGAGGATCCGCGCGTGGTCGAGGCGTACCTCGGCGAGAAGCTCGTGCTCGCGTGAGCATGCTCGAGCTCCGGGGGGTGACCGCCGGCTACGGCCACTTCACCGCGCTCTGGGACGTCACCCTCCGGGTCGAGGCGGGCGAGGCCGTCGCCGTGGTGGGACCGAACGGAAGCGGCAAGACCACGCTCATGCGCGTGATCTCGGGGCTCGTCGCCGCACGCACAGGCGAGCTCGTGTTCGAGGGCAACTCGCTGGCTGGACGGAAGGCGCACGAGGTCGTCCGCCACGGCATCGCCCACGTCCCCGAGGGCCGCCGCATCTTCCCGCGCCTCAGCGTGGGCGACAACCTCAGGATGGGGGCGTTCCAGCCGCGCGCACGCCAGGCGTTCGCCGAGTCCCGCGCGCGGGTGTACGACCTGTTCCCGGTGCTCCGGGAGCGCGAGCGGCAGCCCGCCGGCAGCCTCTCGGGCGGCGAGCAGCAAATGCTCGCGCTCGGCCGCGCGCTGATGTCGCGGCCCAAGCTGATCCTGCTCGACGAGCCCTCGATGGGGCTGGCGCCCGTGCTGGTGCTCCGGCTCTTCGAGCTCATCCGCCGCGTGCGCGAGGAGGGCTACACGATCCTCGTGGTCGAGCAGAACGTCCGCCAGGTGCTGAAGCTCGTGGACCGTGCGTACCTGCTCGAGGTGGGGCGGATCAGGATGGAGGGGCGCGCCGCCGCGCTCAGCGAGCAGGACTTCGTGCGGAAGGCGTACGTGGGGCTGTGATCGACCCGATCTTCCTCCTCGAAGCGGCCGTGAACGGCATCCTCCTGAGCGGCGTCCTGGCGCTCCTGGCGCTCGGCCTGAACCTCATCTTCGGCGTCGTCGACATCGTCTGGATCGCCTACGTCGACCTCGTCATGGTCTGCATGTACCTCGTCTACTTCCTGGTGATGATCTACGGCTGGCCCCTCTGGCTCGCCGGCCTCGCGTCGGTGGCGCTCGGGGCGCTGCTGGGACTGGGCGTGCACCTCCTGATCATCACGCCGATCCTCGGAAGCGCGCCCGTCAACCAGCTCCTCGCGACGGGCGGGCTCCTCTTCTTCCTCCAGTCGTTCGCGACGTTCCTCTGGACCACCGACCACAGGACCGTCCGCCTGGCGCTCCCGATCCTCGAGGTCGGCGGCATGTTCCTCTCGTTCGTCCGGCTGATCGCCTTCGCCATCTCGCTCCTCGCGATGATCGGCCTCTGGGTCTTCCTGCGTCGGACCTACATCGGCACCGCGATCCGCGCCGTCTCCCAGGACCGCGAGGCGATGGCGCTGATGGGCGCCGACCCGCAGCGCGTCTATCTGGTCACCTCGGCCGTCGGCGGCGCGATGGCGGGGGTCGCCGGGGCGCTGCTCATCATCCAGTATTCGGTGCACCCGTTCTTCGGCGCCGCGTTCGGGCCCCTCACCTTCATGATCTGCGTGCTCGGTGGCCTCGGGAACATGGTCGGCGCCTTCGTCGCCTCGGTCGTCATGAGCGAGATCATCTCGATCGGCGGCGTCGTGATCTCGACCGAGATGGGGTACGTGATCGCGTTCGTCGTGTTCATCGTGATGATGTTCGTCCGTCCGGGCGGCCTGCTGGTGCGGCGCGGATGAGGCCCGGGCGGGTCGTCGGCGCGGCGCTCCTCGCGGTGCTGGCCCTGGGGCCGGTCCTGCCGATGGGCGGCATGCGCCAGTACGTCCTCCACGTCCTGATCCAGATCTTCGTCTGGTCCTTCATCGGCGGAGCGTGGTCGCTCATGGGCCGCTTCGGCCTGGTCTCGCTGGGCCACGGGGCCTTCCTCGGCCTCGGGGCCTACACGGTGACGCTCCTCTGGAACGCGTACGGCCTCACGCCGTGGCTCGGCGGCGTGGTCGCGGCCGCGCTCACGAGCGTCCTGGCGCTGGTCGTCGCCTATCCCTGCTCGCGGTTCCAGGTCGTCGGCCACTACTTCGCCCTCGTCACCCTCGCCGTGGGTGAAGTCGTGCGCCTGCTGATCATCGCCGAGCGGAACTGGACGGGCGGCTCCCTCGGCCTCTCGCTCAGGGCCTCGCCACACGATAGCGTCCTCGCGATGCAGTTCGCCGACAAGCGCGTCTTCTACTACGCCTCACTGGTCCTCTGGCTCGCCGGGCTCTGGATCTGGTACCGTGTGGACCGGTCGATGGCGCGGGCGGCGATGGAGGCGATCGGTGAGGACGAAACCGCCGCGGCGTCCGTCGGCATCCACGTGACACGGTTCAAGATGGGGATCACGATGCTCTCGGCGAGCCTCACGGCGGTCGGTGGCGTGGCGTACGCCCAGTACATCACGTATGTGAACCCGGACACCCTCGCCGGCATCGGTGTCTCGCTCCGCATCGTGTTCGCCGTCGTCCTCGGCGGGATGTACTCGCTCCTCGGTCCCACCGTGGGGACGGCGCTCACGATCGCGCTCGGCGAGTACCTCCGCGTGGTCTTCGGGCTCAGGCTGATCGGCATGGCCGAGACGATCTACGGGCTGCTCCTGATCCTGTTCATCATCTTCCTCCCCGCGGGCATCTACGGCTCGCTGCGGGATGTTGTAGCGGGGCTCGCGAGACCGGCTCGACTCGCGAGTGGCCTGAGATAGATGCGCGGGGAACCGTCCGCCAAGGCCCAGGCGCTTGCGGCGCAGGTCGAGCGCGACGGCGGCACGACGCTCGCGCTCTACCAGGAGCCGCTCGGGGACCACTGGCAGATCTTCTGCCTGCTGCCGCGCGAGCGCGTGGAGGCGAGCCCCTACCAGCGCGACCTCTCGCCGACCCACGTCAAGCGCCTGACCGAGACCATCAAGCGGCTCGATCGCTTCGTGGACCCGATCGTCGTGATCTCGCCCAAGCCGGGCGTGTACTGGACGCCCAACGGGAACCACCGTCGCGCGGTGCTCGACAAGCTCCGGGTCGAGTGGGTGCCCGCGATCCTCGTCGTCGAGCCCGAGATGGTCTTCGAGGTCCTCCCCCTCAACGTCGAGAAGGCGCACAACCTGAAGGAGAAATCGCTCGAGGTCATCCGGATGTACCGGGCGCTCGCGAAGGACGAGCCCGCGAGCACCGAGGAGCGCTGGCAGCCTCAGTTCGAGTCCGCCCACTTCATCACGCTCGGCCTCCTCTACGAAGAGAACAAGCGATTCGCGGGCGGGGCGTTCGCGCCGATCCTGCGGCGGGTGGACAAGTTCCTGAAGCTCACGCTGTCGAAGGGCCTCGAGGAGCGCCGGGAGCGCGCCGCGCTCGTCCGCGAGGCGGACGCGGCCCTGGGTGAGGTCGTCGCGAAGATCAAGAAGCGGGGCATCAACCACCCGTACGTGAAGAACTACGTGCTGGCCCGCACCACGCCGCTCACCCGGGCGCGCAAAACGCTGCCGCCCTTCGAGCAGACCTTCAAGAAGCTCCGCGCGAACCTCGAGGCGTTCGACGTCTCCAGGGTCCGTTACGACGAGATCCAGCGCTCGGCGATCATGGCGATCCCCTCGGGCGAGTGAGCATGTTGGAACGAATCGCGACATGCCGGACGACGCCGCGTCGCCCCTCGTCTCAGGCCACCCACCGAACGCACCGGCCCCGCGGCCCCCGGTAAAGCGAATCGCGACATGCCGGACGACGCCGGGGCGCCCCTCGTCTCAGGCCACCCACCGAACGCGCCGGCCCCGCCAGCCTCGGTGGAATGAATAGCAACATGCCGGACGACGCCGGGGCGCCCCTCGTCTCAGGCCACCCACCGAACGCGCCGGCCCCGCGGCCCCCGCTACAGAATCGCGTCGCCATCGTGACGGGGGGCACCGGCGCGCTCGGCCAGGCGGTGACGCTGCGGTTCCTGGCCGACGGCGCGATCGTCGCCGTGCCGTACGCGGTCGAGACGGAGCGCGCGGAGCTACGCGCGCGCGTCGCCCCGGCCCAGCGCGACCGCCTCGTGACCGAGCCCGTGGACGTCACGGATCTCGCGGCGATGACCGCATTCGTGGAGCGCACCATCGTGGCCCGCGGGCGCGTGGACGTCCTGGTCGGGGCCGTCGGCGGCTTCGCCGGCGGGTCGCTCCTCGAGACCGACGCGGCCACCTGGCGGCGGATGCTCGAGCTTAATCTCACGAGCGCCTTCGCCGCGACGAAGGCCGTGGCACCGCACATGGTCCGCGCCCGCTACGGGCGCGTCGTCCTCGTCGCCTCGCGCGCGGTGGTGCCGCCGGCGGGCGGCTTCATCGCCTACACGGTGTCGAAGGCGGGCGTCATCACCCTCGTCCAGGCGCTCGCCCACGAGATGCGCGGGCACGGCGTCACGGTCAACGCGGTGCTACCGAGCACGATGGACACGCCGGCAAACCGGGCGGCGATGCCCGACAGCGACCGTCGCGGCTGGGTGCCCGTGGAGGCGGTGGCCGACGCGATCGCGCTGCTTGCGCGCGAAGAGTCGGCCTACATGACCGGCACGCTGCTCGCCATCTAGTGCCGGGCACGGGGGCGCGCTGGCCGAGGAGCCGAATCATGCTGGAGGCGCTCTAGCCGTGTACCCCCACCAGACCGAGCGGCTCACGACCGCGCTCGAGCACGACGACCTCGCGGCGCTCGTCGCCACGACGCCCGCGAACCTCTTCTACGTCTCCGGCTACCGGAGCCCCGCGCCGGCGGTCGATCGGACGACCGAGCTCTTCGCCGTCTTCGCGCCCCACGGGACCGCGCTCGTCGTGCCCGCGATCGCCGCCCCGGCGGTCGCCGTCGAGCTCGCCGCGGCGGACCACGTCGTCTGTTACGGCGCGTTCGCCGACGGGGTCGGCGAGCGTCGGGACGAGAGCGCGTCGCGTGCCACCGCCCGGCTCCGGGAACCGGTGGCCGATCCGGCCGAGGGGCTCGCCCGAGCGCTCGACGTGCTCGGCGTCGGCCGAGGCCGGGTCGGGCTCGACGCAGAGGGAGCGAGCGAAGCGACGCGTCGCCGGCTGGCCGAGCGCCTCCCGTCGCTCTCGCTGGTGGACGGGACCGCCGCCCTCGCCCGGGCGCGCGCGGTGAAGGGTCCGTGGGAGCTCGAGTGTCTGGCGCGCGCGCTCCTCATCGCCGAGGAGGCGGTGAACGAGGTGCTCCAGATGCTCGAGCCGGGCGTCGAGGAGCGCGACGCGGCGACGCTCTACGAGGCCGAGGTCGTCAAGCGCGGCGCGGAGCCGTCAGCAACGCGCATCGCGATGGGGGAGCGGTCGGCGCTCCCCACTACACCGTCGGCGCGCGCCCTCCGGCCCGGGGATCTCGTGCGGCTCGAGGTCGGCTGCGTGTTCAAGGGTTACTATTCGGCCGTCGCCCGCACCGCGGTGATGGGTGAGCCGACCGCGCGCCAGGAAGCGCGCCACGCGGCGATTCAAGCGGTCGAGCAAGCGGCGGTCGACGCGATCAGGCACGGCGTCACCGTGGGCGCGGTGTTCGACTCTGCGATCCGCGCTGTGAGCGAGGTCGACCTCCCCGGCCACGAACGCCCTCACGTCGGCCACGGGATCGGCCTCGCCGCCGCCGAGCCTCCGTGGCTCGTGCCGGGCGGCCCCGCGCTGCTCGAGACCGGCATGGTGCTGAGGGTCGAGGCCGCTTACTTCGAGCACGGCTGGGGCGGGCTCAGCGTCGCGGACACCGTGCTGGCGACGGCGAAGGATGCGCGGATTCTGAACCGCTCGGCACGCGGGATGATCGTCCTGGACTGACGCCCAGGCCTCCGGAAACTCGAACGTTTCTGGTCCCTCACTGTAAACGATCCGATACACCCCGGCGTCTTATCAGCCAAGCGGTCAAACACTCGACCAGGAGGGGACCCGAGATGAGCACGCTGAAGACGCTGGTGACGGCCGGCATGGTGGCCGGTGGGATGGTGCTGGCGCTGAACGTTGGCGCCGCGAGCGCGCAGGATGTCAAGCGGGACGTCCAGGACATCCGCGAGGACCGGCAGGACATTCGAAAGGACGCCAGGGACATCCGGGAAGACCGGCGCGATCTCCGCCAGGACCGCCGTGGGCTCTACAAGGATCGCAAGGCCGGTGACAAGGACGCTGTCGCGAAGGACCTCCAGGACATCCGTCAGGACCGCCGGGACCTGCGCAAGGACGTGAGGGATGTCCAGCAGGACCGGCGCGATCTCCGCCAGGACCGCCGTGAGCTCAGAACGGACCGGGACGTGGCGGAGGACAGGCGAGACATTCGTGGAGATCGCCAGGACATCCGAAAGGACACGCAGGACATCCGCCAGGACCGGCGCGACCTCGGGCAGGACCGGCGGCAGCTCTACCAGGACCGCAAGGCCGGCGACAAGGACGCAGTGAAGGCGGATCTCAAGGACGTCAAAGAGGAGCGCAAGGATCTCAAGGCGGACCAGAAGGATCGCCGCCAGGATACCCGCGACCTCCGTCGCGATCGTCGCGACCTGCGGCGTGACGTCAACCAGACGCGCGAGGCGTACCGGAAGTAAGGCCGGCGGGGTCGAGGCGGGCGAGGCGCCGGGCGCCCCGCCCTTGCAGTGTATGAGGCGGGAGTGGGATCGTGGGGACGAGAGGACGATCGCGGCGTGGAGCTCTCGGACGAGGTGCTGTGCCGGCGCACGGCCGAGCGCGACGAGGCGGCGTTTGACGCCCTCGTCGCGCGCTACCAGGGGCGCGCGTACCGGCTCGCATGGTCCATCGTGCGAAACGCCGAGGACGCGCGCGACCTGTCGCAGGAGGCCTTCATCCGGGTCTTCCAGTCGGCGGGGCGCTTCGACGGCCGCTCGAAGTTCTCGACCTGGTTCTACCGCATCGTCGTCAACCTGTGCCTCGATCAGCGGCGCAAGCATCGGGGCTGGAAGCTCTGGGTGCGTGACGAGGGCGATCCCGAATCGCACGAGCCACTCCTCGACCGCCAGCCCGCACCCTCCCAGGACCCCGTGGACACGATCGGACGGGAGCGGACGTTGAAGCGGCTCTGGGAGGCCGTGGGCCGGCTCGCGCCGCAGCAGCGCGCGGCCGTGATCCTTCAGGTACAGGAGGAGCTGCCGACGCCGGAGATCGCGGCGGTGCTGAAGTGCTCGGAGGCAACGGTGCGGGTGCACCTCCACCGCGCGCTCACAACGCTCAGGAAGACGATGGGGACGACCTGACATGGGGACACTGCCGGACCCGGAGCTCGAGCAGTTCCGCGACCTCCTCGACGACCTCGCGCACGCGGTCGAGCGACCGCCGGACATTCACTGGAGCCGCTACCGCGCCGAGCTTCGCGCGAAGCTCGAGGCGCGGCTCGAGCGGCGGCGCACGTGGTGGCGGCGTCCGGTGCCGCTTGCCCTCTCGGCGAGCCTCGCGGGCGCGCTCGTGGTCGGGGCACTCGTCGTCGTCCAGAGCGGACGTCAGAGCGGGACCGGCGCCGACCTCGCCGCAGTCGAAGAGGCAGCCATCGGAGACCGCCTGGAGCTGCTCGAGCAGTACCGGGTCGTCGAGCAACTCGACCTCCTGGAGGAGTTCGACGTGATCCGTGATCTGGATCGGCTCACCGTCGAGCGGACGGGCTAGCTGTGACCCCACGGGTGGCGGGGCTCGCGGTCATGCTCCTCGGCGTGGGCTCGGCGCTCGCGGCCCCCCCGGCGGGCAGGCAACAGGCGGCGGATCCCACGCCGGACGCCCAGATGCTGCTCGACCTCGATCTCCTGAAGGATGCCGACCTCGCGCGGGACCGTACCCTCCTCACACGCATGCGGCTCGTCGAGCGGCTCAGGATGCTGGAGACGCTGCCCGTCCTCGATGGGCAACCACAGACCGAGGCGCCTCCCAGGGAGGTCAGGTGACCATGAGCGGCCGTTGGGTGCCGGGAGTTCTCATTCTGCTCGTGCTCTCGCTGGCCGGGATGCGCGACGTCGCGTGGGGCCAGGCGCCGCAGATCGAGGGGCTCGAGAAGCTCTCCCCCGAGGAGCGCGCGATCGCCGAACGCAATCTCGAGCGGTGGCAAAGCCTCTCGCCGGAGGAGCGCGCACGCGTGCTCGAGAACTACCGTCACTGGAAGTCCATGTCGCCCGAGGAGCGGAAGGCTGCGAAGGAAAGCTTCAAGCGCTACCGGGCGCTCCCGCCCGACGAGAAGGCGCGGATCATCCGAGACTTCCAGCGCTGGAACGAGCTGCCGGAGGCGCGGCGGCAGGAGTTGCAGAAGGCGTACGAGCGCTTCCAGCAGCTCCCCCCGGAGCGGCGCGAGCACATCCTCCAGCGCTACCGCCAGTGGGAGACGATGTCGCCCGCCGAGCGGGAGCGCGTCATGAAGAACTATGAGCGCTGGAGAAACATGACCCCGGAGGAGCGCGCCCAGACGCGCGAGCGCTTCCGCCAGCTGCCGCCGGAGGAGCGCGAGCGGCTCCGTGAGCAGTGGCGTCGGGCGACGCCGGAGGAGCGCGAGCGCCTCAGGGAACAGTACCGCGGCCCGCGGCCGCCCCAGGGCCAAGAGCGCCCGCGATG
>QHSA01000063.1 GCA_003220315.1 Candidatus Rokuibacteriota bacterium
ATAGCCGTCGCCCATAAAGGGCGTCCAGCCGATGACGGCGTCGCCCGTGACGACGACCTTCTCCCTCGGCAGGTAGACGAACACGTCCCCCTCGGTGTGCGCCCGCCCGAGGTAGAGGAGGTGGATCTCGCGGTCGCGCCGGTAGAGCTTCATCGTCTGCTCGAAGGCGATCGTCGGCAGCGCCGGCCGGAGCGCCCTGACCTCGGCGAGATACGACTCGGCGAGGCGGACGGCGGCCTCCAGCCTCGCGCGCTCGGCGGGCGCCCGGGCCGTGGCGAGGTCGGCCTTGAGCTGGGCGATCTCCTGCGGGCCCTGGCGGACGTGGTCCTGGATCCGCTTGAGCCCCTTGCGCACCATGGCCTCGCGCGTGAGCTGGTTGGTGACGATCTCCGCGTGCGGGTAGGCGGCGGGGTACACCTCGTTGCCGTGCCAGTGGTCCCAGTGGAAGTGCGTGTTGACCACGTAGCGCACCGGCTTCGTCGTGATCTCGCGCAACCGTTCCACGATGACGCGGGCCGCCGAGGGCTTCGAGTGTGTGTCGACGATGGTCACGCCGTCGTCGCTCTCGATGATCGCCGTGTTCGAGTTCACCTTGTAGGCCGGCGCGGCGACCGCGACGTGCACGCCGTCGGCGACCTTCTTGATCTCGAACCGTGCGTCGCCGGCGCTCTTTCCCTCGTGACTGCAGCAGTCCATCACAGGCGCTCCTCGTTCACAGACTCGCCTCGCGGCGCGCTCCGCCGAGCCTCCGCGGCCGCCGCTCGGCTCGCACGACCACGTTCACAGACTCGCCTCGCGGCGCGCTCCGCCGAGCCTCCGCGGCCGCCGCTCGGCTCGCACGACCACTCGCGGAAGCGGGGTCTCCCGCGCCGCGATACTATGCGATGGCGGGTGCGCGCTCAAGGGTGTGCTAGATTCTCGTGCCGAGGAGGACGCGCCGATGGAGCTGAGACTCGCCGTCGTCCAGCCCGAGACCCTGACGGGCGCCGACGCCCCGAAGAACGTGGACCGCGCGGTCGCCTACATCCGCCAGGCGGCCCGCGAGGGCGCGCGACTCGTCGCGCTGCCCGAGACCTATCCCGGTCCCTACACCGTGCCGGTGGACTACTCGCCCCACGAGGCGCTCGCCGCGGTCGCGCGCGCGGAGAAGGTCTACGTCGTCGGAGGCGCGATCGAGTACGTGCGCCCGGACGACACCGGGCACGCCCCCTGCTTCAACTGTCTCTACCTCTACGGGCCGACGGGCGCGCGGCTCGGGACGTACCGGCGCACGACGCCGCCGGGCCCCTGGATCTACGAGGGCGGGAGGTTCTGGGACTTCAAGTACCAGGAGGCGGACGAGCTGCCCGTGTTCGACACCGAGTTCGGCAAGCTCGGCTTGTTAATGTGCAGCGAGGTGTACGTGCCGGAGCTGGCGCGCGCCATGGCGCTCAAGGGCGCCGTCATCACGCTCCTGCCCGCCGGACTCTGGAGCTCCGAGCTTCACGACACGTGGCGCACGCTCCTCTGGGCGCGCGCGATCGAGAACCTCATGATCACCGCCACGAGCCGCAACATCCTGCCCGGCGGGGGCGGGCACGCGATCGTCTGCAGTCCCGAGGAGATCCTGCTGGAGGCACGCCGGCCCGGCGTCTTCACCGCGACCGTCGACCTCGCGCGCGTCCAGTGGCTCCGCGAGCAGGTGGACCGCCCCGTCGACCCGTGGCCCTGGCGGACGAAGCCCGGCATCTTCACGCAATGGCTCCGTCCCGAGGTGTGTCGGGGGGGTCGGCCATGAACGACGCGCGCCCGGGACGCCTGGGGCGGCGCGATTTCCTCACCGGCGCGGCGGGGCTCGCGCTCGCGTTCCCCTGCGGCGCCGGGGCCCAGCCACAGGGTGGGACCCTGACGTATGCGAGCACCGCGCTCCCACCGAACCTGGAGCCACACATGCAGGGGCTCGACATCTGGCAGCAGCGGAAGCCCCTGATCTACGAGAACCTGATCTGGGTGGACGAGTCGCTCGAGGCCAAGCCCGAGCTCGCCGAGCGGTGGGAGCAGCGGTCGCCCACCGAGTACGTCTTCCGCCTGCGCCGCGGGGTCAGGTTTCACGGCGGGAAGGAGCTCGACGCCGAGGACGTGAAGTACACCTACGACCGCGTGCGCGATCCGAAGGTGAGCCCTGGCGCCAACGACCTCCTCGTCATCAAGCAGATCGACGTCCTCGACGCTCACACGGTCCGCTTCGTCCTCCATGCGCCCGCGGCCACGTTCCTCATCAACCTGGGTGGCAAATACAACGGCGTCATCCCGAAGGGCGCCGCCGGCGACGGCAGGGAGCTGCTCACGCGGGCCATCGGGACGGGCCCGTTCGGCGTCGAGGAGTTCGATCCGAGTCGTCGGCTCGTCTTGAAGCGCCACGCGGCGTACTGGGGGCCGACGAAGCCTGCGCTCGAGGGCATCGTGTTCCAGGCGATCCCGGACGAGTCGTCCATCGTGGCGGGGCTCCGGACCGGCCAGGTGACGATGGCCCAGTTCTCGTCCGCGCTCTCCTTTCAGGTGGCCCGCTCCGTCGCCACGCTCCAGACCATCCAGGCGCCCTCCACGCGCTGGGTCGTGCTCGACCTCGCCGGCGACACGGAGCCGACGAGCAAGCCCGAGGTGCGCCAGGCGATCGCGCTCGCGCTCGACCGCCAGGCGATCCTCCAGATCGCGGGGGTCGGACTCGGCCAGCGCCTCGGCGTGCTACCGCCGGGGATGAAGGCCTGGGCGATGCCGTGGCAGGAGCTGCCGAACCAGCAGCGTGACGTCGCCCGCGCGCGGGCGCTTCTGCCGAAGGCCGGCTACCCGGGCCGGGTCGCGATGACGATCCGCAACATCGTCGGCTTTCCGGCGCTCGCCGCCGCGCTCCCCGTCATTGTCGACAACCTTCGCGAGGCGTCCATCGACGTGCGCGTGGAGACCGTGGACGGCGGCGTCTGGATCAAGGACTGGATCGTGCCCCAGTCGCCGCCGACGATGAACGAGTGGGGAGGCTTCGTCGATCCCGATCAAGCCTTCCACCGCCACTTCCACTCGGCGCCGGGCGGCAAGGACTTCCGGCGGTGGAACAACAAGAAGGCCGACGAGTTGCTCGACGCCGGCCGGGCGACGCTCGAGCGCGCCAAGCGCAAGCAGATCTACGACCAAGTCCAGCGGCTCATGGCGGAGGATCCGATCACCATCCCGCTCTACTCGCCCGACCTTCTCTACGCCATGCAGAAGTCCGTCAAGGGCTTCGAGCCGCACCCGACGGGCTTCCTCTACGGCCTGCGCTGGGTGTCGCTCTGAGACGAGTCGTGCCGCGACTCGATGCGTGTCTACCTTCTCCAGCGTCTCGCCGCCATGATCCTCACGCTCCTCGGAGTGAGCCTGCTCATCTTCGCGATGATCCGGTTGGTTCCGGGCACGGTCGTGGAACAGCTCCTCGGCCAGGCCGCGATCGCGTCGCCCGAGGTGCTCGCCGCGTTCCGTCGCTTCTTCGGGCTCGACCGTCCCGCCCACGTGCAGTACCTCGACTGGCTCGCCGCGGTCCTTCGGGGCGACTTCGGCGTCTCCTGGCTCTCCGGCCGTCCGGTGCTGGCGTTGTTCCTCGAGCGGGTACCCGTCTCGGCCGAGCTGGCGGTGCTGGCGGTGGCCTGGTCGCTCGTGATCGGCATTCCGCTCGGCACGGCCTCGGCGGTGTGGCGTGGCGGTGTGCGAGACGGCGTGATCCGCGTGATCGCCACGCTCGGTCTCTCCCTGCCCGCCTTCTGGCAGGGGACCGTGTTGATCCTGCTCTTCTCGATCTACCTCGGCTGGATGCCGTCGCTCCAGTGGGTGCCGTTCACGCGCCGCCCGTCCGTCAATCTGTTGACGATGGCGCTGCCGGCGCTCACGCTGGGGACGGCGACGGCGGCGATGATCACCCGCATGTCGCGCTCGACGATGCTCGACGTCCTCGGACGCGAGTACGTCCGCACGGCCCGCGCCAAGGGGCTGCCCGAGCGCCGGGTGACCCTCCACCACGCGCTCCGCAACGCGCTGATCCCCGTCGTCACGGTCGCCGGCGCCCAGCTCGGCTACATCGTGGGCGGCATCGTCGTCGTCGAGGACGTCTTCACGCTGCCCGGCGTCGGGCGGCTCCTGCTCGACGCGATCTTCCAGCGTGACTACCCCGTGGTCCAGGGGGTGATTCTGCTGCTCGCGGCCGCCTTCATGGTCCTGAACCTCGTCGTGGATCTCCTCTATGCGGTTCTCGATCCCCGCCTCCGACGCGGCTGACCCCCGGACGGGCGCGGCCCCCACGCGCTCGCTCGCCCGGAGCCCGCTCTTCGTCGCCGCGTGCGCCGCGCTCCTTCTCATGGTCGCCGTCGGACTCTTCGCGGCGCTGGTCGCTCCGTTCTCACCGACGGCGATCGACGCCGCCCACGTGTTCCAGGGGCCGAGCCCCCGCCACCCCTTCGGGACGGACCGGTTCGGGCGCGATCTCCTGTCCCGCATCGTCTTCGGCGTCCGCGTCTCGCTCGGCATCGCGGGCGCCTCGATCGCGCTGGCGCTCGCGGTCGGGGGCGTGCTCGGGCTCCTCGCGGGTCTCGGACGCGGCGTGGATCAGGTGCTCGGCCGGGCGATGGACGTGTTCTTCGCGTTCCCGCCCGTGCTCCTGGCGATCGGCATTGCCGCGGTGCTCGGCGCGGGCCCCGGCACGGCGGTGGCGGCCATCGCCGTCGTCTATGCGCCGCTCTTCTTTCGCGTCGTACGCGCCAGCGTGCTCGCCGAGTCGGCCGAAGCCTACGTCGAGGCCGCCGAGGCCCTCGGGCTCGGCCGCCTGGCGATCCTCTTCGGTCACATCCTGCCCAACGTCGTCTCACCGATCGTGGTCCAGACGGCGGTCTGCCTCTCCTACGGCATCCTGATCGAGTCCGCGCTCTCGTATCTCGGGCTCGGGGTCCAGCCGCCCACACCCTCGTGGGGCACGATCTTGAACGAGGGCAAAGAGTTTCTGGCGCAGGCGCCCTGGGTGTCGCTCTTCCCCGGCGCCGCGATCATGCTCGCCGTCCTCGCGTTCAACGTGATCGGAGACGGCCTGCGCGATGCGCTCGACCCACGGAGCGCCGTCAGGTAGGGCGCGTCCGGTGCGGCCGCCCGAGCTCGTGGCGTAACGCGTCCTCGAGCCTCGCGTGGCGGAACGTGAAGCCGGTGGCCCGGAGCCGCGCGGGCTCGACGCGCGCGCTCGCCAGGAGGAGCTCGTCCGCCATCTGGCCGAAGAGGAGGCGCGCCGCGACGGCGGGGAGCGGAAGGAGCGCGGGGCGGCGCAGGACGCGCCCGAGCGTGCGCGCGAGCTCGCGATTGGTGACGGGCTCGGGCGCGACGGCGTTCACCGGCCCCGCGAGGGACTCCGTGGCGAGCGCGTGGAGGATCGCGCCCACGAGATCGTCGATCGCGATCCAGCTGACCCACTGGACGCCGCTGCCGACGGGCCCGCCCGCGCCCAGACGGAACGGCGTGAGCATCGCGCCGAGGGCGCCGCCCCGGCGGCTCAGCACCATGCCGATCCTGAGCCGCACGACGCGGATCCCGGCGCGCGCGGCGGGGTCGGTCGCGGCCTCCCATTCGCGGCAGACCTCGGCGAGAAAGCCCGGGCCCGGCGCGCTGTCCTCGCGGAGGATCTCCGAGCCGCGGTCGCCGTAGTAACCGACGGCTGACGCCGAGACGAGAAGGCGCGGCGGACGCTCGAGCCGCGGGAGCGCTTCCGCCAGGCGCCGCGTGACGTCGACGCGGCTCGACCGGATCCGGCGCTTCTTCGCCTCCGTCCAGCGGCCGCCCGCCACGCTCTCGCCCGCCAGGTGCACGACCGCGTCCGCGCCGGCGAGCGCCGACGGCTCGAGCGCGCCGGATTCGGGGTCCCAGCGCGCGAGGCGCTGCCCCGCCACGGACGCCGCCCCCGCGCCGCGGACGACACGCACGACGCGGTGGCCGGCGGACGTGAGACCCGTGACGAGCGCCGAGCCGACGAGCCCGCTCGCACCGGTGACGGCGACCGTCCACGCCCGCGCGGTCCCTGTCATGTCGCGCCCATTATGATCCCGCTCGCGGGGCGCCTCGCCGTAGAATGGCGTGCGGCTTGCGGGTTCCGGGCGTCCTGGGTATGCTGCATGGGCGGTTGCCCGCCCTCAATTCCCGCGAGAGTGGCGAAACTGGCAGACGCGCCGGACTTAGGATCCGGTGGGTGCAAACCCTTGGGGGTTCGACTCCCCCCTCTCGCACCAACGTGGAGCGTCGATGAGCGTGGAGCATCGGTGAAGGTCGAAGTCGAGGCGATCGAGGGCTGCAAACGGCGCCTGGCGGTGGAAGCCCCGGCCGACGTCGTGCAGAAGGAGTGGGAACGGGCGTACGTGCGCGTCCAGAAGCAGGCGCGCCTGCCGGGCTTCCGGAAGGGCTACGTGCCGCGCTCGCTCGTCAAGCTGCACTTCGCCGACGACGTCCGGCGCGAGGTCGCCGAGCACCTCATCCCCGACGTCTACCGCCGCGCCCTCTCGGAAGCGCACCTCGATCCGGTGAACGAGCCCGACCTGCAGGAGGTCAAGCTCGAGGAGGGCGCGCCGCTCAGCTTCGTCGCCGTCGTGGAAGTGAAGCCGTCGATCGAGCTCGGTGAGTACAAGGGCGTCGAGGTCCAGCACGCCGCCAAGCCCGTCACCGACGAGGAGATCGCCGCGGCGCTCGAGAGGATGCGCGAGGAGCAGGCGCAGTTCCGCGCGGTGGACCGCCCGGCCGGCCCGGGCGACCTCCTGGTCGTCGACTACACGCTCGCCATCGAGGGCCGGGACCCCTCGAGCCAGACGGGCTACCAGTTCGTCGTCGGCGACAAGACGGTCCTGCCCGAGATCGACGCGGCGATCGTGGGGATGCGGGCGGGCGAGACGCGCTCGGTCCCGTTCCGGTTCGCAGACGACCACCGGCGGGAGGAGCTGCGCGGGCGCGGCGGGTCCGCCCAGGTCAAGCTCGTCGAGGTGAAGGAGAAGGTGCTGCCGGAGCTGGACGATGAGTTCGCGAAGTCGCTCGGCAAGTTCGCGAGCCTCGCGGCGCTCCGCGCCGAGCTGCGCCGAGAGCTCGAGGCGCGGCGCGCCGAGGACGAGCGTCGCGAGCTCCAGGAGGGGGTCGTCGACGCGGTCCTCGCCGGGCACCACTTCACGGTGCCGGACGCGATGGTCATGCGCCACGTCGCCCACCAGATCGAGCACGCGCGGGAGAGCATGCGCCAGCAGGGGCTCGACCCGGACCGGGTGCCGTGGGACTACGGGAAGCTGATCACCGAGCTCCGGCCCGGGGCCGAGAAGGCCGTCCGGCGGGCGCTCCTGCTGGAGGCGATCGCCGAGCGCGAGGCGATCGAGCCCACCGACCCCGACGTGGACGCCGAGCTGGAGAAGGTCGCCCAGGCGAGCCGCCGCCCCGTGCCGGCAGTCCGGCGTATGATGGAGAAGAACGGTGACCTCGAGGCGCTGCGGCGCGGACTGCGCGACCGCCGGACCCTCGAGCTGCTCGTCGGCCACGCCCGGATTCTGGCGTGAGATTGATGAGATGATGGGGTCGTTCGGACCTCTGGACAACGCGGGGCTGGGGCCCCGCCGTCCAAGGCGAGCTGAAGACAAGGAGATCCCGATGGCTCTGGTCCCGATGGTGATCGAGCAGACGCCGCGCGGCGAGCGGGCGTTCGACATCTTCTCGCGCCTGTTGAAGGAGCGGATCATCTTCCTGCCGACCTTCATCGAAGACGACCTGGCAAACCTCGTGATCGCCCAGATGCTCTTCCTCGAGGCCGAGGACCCGGACAAGGACATCTACCTCTATATCAACTCGCCGGGCGGCTCGGTGACCGCGGGGATGGCCATCTATGACACGATGCAGTACGTGAAGCCGGCGATCTCCACCATCTGTATGGGCCAGGCGGCCTCGATGGGCGCGCTGCTGCTCGCGGCCGGCGCCAAGGGCAAGCGGTTCGCCCTGCCCCACGCGCGGATCATGATCCACCAGCCCCTCGGCGGGGTCCAGGGCCAGGCGACCGACATCGACATCCAGGCGCGGGAGATCCTCCGGATGCGCGAGGAGCTGAACCGGATCCTCGTCCACCACACCGGCCAGTCCATGGAGAAAATCCAGCGGGATACGGACCGGGACTTTTTCATGACCGCGGAGCAGGCGAAGGACTATAGAATCGTCGACGACGTCATCTCGTCCAAGCCGACGACCCGGGCGGTGGCCGAGGCCGCGGCATTGGCGGCGCAGGGGCAGAAGTAGAGGGGCGATGGCTCGAACGCGCGAAGGCAACGGAACCCTGAAGTGCTCGTTCTGCGGGAAGAGCCAGAATGACGTCCGTAAACTGATCGCCGGCCCGACGGTGTACATCTGCGACGAGTGCATCGAGCTCTGCAACGATATCATCGCCGAGGAGTGGGAAGAAGAGAAGAGCCGCGAGATCCGCTCGCTCCCCAAACCCGCCGAGATCAAGAACGTCCTCGACCAGTACGTGATCGGCCAGGAGCGGGCGAAGAAGGTCCTGGCCGTCGCGGTCCACAACCACTACAAGCGAATCGAGTCGGGCGGCGAGTCGGGCGAGGTCGAGCTGCAGAAGTCGAACATCCTCCTCATCGGTCCCACGGGCTCCGGCAAGACCCTCCTCGCGCAGACCCTCGCGAAGATGCTGCGCGTGCCGTTCACGATCGCCGACGCCACCACGCTCACGGAGGCGGGCTACGTCGGCGAGGACGTCGAGAACATCATCCTGCGCCTGCTCCAGTCGGCGGATTACGACGTCGAGCGGGCCGAGCGCGGCATCGTCTATATCGACGAGATCGACAAGATCGCGCGCAAGTCCGAGAACCCCTCGATCACACGGGACGTCTCGGGCGAGGGCGTCCAGCAGGCCCTGCTCAAGATCCTCGAGGGCACGGTGGCCAACGTGCCGCCCCAGGGCGGGCGGAAGCACCCGCACCAGGAGTTCATCCAGGTCGACACCTCGAACGTCCTCTTCCTCTGCGGCGGCGCCTTCGTCGGCCTCGAGAAGATCATCGAGGCGCGCGTGGGGCGGTCCGGCATGGGCTTCGGCGCGGAGATCAAGCGGCGCGAGGAGCGCCGGGTGGGCGACCTCCTGACGATGATCCAGCCCGAGGATCTGCTGAAGTACGGGCTCATCCCCGAGTTCGTCGGCCGGCTGCCGGTCATCGCGACGCTCCACGACCTCGACGAGGCGGCCCTCGTCCGGATTCTCAGAGAGCCGAAGAACGCGATCATCAAGCAATACCAGAAGTACTTCGACCTCGAGAAGGTCCGCCTGAAGTTCACCGATGACGCGGTGGCGGCCATCTCGCGGGAGGCGCTCAAGCGGGGGACCGGCGCGCGCGGGCTCCGGGCGATCCTGGAGGAGGTCATGCTCGAGATCATGTATGACCTGCCGTCCATCCAGGGGCTCAAGGAGTGCATCATCACGCGCGAGGTCATCCTGAACCACGAGCGGCCTCTGCTCGTCACGGAAGCGCAAGAGCAGTCGGCGTAGCCTGAGCGGCACGCTCTTCGTCGTCGCCACCCCGATCGGTAACCTCGAGGACATCACCCTGCGCGCGCTCCGCGTCCTGCGCGAGGTCACCCTGGTCGCATGCGAGGACACGCGCCGCACGCGCGCGCTCCTCACCCACTTCGACATCCACACGCCCACGATCAGCTACTGGGAGAAGAACCAGCTCGCGCGCGGGCGCGAGCTCGTGCGCGCGCTGACCGACGGCCGCTCCGTCGCGCTCGTGACCGACGCGGGGACGCCGGGCATCTCGGACCCCGGCTTCCGGCTCGTACGCGAGGCGCGTGCCCACGGGATCCCGGTCGTGCCGGTGCCGGGTCCGTCGGCCGTGGTCGCCGCGTTGTCGGCCGCCGGGATCCCGGCGGACCGATTCGTCTTCGACGGGTTCCTCCCGGTGAAGCCCGGCCGGCGACTGAACCGACTGAAGGCGCTCCGCGAGCTCGAGACGACGGTCGTGCTCTACGAGTCGCCCTACCGTATCCTGGCGACGCTCGAGGCGGTCGGCCAGGTCTTCGGCGAAGTCGAGTTCATCGTGGCGCGGGAGCTGACGAAGCAGTTCGAGGAGGTCGTGAGCGCCACGCCGGCGGCGCACATCGAGCGGCTCAAGCGCGCCCCGGTCCGCGGCGAGTTCGTGCTCGTGCTCCCCGGCGTTTGAGCGTCTCTTCGGCGCGACGTATACTGCGAAGGGTTATGAGTGTTCCCAAGGCGCTGACCATCGCCGGGTCGGACTCCGGCGGAGGCGCCGGCATCCAGGCGGATCTCAAGACGTTCTCGGCGTTCCGCGTCTTCGGCATGAGCGTGCTCACCGCCGTGACCGCACAGAACTCCGTCGGCGTCCAGGGCGTCTTCAACCTGCCGCCGGAGTTCGTCGGCAGGCAGCTCGACTCGGTGCTGTCGGACTTCGGCGCGGACGCCGTGAAGATCGGCATGCTCTCCACGGCGCCGATCATCGCAGAGGTCGCGGGTCGGCTCCGGGCGCTGGCGCAAGGGCACGTCGTGCTCGACCCTGTCATGATCGCCAAGTCCGGCGATTCGCTGCTCGAGCCCGACGCGCGTGCGGCGCTCGTCAAGGAGATGCTGCCGCTCGCCACCGTGGTCACGCCGAACCTCCACGAGGCCGGCGCGCTCGCGGGCATGGCGGTGGCGACCGAACCCGACATGGAGGAAGCGGCGCGGCGCATCCTGGCCCTCGGCCCGCGCTACGTGCTGGTCAAGGGGGGACACCTCGAGGAGGCGGCGACCGACATCCTCTGGAACGGCCGCGAGTTCACGCGCTTCACCGCGGCGCGCCTGCCCTCGACGAGCACCCATGGCACCGGCTGCACCTTCTCGGCCGCCATCGCCGCCGGGCTCGCGCGGCGGCAGCCGCTCGGCGACGCCATCCGCGAGGCGAAGGCCTACGTCACCGCGGCGATCCGTGAGGGCTTCCGGCCCGGACGCGGCGTCGGCGCCCTGCGCCACTTCGTCGCGAGCTGGTAGCGCGCCATGGCCCGGAGCGTCGAGGACCGGATGTCGTTCATGGAGCACCTGGGCGAGCTGCGCGTGCGCATCGTCCGGGCCCTGTACGCGCTCCTCGTCGGCTCCGTCCCCGGGCTGTACTTCAGCCAGCAGATCGTCGACTGGCTGGCGCGCCCCGTGACGAAGCTCAACTACTCCCTGGTCTTCACGTCACCGGCCGAAGCGTTGTGGGTTCAGATGAAGGTGGGGCTCATCGTCGGTCTATTCATCGCGGCGCCGGGGATCCTCTGGCAGGTCTGGGCGTTCATCGCGCCCGGGCTCCACGGGCACGAGAAGAAGTACGCGCTGCCGTTCGTGCTCATCGGGTCGCTCCTCTTCATCGGCGGGGGGGCGTTCTCGCTCTTCGTCGTGACGCCCTACGCGCTCCAGTTCCTCCTGAGCTACGCGCGGCCGGGGCTCCAGCCGATGATCACGCTTCAGAACCTGACCGACTTCCTCCTGAAGTTCACGCTCGCGTTCGGCGCCGTGTTCGAGCTGCCGCTCGCGCTCACGCTCCTGGCTCGCCTCGGGGTCGTGAACGCGAACATGCTCGCGAAGAACCGTAAGTACGCGATCCTCGGCGCGTTCATCGCCGGCGCGGTGCTCACGCCGACCCCCGACGCCTTCAACCAGACGCTCATGGCCGGGCCGCTCGTGCTCCTCTACGAGGTCGGGATCGTCTGCGCGCGCGTCTTCGGGCGGAAGCCGGCGCCCGCGTCGGCGCCCGCGCCCGCCGAATCCTCCTAGATGGACTTCGCCTCCCTCGACCTGCCCGCGCCCGTCATGCAGGGGATCCGGGAGGCGGGCTTCGCGACCGCCACGCCGATCCAGGAGGCCGCGCTCCCGCTGGCGCTCCGGGGCAAGGACGTCGCGGGGCAGTCGCAGACGGGCACCGGCAAGACGGCCGCGTTCCTCATCGCGGGGTTCACCCGCCTCCTGCGCTCGCCCGCGCCGTCGACGCCGGCGGGCGTCGGCGCGCCGCGCATGCTCGTCATCGCGCCGACGCGCGAGCTGGTCGTCCAGATCGAGTCGGACGCGCGCCTCCTCGGCCGGTTCACGCCGTTCCGCACGCTCGCGGTCTACGGCGGCATCGACTACGCGAAGCAGCGCGAGGCGCTCGCCGCCGGCTGCGACATCCTCGTGGGCACGCCCGGCCGGCTCATCGACTACCTCAAGCAGCGTGTCTGGTCGCCCAGGCACGTCGAGGTCCTCGTCATCGACGAGGCCGACCGGATGTTCGACATGGGGTTCATCGCCGACCTGCGCTTCATCCTCCGGCGCCTGCCGCCGCACGACAAACGTCAGTCGTTCCTCTTCTCCGCGACGCTCTCGTTCCGGGTGCTCGAGCTCACGTGGGAGTTCATGAACAACCCGTCCCAGATCACGATCATGCCGCAGCAAAAGACGGCCGAGCGCGTGGAGCAGATGCTCTACCACGTCGGCCGCGACGAGAAGTTTCCGCTGCTCCTCGGTCTCCTCAAGCGAGAGGGTGGCGACCGGATCCTGATCTTCACGAACACCCGCGAGGAAGCGCGGCGGCTCGAGGACCGGCTGACGCGCAACCGCTACGACACGCGCGCGCTGACCGGCGACGTGGACCAGAAGCGGCGCCTCAAGATCCTGAACGACTTCAAGGAGGGCCGGCTGCCCGTGCTCGTGGCGACCGACGTCGCCTCGCGCGGCCTCCACATCGAGGCGGTGAGCCACGTCGTCAACTGGGACCTGCCGCAGGACGCCGAGGACTACGTCCATCGCATTGGCCGCACGGCCCGCGCGGGCGCGGGCGGCAAGGCGCTCTCCCTCGTGGACGAGGCGAGCGCGCTCTACCTCGAGCCGATCGAGAAGTTCATCGGTCAGAAGATCCCCGTGGAGTGGGCGGACGACGACCTCTTCGTGGCCGAGATCAAGCCGACCGCCGAGGAGCGCCGCCGGTTCGCCGAGGAGCGCCGTGCGCGGCTCGAGGCGCGCGGCGGTCGGTTCGGCGACCGGGGCCGTCGCGACCACCCGCGTGGCGGGCCCGACCGGCGCCGTCACGAGCCGCCGCATCGCGCCGACCGGCCTCCCGCGCCGCCCCCGCCTCCCGGGGGCGCGGCCGGCCAGGGGCGCCGGCGTCGCCGCCGCGGCGGACGCGGTGGCCCGCGCCCGGGCGGGCCTACTTGAGATCGGGGGAGCGGCGCCGCTCCCCCCGGTGCCCTCCTAGAGGGTGAGCGACGCGCGCGCCCGGCCGTGCGCGGGCTGGTCCCCCCGCATCGTGTCCGGGTTCACTCGTCGCACGAGCGCCAGGTGGTAGGTGAAGAGCTGGAGCGGGACCACGGTGAGGATCGGCGAGAGGAGCTCCGGCACCGGCGGGATCGCGATCGTCTCCGTCGCCAGGGACGCGATCTCGCGATCGTCCTCGCGCGCGAGCGCGACGACGGGCGCGCCGACCTCCGTCGCGACGCGCGCGACCGCCAGGCACCGCTCGCGGGCGGGGCCCGGTGGCGCAACCAGGAAGACGACGTCGTCGGGCTCCAGCGCAGCCCAGGGGCCATGGAGGAACTGCTCGCAGCCGAAGCCGAGCGCGGTCGCATGGTTCGCCTCGCTCATCTTCAGCGCCGCTTCGTACGCCGTGGCCGCGTTGGGCCCACCGCCCACGAACCAGTACCGCCTGCGGTCGGCGAAGCGCGCGGCCAGCTCGGCCCACGACTCTTGGCCGAGGAGCAGCGCGAGGTGATCGGGCATCGCCAGGAGCTCGTGGGCGAGGTCGTCGTCGTCACCGACCGCCGCCGCGAGCGCGGCGAGGAGGGCGAGCGTGCACGTGTAGCTCACCGTGTGCGCGGCGGACTTCTCCTGGTCGACGGTGCGCAGGACGTAGTCGGCCGAGGCGAGGCCCTCGGCGCCCTTGCCGGTGATCGCCACCCCCACGCCGCCGCCGGCCCGCGCCTTGGCGAGCGCCTCGACGGAGTACCGCTTGCTCCCGCGGTGGCTCACCACGATCACGCCGGTCCGCGCGTCGGGCTCGGGCCAGTAGCTCTTGAACTCGAACGAGTGGAAGGCGCGCGCGCGGTGGCCGAGACGGCCCGCGTGGGCCATGAGCAGCTCGCCGACGAGGGTCGCGTGCCACGAGGTCCCGATACCCGAGAGGAGCATGCGGTCCATCGTCTTGAGGCGCGCGGCGGCGCCAGCGATCAGCTCGCCCTGGCCGCGCGTCACGAGTCGGAGGGCGCCCGGCTGGGCGTAGATCGCGTCGTGCATGTAGTACGGGTGGCCGGCGCGCGGTGGCGGCGGGGTCCAGGTCATCGGACGGGGTCCTCCCTACCGTGCGGACGGAAACGCGGGCGCGCGCTTCTCGCGGAGCGCGCGGGCGCCCTCGCGGACGTCCGGGTGCATGAACGTGAGCATCTCGAGCGCGAGCGACTGGTCGAAGATCGGCCCGGCCTGCCGCAGCCAGTTGTTGAGGGCGCGCTTCGTCCACCGGATCGAGAGCTGGCTGCCCTGGGCGAGCCTGGTGGCCACGTCCAGCGCCTTCGGCAGGACCTCCGCGCCTGGGACGCAGAGGCTCACGAGGCCGATGCGCTCGGCCTCGCGGCCGTCGAGGAAGTCGGCGGTGAGCAGGTAGTACTTCGCCTTCGCCATTCCGCAGAGGAGCGGCCAGATGATCGCCGCGTGGTCACCGGCCGCGACGCCGAGGCGCGTGTGGCCGTCGGTCAGGCGCGCGGTCTCCGCGATGATGCTGACGTCGGCGAGCAGCGCGACGACCAGGCCCGCGCCGACTGCGGCGCCGTTGATCGCCGACACCACCGGCTTGTCGAGGTTGATCATGTTGTAGACGAGGTCCGACGCCTCGCGCATGGTGCGCGCGGCCGCGTCGGGGTTCCCCGCCATCTCCTCGACGAGCGAGAGGTCGCCACCGGCGGAGAAGGCCTTACCGGCGCCGGTGACGAGCGCCACGCGCACCTCCCGATCGGCGTCCACGGTCAGCCACACCTGGGTGAGCTCCCAGTGCAGGCGCGCGTTCGTCGCGTTCATCACCTCCGGTCGGTTGATCGTGATCAGGAGCACCCCGTGCGGCTTCCGCTCGAAGGTGAGGTGCTGGTAGTCAGCATAGTTCATGATCGTCTCCTTTCGCGGATGAAGAAGGGCAGGCTGGTCACGGCGAGCGACACGGCCCAGACGCCCGCGAGGACCCGGGCGCGGCCCGCGCCGAGCAGCCCGGCGAGGAAGGGGCCGAGGAACAACCCGCCGTCGACGCACACGCGGTAGAGCCCGGTCCGCCAGGCGACGTGCTCGGGTGGTGTCTCGCGCCGGAGGACGCCGAGCGGCAGCATCCAGCCGGCCATGGAGAGGCCGTAGAGCGCGCACCCGGCGGCGACGAGGGGGAGCGTGCCGAAGCCGACGAGGGCGCTCGCTCCCGCCATCACGAGGAGCACCGCCACGAGCACCCGCCCGGTTCCGCGGCGGTCGGCGAGGACACCCAGCGGCAGCAGCGCGGCGATGTCGAAGACCTGCATCACCAGGAGGAGGCGCGCGACCCCGGCGCGCTCGAGCCCGAACTCGCGGCTGCCGCGGAGCGGGATCGCGAACTGCTCCACGGTCGAGTACGCGACGGCGATCGCGCCCCCGGCGACGAAGGCGAGGGCCGCCGTCGGCGTGATCGACGCGGCCCGGGCGTCCGGGCCGGTGGCCGCCTGGCGCGCGAAGAGCGGCTTCGGGCCGGGCGCCGGGTGGCGCGGCAGCGCGCGGAGGAGCGCGGGGAGCGCCAGGAGGCCGATGAGCTGCGGGGCGCAGGTCAGGAGGAGCGCCCAGTTCCACGCGAGGCTCGACGGCAGCACCCCGATCAACACCGTCCCGCAAAGGATGCCGATCATCGCGGAGAACTCGTAGGCGTTGAGCGCCGAGGCGAGGCGCAACCCGGTCCGGTAGTGGAGGATCGCGGTGAGCCCGGCCACCATCCCGAGGGCGTGGCCCACGCCCATCAAGAGCCGGCCCAGGACCAGGATCGGGAACGGGCCGCCGCTCGTGAGGAAGGCGGCGCCGACCGCAAGCACGCCGGGGCCGATCACGACCGCCCGCCGGAGGTGGTGCGTGAGGAAGAGGCCGATCGGGATGTCGGCCGTCATCCTCGCGAAGCCAAAGGCGCTGGCGACGACGCCGAGCTGCCAGTCCGCGAGCCCGCTGCCGCGCGCGAGCTCGGGGAGGATCGCGGGGAAGGCGCCGAGCGAGAACGTGTTCGAGAGGCTCAGCAGGCACAGGAGCACGATCAGCGGGGTCACAAGGCCCTTTATGGTAAACCATTGGCTCATGGCCAAGCCCAAGACGATACGCCTGGAGGTGACGGGCCCGGTGGCGCGCCTGACCCTCGATCGCCCCGAGGTGCTCAACGCCGGCGACGCGAGCTTTGCCCGCGATCTCAACGAGGTGGTCGCGACGATCGGCGCCCGGCCGGCGGTGCGCGTGGTCGTCATGACCGGCGAGGGGCGCGCCTTCTCCACCGGCGTCGACCTCGGGGCGCTCGCCCATGGGGAGTTCGGCATGGCCGACTTCGTCCTCTGGGAGGACGCGATGACGGCGATGGAGCGGATGGACAAGCTGTTCGTCGCGGGGATCAACGGTCACTGCTTGGGCGGCGGGCTCCAGCTCGCGCTCGTCTGCGACTATCGGCTCGCGTCAGACGAGGCGCTCCTCGGGCTCCCGGCGGTGAAGGAGTGCCTCATCCCCTCGATGGCGCTCTACCGCCTCCCGCGGCTGATCGGCCTGGCGCGGGCGAAGGAGCTGATCCTCCTCGGCGAGCCCGTCTCGGCGCGCACGGCCGAGCACTACGGCCTCGTGAACCGCGTCGTGGCTCCTGCCGACTTCGCGCGCGCGCTGGAGGACACGGTCGCGCGTTTCCTCGCCCTGCCGCCGTCGAGCGTGACCGCGAGCAAGCGTCTCACGACGCGCGCCTTCGACCTCGACTTCGAGACGTTCCGGAAGGAGATGGAAGTCGCCCTCGCCGCGTGCGTCGAGTCCCCCGAGCACCGCCGTGCGATGGAGGCGATCCGGGCGCGAAAGCGCGGGGGGACGTGATGCTGTTGCCGACCTCGGTGGTGGGCAGCCACGGCCTCCCCGGGTGGGTGTGGCTTGCCCGCGAGGCGATGGAGGCCGGACGGATGGGCGCCGTGGACCTGCGTGAGCTCGTGGAGGATGCCACGCAGGCGGCGCTCCTCGACCAGGAGCGCGCGGGCGTCGACGTGGTGACGACGGGCGAGATGATGCGCGTCCGCTTCATCGTCGGCTTCTACGACCGGCTTACCGGCATTCGCGCGCTCGAGCCGGCCCGGAAGCTCGGGGCGCCCCTCTGGGACACGAACACGCCGTTCGAGGTGACCGAGACGGTCACGGCGCCCGAGGGGCTCGGCATCGTCGAGGAGTGGAAGCTCGCGCGCGCGCTGACGACGAAGCGGCTCAAGGCGACCGTGCCCGGCCCCTACACGCTGCTCGTCCCGCTGCGGCTCCACGGCGGCTACACGGACCGGGACACGCTGCTCGCCGACCTCGTCGCGATCGTCAACGCCGAGTGCCGCGCGCTCGTCGCGGCCGGCTGCGACTTCATCCAGATCGACGAGCCCCACAGCGGCATGTACGCGGCCACCGCCCCCCGCTTCGACAAGGGCGTGAACCGCGCGGTCGAGGGCGTGACCGCGAAGATCGCGGTGCACATCTGCTTCGGCAACCTCTACGGGCGGCCCTTCGCGGCGGTGCGCGACTTGCGCAACATCTATCCCGCGCTGCGCGACCTCGCGGCCTCGCAGATCGTGCTCGAGTACGCGAACCGTGGCCTGGACGACCTCAGGCTCTGGCGGGAGTTCCCCACCGACAAGGAGCTCGGCGCGGGCGTCATCGACGTGAAGGCGTTCCGCGCCGAGACGCCGACCGAGGTCGCCGAGCGTATCCGGCGGCTGCTCGGGTACGTGGCCCGCGACAAGCTCTGGCTCAACCCCGACTGCGGCTTCTGGGAGACGCCGCGCTGGATCGTGAGGCAGAAGCTCGCCGCGCTCGTCGAGGGCGCGCGCCTCGTGCGCAAGGAGCTCGGCGAGTGAGCCGCCGCGCCGTCGGCTGGCTCGGCCTGCTGGTCCTCCCGGCGCTCGTCGGGTGCGCGGTGCTCGAGCGTGCGCGGTCGAACTGGTGGGAGCTCGAGCGCGGCCCGTCGGGCCAGGCGCCCGATCCCGCGACGACGCCCGAGGCCGTCGCGCAGGTCTACGCCGCGCGCGCCGTGAGCTGGCGCGGCGTCTTCGCCGTCCACACGTGGGTCGCGGTCAAGCCGAGCCACGCGCCGTCGTACACGCGTTACGAGGTGATCGGCTGGGGCGTGGACCGCGGGTCGCCGGCGATCCGCGTCAACCGCATGGGCCCCGACAACTACTGGTTCGGCGCCCGCCCACAGAAGCTCGTGGATCTCCGCGGCGCCGGCGTGGACCAGGTGATCGCGAGGATCGACGCCGCCGTGGCCGGGTATCCCTATGCCGCCAGCTATCGCACCTGGCCCGGACCCAACAGCAACACGTTCACGGCGTGGGTCGGGCGGCAGGTGCCCGAGTTGCGGCTCCGGCTCCCCCCGACGGCGATCGGGAAGGACTACCTTCCGGGTGGCGCGCTCGCGGGAACGACGCCCAGCGGCACCGGCGTCCAGCTCTCGCTCTTCGGCCTCGGGGGCCTCGCGATTGGCTGGGACGAGGGCGTCGAGCTGAACCTCCTCACCCTCAACTTCGGGGTGGACCTGACGCGTCCGGCGCTGAAGCTCCCCCTCCTCGGGCGCGTCGGCGTGTCCTGAACGCCGCCCGGCGCTGCGCGATGACCTTCTTCGCGCGGAGCCGCGACGTCACGGCAACCACCTTTATAGTGGTATCTTCGAGGGCGCCATGGATGTCCTGGAGCTGGGCCTCGCGGGCAAAGTCGCGATCGTCACCGGCGCGAGCGAAGGCCTCGGTCGGGCGACCGCCGAGCGGTTCGCGCGCTCGGGCGCGAAGGTTGCGATGTGCGCGCGGCGGAAGGAGGTGCTCGAACGAGCCGCCGACCTCATCCGGCGCGCGACCGGCGCCGACCTGCTCGCGGTGACGTGCGACGTGACGCGGCCGGACCAGATCGAGGCGTTCGTCGCCGCGACCGTCGCGCGCTGGGGCGGCGTGGACATCCTCGTCAACAACGCCGGCACCTCCGCGGCCGCGGGCTTCGAGGAGGTCGACGACGCCACGTGGCAGACCGACATCGACCTGAAGCTCATGGCCGCGATCCGCCTCTGCCGCCTCGTGATCCCCCACATGAAGCGGCGCGGGGGCGGCCGCATCGTGAACGTGACCACGGTGGGAGGCAAGGCCCCCGCCGCCCGGGCGCTGCCGACGAGCGTGACGCGCGCGGCCGGGATCAACCTGACCAAGTCGCTCGCCAACGAGTACGCAGCCGACAGGATTCTCGTCAATACGATCTGTCTTGGCGTGGTGAAGAGCGGCCAGTGGGAGCGCCGGATCAAGGGCGACCCCGAGGCGTTCTACCGCGAAATGGCGGAGAAGCGCCGGGTGCCGCTCGCCCGCTTCGGTGAGGCGCACGAGTTCGCGGACCTCGTCGCCTTCCTCTGCTCCGAGCGCGCGGCATACATCACCGGTACCGCGATCAACTTCGACGGCGGCCTGTCGGCGTCGATCTGACGCCCGAGGGGACATCCGCCCTCAGGAGGCGCTATGCCGAAGCGCAGGTCGGCGGTCGCCGTGCTCGCTCTGGGCTTGGTCCTCGGCGCGAGCGCGCTCGCGTTCAAGCCTGCCGCGCGCCGCGCGCCCGCCGGCGGGGCCACGACCACGCCCGCGCCGAAGACCCAGTAGCGGATGCTCGCGCTCCACACCTGGACGCTCGACACGACGCCGCTCGCCGAGGTCCTGCGCGTCGCGCGACGCGTCGGCTGGGACGGCATCGAGCTGCGTCGCGTGGACTTCGCGCGCGCGGCGGAGCAGGGCCAGTCCGCCGCCGACGTGCTCGCGCTGGTGCGGACGAGCGGCCTTCCCGTCGCGTGCGTCGGGGTCGAGCTCGGCTGGATGTACGCCGAGGGCGCGGAGCGCCGGCGTCTGCTCCAGGTGTTCGACGAGCAATGCCAGCGTGCCGCGGCGCTCGGCTGTGTCACCGTGATGAGCCCCGTCGACAAGGGGCACGGCGACCTTCGGCGCGCGGCCGACAGCGTCCGCGAGGTCGGCGAGGTGGCGGCCAAGCACGGCGTGCGGCTCGCCGTCGAGTTCAACTCGCAGGCCGAGCAGCTCAACACCCTGGGACGGATGCGCGAGGTGATGGCCACGGCCGGGCATCCGCGCTGCGGTCTGCTGCTCGACACCTACCACCTCTGGCGAAGCGGCGCCACGGTACGTGACGTCGAGGACGTCCGCCGCGACGAGGTCGTCTACGTTCAGTTCAGCGACGTCCCCGCGAGCGTCGAGCCCGGGAAGGCCACCGACCGGCTCCCGCCGGGCCGCGGCGTGGTCCCGTTCAAGGAGTTCTTCGCGCGGGTCGAGACGGCGGGTTACCGCGGCTTCATGAGCTACGAGGCGCCGAACCCGGCCGCGTGGGCCCGCCCGGCGGACGACGTGGCGCGCGAGGCGCTCGAGGCCACGCGCGCCGTCCTGCCGCGCTAGGTGGACGTCCTCGCCCTCCACGCCGACCGCACACCCGCCGCGCCCGCCCTGATCGACGGCGACCGGCGGCTCACCTGGCGCGAGTACGTCGCGCAGCGGAACCGGCTGGCGAACGCGCTGCGCGGGCTCGGCCTGACAAAGGGTGAGCACGCCATCGTCTACGTGCAGAACTCGTTGGAGGCCGTGCTGGTACCCTCGGCGGCGCGCTCTGCCGGAGCGATCCCGGTGCCCATGAACCACCGACTCGTCGCCGACGAGGTCGCGTACATTCTCGACCACTCCGACGCACGCGCGGTCTTCGTCAGCGACGCATTTCTCGGCACGGTCGAACGGGTGCGCCCCGGTGCCGGGAAGGTACGGAGCTGGATCCTGGTGGGGAGCGAGCGGCGGCCCTGGGCCGAGCACGTCGACGACCTGCTCAAGACCGGTGACCCGGCACCGCTCCCCGCCGATCCGACGCAGGGGCTCGGCGGCTCGATGATCTACACGGGGGGCACGACGGGTCGGCCGAAGGGGGCGCTGCGGGCCGCCACGGACCCGACAGTGACGCGGCGCTATATGGAATTGTTCGGGCTCGCCGAGCCCCACGTGCACCTGGTCGCCGGACCGCTCTACCACTCGGCGCCCGGCAGCTTCGCCCAGTTCACCCACGCCTTCGGCGGCACGGTCGTGGTGATGCGCAAGTTCGACCCGGAGGACGCGCTCCGGACGATCGAGCGCCACCGGTGCACGTCGACGTTCATGGCGCCGACGCTCGTCAAGCGCATCGTGGACCTGCCGGAGCGGGTCCGCGCGCGCTACGACGTCCGGTCGATGCGCGTGCTCGTCATCGCCGCCGCGCCGTGCCCGACGCGCGTGAAGGAGCAGGCGGTCGCGGTCTTCGGGCCGGCGCTCTGGGAGTTCTACGGCTCGACCGAGCTCGGCATCAACACGATCCTCCCGCCCGCGGACGTGCTGCGGAAACCGGGCTCGTGCGGACGCGCGGCGCCGGGCATCGAGCTCGTGCTGCTCGACGACGCGGGCCGGCCGGTGCCCACGGGCACGGCGGGCGAGCTCTACGTGCGCCGCTTCCCCGGGATGTTCGACGGCTACTACAAGGACAGCGCGGCGACACGGGAAGCGCAGCGCGGCGAGTGGGCGAGCGTGGGTGACGTCGCGTGGATGGACGACGAAGGCTTCGTCTACATCTGCGACCGGAAGCGCGACATGGTCATCTCGGGCGGCGTCAACATCTATCCGGCCGAGATCGAGGACGTCCTGCACCGCCACCCGGCCATCGACGACGTCGCGGTCTTCGGCGTGCCCGACGACGACTGGGGAGAGCGCGTCCACGCCGCGGTGCAGCCGCGCCCGGGCCAGGCACTCGCGGCCGACGAGGTCGTCGCGTTCGCTCGACTCCACATGGCCGACTATAAGGTCCCGCGCGAGGTCTCCCTCCACGCCGAGCTCCCGCGGGACCCCACGGGCAAGCTCCTCAAGCGCGTGCTGCGCGATCCCTACTGGGCGGGCCGGCGCGCCAAGGTCTGACGCCGCGGGCCACCCGGCGCGCATCGGGCTGGCCGCGTTTCGAGCGCCGGCGTTGCCGGCGCAACCGATTCTGGGGGGAGGTTTCGGAAGGGGGGCGGAGCCCCCCTCCGAGTTGCCTAGCTGTGCTTGCGGAGCTCGAGGCGCCCGATCTGCCGGCGGTGCACCTCGTCCGGCCCGTCGGCGAAGCGGAGCGTGCGCGAGTGCGCCCACATCGACGCGAGCGGGAACTCCTGGCTCACACCGCCGCCCCCGTGGAGCTGCATGGCACGCTCGATCACCCCGAGCGTCATGTTGGGCACGGCCACCTTGATCTCGGCGATCGCCTGGCGCGCCGCCTTGTTGCCGACCGTGTCCATCATGTGCGCGGCGTGGAGCACCAGCAGGCGCGCCTGGTCGATCTCGATCCGCGACTGCGCGATGCGCTCGAGCGTGATGTCGTTGTCGGCGAGCGGCTTGCCGAAGGCGACGCGCTTCATCGCGCGGCTACACATGAGCTCGAGCGCGCGCTCGGCGACGCCGATCTGGCGCATGCAGTGGTGGATGCGGCCGGGGCCGAGGCGCCCCTGCGCGATCTCGAAGCCGCGCCCCTCGCCGAGCAGCATGTTGGACGCGGGCACGCGGACGTTCTCGAAGAGGACCTCCCCGTGGCCGTGCGGCGCGTCGTCGTACCCGAACACGGTCAGCATCCGGATCACTTTGAGGCCCGGCGTGTCGCGCGGGACCAGGATCATCGACTGCTGCTTGTACTTGTCGGGGTTCTTCGCGTCGGTCTTCCCCATGAAGATGAGGATCGCGCAGCGGGGATCGCCGATGCCCGAGGTCCACCACTTGTGCCCGTTGATCACGTAGTGGGCGCCGTCGCGCACGATCGAGGATTCGATGTTGGTCGCGTCGGACGAGGCCACCTTGGGCTCGGTCATCGCGAAGGCCGAGCGGATCTTGCCCTCGAGCAGCGGCTCGAGCCACTGCTTCTTCTGCTCGGGCGTGCCGTAGCGCTCGAGCACCTCCATGTTGCCGGTGTCGGGCGCCGAGCAGTTGAAGGCCTCCGACGCGATCGGCGAGCGGCCCATGATCTCGCAGAGCGGCGCGTACTCGAGGTTCGTGAGCCCGGCACCGCGCCCGCTCTCCGGGAGGAAGAGGTTCCAGAGGCCGCGCTCGCGCGCCTTCGCCTTCAGCTCCTCGATGATCGGGGGGACCCGCCAGCGCGTCGGCTCCGAGTTGAGCTGGTCGTGGAAGACCTTCTCGTTCGGGTAGACGTCCTTGTTCATGAAGTCCGTGAGCTGCTCCACGTACATCTTCGTTTTCTTCGAGTACTCGAATTCCATGTGGGGCCTCCCCTGGCGTTGGCGCGCTCCCGATTGTACCCTCCCGCGGGCCCGTGCGGGACGGCGCCGGGTCAGGGGCGGACGATCGCGAAGCACTTGCTCGAGTCGAAGAGCTTCGCCGGCACGCGGTCGCTCTCGAGCGTCTTCGTCAGCACCGTCGCCATCTGCGCGTCGGGGACCATGAGCCCGGGGTAGTGCGTCACGCCCAGTCCGAGGACTTCAGCCATGACCGGCCCGGAGTGTCCGCCGAACTCGGACTAGGCGTCAAGCCCCTTTTGGCGTACAAGGGGGGGCGCCGACGATGCGGATGCGGGACAAGGTCGCGCTGGTGACGGGCGCCGGCTCGGGGATCGGGCGGGCGACGGCGTTGAGGCTCGCCGCCGAGGGAGCGCGGGTGGCCTGCGCGGACTCGAACCAGGACGCGGCGGCCGAGACCGCGACGCGCATCGCGGACGCGGGCGGTGATGCCCTGGCGCTCGTCGCCGACGTCACCGACGACGGCGCGTGTGCGCGGATGGTGGAGGCGGCGCTCGCCCGCTTCGGACGGCTCACGACGCTCGTGAACTCGGCGGGCGTGCGCGCGGAGCGGCGCGACCCCACGCCGCCGCCCGACGAGTGGCAGCGTGTCGTCGACGTGAACCTCACCGGGACCTACCTCGCGTCCCGCGCGGCGCTCGCCGCGCTCGCGTCGAGCGGCAGCGGCTCGATCACGAACCTGGCGTCCATCTTCGGTCTGGTCGGCGGCTCGCTCTCCCCGGCCTACGCGGCGTCCAAGGGGGGCGTCGTCAACCTCACCCGGACGATGGCGCTCACGTGGGCGCCGAAGGTGCGCGTCAACTGCGTCTGCCCCGGCGTCATCGAGACGCCGATGACGGCGCCGCTCCTCGCCGACGCCGGCTGGCGGGAGAGCGCGGTGCGGCGGCATCCGCTCGGCCGCGTCGGCCAGCCGGAGGAGATCGCCGCGGCGATCCTCTATCTCGCGAGCGACGAGGCGGCGTTCGTGACCGGCGTGGCGCTCCCCGTCGACGGCGGCTACACGGCGGCCTGAACGCCGCCCCCCTTGACTCCCGCGCGGGTGGCGCCCACAGTCGCTCAGAGGGGAGGTTGTCACCCATGTCCACCGACCGGACTCGTCGCGTGATCCTCGCCGGGATGCCGCTCGCGTTGCTCGCGGCGCACCCCGCCTTCCGCGCGCGCGTCTGGGCCCAGGCGCCGAGCACCGGGCGTCTGATCGTCCAGCGCGCGGTGCCGCTCGCGGCGGAGATGCCGCTCTCCGGCTTCGGCACGTGGATCACGCCCAACGACCTCTTCCACATCCTGACGACCATGGCGAACCCGCTGCCCGCGATCGAGCCCGCCGGGTGGCGCCTTGCCGTCGACGGGCAGGTGGAGCAGCCGATCACGCTGACCTACGAGCAGCTCAAGGCGCTCCCCGCGCGGAAGATCGTGGCCGTGCTCGAGTGCGCGGGCAACTCCCGAAATTCGGTGAGCCCACCGCTCGAGCGCTCGCACCTCGGCAACGGCTACGTCGGAAACGCCGAGTGGCTCGGCGTCCCGCTCCACCGGATCCTGGAGCGTGCGGGCCTGAAGCCCTCCGCGCACGAGGTCGTGCTCGAGGGCGCGGACCGCGGCCAGCCGGCCTTCGCGCCGGAGGAGGTGCCCTTCGCGAAGAGCCTGCCCCTCGAGAAGGCGCTCCACCCCGACACGCTCCTCGTCTACGCGATGAACGGCGCGCCGCTGCCGCGTGAGCACGGCGGGCCGGTGCGTGCCGTCGTCCCCGGTTGGTACGGCACGTACCACGTGAAGTGGCTCGGACGGGTGAGCGTGAGCGACCGGCCGTTCGACGGCGTGTTCATGACGCGCGCGTGGCGAGTGCAGCGGCGACGCGATGGGGTCGTGCGGGACGAGGCGGTGACGCAGGTGGCGGTGAAGTCGCTCGTCGTCCGGCCGGCGGCGGACGCGAAGCTCGCCGTCGGGACGCACACGGTCGCCGGCGTCGCCTGGTCGGGCGGCAAGGACATCGCCTCGGTCCAGGTGTCGACCGACGGCGGGCGGGCGTGGAGCCTCGCGCAGCTCGTGGAGTCCCCGGCGATCTACGCGTGGCGGTTCTGGGAATTCACGTGGCGCGTGACCCGGCCCGGGTCGTACACGCTCATGGCGCGCGCGACGGACGCGAGCGGCGCGACGCAACCGTTCGCCTACGATCTCGACCTGGGCGGCTTCGCCGTCAACCAGGTCCAGCCCGTGCCGGTCGAGCTGACCTGAGCCTACCGCCGCGTGAAGTTGGCGAGGATCCAGCCCGCGATCGAGTGGCGCGAGGGCCCGTCCGGCAGCTCGGTGCTCGAGAACCAGCGCGCGTCCTCGAGCTCGTCGCGGTCGATCGCGATCGAGCCGCCGGCGTAGGCGGCGACGAAGCCGACCATGAGCTGGCTCGGAAACGGCCAGTTCTGACTGCCGACGTACCGGATGTCCTTCACGTCGACGCCGACCTCCTCCCGCACCTCGCGCGCCACCGCCGCCTCGAGCGATTCGCCGTTGTCGACGAACCCCGCGACGAGCGCGTAGCGCCCGGGCGCCCAGATCGCCTTGCGCGCGAGGAGCACGCGATCGCCGTCGCGCACGAGGACGATGACCGCGGGATGGAGATGCGGGTAGTGCTCGTAGTGGCACGTGGGACAGCGCTTGCCCCACTCGCCCGCCATCCGCTCGGCGGGCGTCCCACAGCGCGGACAGTGGCCGCTCGTGCTTTCCCAGTAGAGGAGCTGCATCGCCATACCGCCGAGCGAGAGGAGCTCGTCCGGCAGGCGCGTCCCCTGCATCGGCACGAGCGTCTCCCGATGGAACCCCTCGGGGAGCGCGGCGTCGCGCGGCAGCCCCGCCACCCAGCACGGCGTGCCGCCGTACGTCCCGAGCCAGAGCGGCTGCTTGACCACGCCGTCGAGGCTCGTGGGCAGCTCGCCCGTCGGGAGGCGAAACCCGCCGCCCTCGGGGACGACGACGAGCTTCTGCTCTTGCACCAGGAGCCAGTGGCCGCGCGGCGCGGGCGGCGGACCGCCGTGCTTGGCGGGCTCGAACTCGCCGCGCAGGCAGTCGCGGTTGAAGGGCAGGTACACCGTGGTGGGCGTCACTTGAACGCGCGCGGCTGCCACCACGGATAGAAGGGCGGCATGTCCTGGCTCGGCCGGAGCGTGAAGCGCGGCGGGCGCTTCTCGAGGAACGCGGTCACGCCCTCGTAGGCGTCGGTGGAGCGCCCGGTCCAGAACATCGCCTGCGAGTCGAGGCGGTGCGCTTCCATCGGGTGGTCGGCGCCGAGCAGGCGCCAGAGCATCTGCCGCGCGAGGGCGACGGCGACCGCGGAGGTGTTCCGCGCGATCTCGAGCGCGAGCTCGCGCGCGGTGGGAAGGAGCGCCTCGGGGGCGACGACGCGGCTCACGAGACCGCCCGCCCGCGCCTCCTCCCCGTCGAAGACGCGTCCGGTCAGGACCCACTCGGCGGCCTGGCTCGGCCCGACCAGGCGCGGCAGGAACCAGGTGGAGCACGCCTCGGGCACGACGCCGCGCCGGGTGAAGACGAAGCCGATGCGCGCGGCGGTCGAGGCGATCCGGACGTCCATGGGCAGGGTCAGCGTGATCCCGAAGCCGACCGCGGGCCCGTTGATCGCGGCGATCACCGGCTTCTTCATGTCGAAGATCCGGAGCGTCACGCGGCCGCCGCCGTCCTCGTGGAGGTCGGCCGGCTCCGCCCGGCCGCGTGCGGCGCGGTCGAACGTCCCGCCGCCCGCCGAGAGGTCCGCGCCCGCGCAGAACGCGCGGCCCGCGCCGGTGACGATCACCGCGCGCACGGTGTCGTCGGCGTCCGCCGCGTCGAAGGCGTCGACGAGCTCCCCGAGCGTCGTGGCGGTGACGGCGTTGAGTTTCTCGGGCCGCGCGAGCGTGACGAGTGCGACGCCATCCGCCACCTCGTACCGGATCTCGGCGAAGCCCATCGCGGCCCGCGCCTCAGGAGCCGAGGAGCCCGACGCCGAGATCTTTGCCGGCGCGCGGCGCGGCGGCCGCCGGGGCCGAGGCGGCCGCCGGCGGGAGCTTCTTGAGCTCGGGCGTCACCGTGCGCGCGAACAGGCGCATGTTCCGCTCCGCCTCGCCGTAGTCCATGCCGGCGTAGCTGAAGACGCCGACGAAGGTGTCGTTGCCGACGCGGCCCCGCACGTCGAGGATCTTCTCGTAGCACTGCTCGGGCGTGCCCCAGACCTGGAGGTTCATGAAATACTCGATCACCTTGTCGGTGCCGTACTGCGCGATCTTCTCGGCCATCTTGCCGTAGTACTCGTAGCCTTTGGTCTTCGCGAGGTGGTCGCCCTGGAAGTTGTAGTGGTCGAGGACGGTCTGGTAGTAGCCGCCGATGTAGCGGCGCGCCATCTCGTGGGCGCGCGCCGGGTTCTCGTCGCAGAAGGTCCAGCCCGCGCACACGGGCGGTGGCGCCTCCGTCCGGTTGATGTCCCGGTACGTCGTGCGGTAGGCGTCGAGCTCCTTGGCGACCTCGGGCCAGGGCTTCTGCGGGATGACGAGGATGCCCACCCCGAGCCTCGCCATGATCGGCATCGACTCCGGCGAGACGGCCGCGGCGTAGGTCCGGCCGCGGAAGCTCTTGAACGGCGCCGGGCGGATCGCCGCGCGCGGCTGGCGGACGAACGTGCCGTCGTATTCGCAGTAGCCCGCCTCCAGGCCGCGCAGCAGCATCTCCGCCGATTCCACGAAGCGCTCGCGGGACTCGTCCATCGAGAGCCGGAAGCCGTCGAACTCGACGCGGCCGGCGCCACGACCCAGGCCCAGGATCAGGCGCCCATCGGAGATGTTGTCGAGCATCGAGACTTCTTCGGCGACGCGCAGGGGATCGTGCCACGGCAGCACCACGACCATCGAGCCGAGCTGGGCGCGCTGGGTCCGTCCGGCCATGTAGGTGAGGAACTGGAGGACGTCCGGGCACATCGTGTAGTCGGTGAAGTGGTGCTCGACGCCCCAGACGGACTCGAAGCCGAGCGGCTCGGCCTCGGCCGCCAGGCGGAGCTCGTTCCTGTAGACGTCGATATCGGAGCGCGCCTTCTTCGGATTCTGAAAGACCGCGGCCAGTCCGACGTGCATGGGGCCCCCCTCGCAGCGCGCGCATCGGCGGTGCACCCGTCATTGTATGCTATTCAGGAACCATGGCGACACCCGGTGAGCTCGGACCCTTCGCGGATCGGCGGCTCCGGTTCGCGGCGGCGCTCGGCGACGCTCTCGCGATCATCCCGGGGGCGCAAGAGGCCCGCCGCAACGGCGACGTCAACTACGAGTTCCGCCAGAGCTCCGACTTCTTTTTCCTGACCGGCTTCGACGAGCCCGACGCCGTCGCCGTCGTCAACCCGGCGCACACGAAGGAGCGGTACGTCCTCTTCGTCAGACCCCGCGACCGGGACCTGGAGATCTGGACCGGCCATCGCGCCGGCGTCGAGGGCGCCGTCGCGACCTACGGCGCCGACGCCGCCTACCCGATCGACAAGCTCGACGACAAGCTTCGCGAGTACCTCGTCGACCGGCCGGTGGTCTACTACCGCCTCGGCCAGGGCGCGTTCGACGGGCGCGTCACGCGCCTCGTCGTCGAGCTCCGCGGGGCGCGCGCCCGCGGCTATGCGGCGCCGGTCCGCCTCGAGGACCCCGGGCCGATCCTGCACGAGATGCGCCTGCGCCGCTCGCCGGCCGAGCTCGCGCGCCAGCGGCGCGCCTGCGAGCTGAGCCGCGACGCCCACGTCGAAGCGATGCGCTACGCGCGGCCGGGGCTCTACGAGTACCAGGTGCAGGCGGCGCTCGAGTTCGTCTTCCGGAGCCAGGGCTCGCCGCGCAACGCGTACCCCTCGATCGTCGCCTCGGGGCCCAACGCGTGCATCCTCCACTACGTGGAGAACACGCGCCAGCTGCAGGACGGCGAGCTGCTCCTGATCGACGCCGGCTGCGAGTGGGGCTACCACGCGGCGGACATCACCCGTACCTTCCCCGTCAACGGGCGCTTCACCGCCCCGCAGCGCGCGATCTACGAGATCGTGCTGCGCGCGCAGCTGGCCGGGCTCGCGGCCGCGCGGCCCGGCAACCGCTACGAGATGGTCCACGAGGCGGCGCGCCACGTCCTGACAGAGGGGCTCGTGGCGGCGGGCCTCCTGCCGCGCGGGGTGGCGGACTCGCTCGCGATGCACCACTATCGCGAGTTTTACATGCACGGCACCGGCCACTGGCTCGGCATGGATGTCCACGACGTGGGTGACTACCGGATCGACCGGAGCTCCCGCGTGCTCGAGCCCGGCATGGTGTTCACGGTCGAGCCCGGCCTCTACGTCGACCCCGAGCGGGAGACGGCGACCTTCTCCCTCCGCGAGTATAGCGAGGACGAGATGTGGGAGCGCCGATTCCGCCTCGGCCTCGTGGCCGCGAAGCGGCTCGAGGAGGAGGAGAAGGCGAAGGCCCCGAAGATCGTCCACCCGATCCCGAAGGAGTTCTTGGGAATCGGCGTCCGCATCGAGGACGACGTGCTGATCACCGCCGACGTCTCGGAGGTGCTCACCGCGGGCACGCCGAAGACCGTCGACGAGATCGAGCGCGTCTGCGCCGAGCCGCCGCGCCTGCCGCGCTAGCTGATCGGGGGGACCCGACGGCCCCCCTCCGAGGTGCTAGTATTGCGCGCATCCGCATGCGCGCCCTCGTCCTGTGCGGCCTAGCGCCCGTCCTCTTCGCCTTCCTCCCCGCCTCCGCGCAGGAGCGGGAGGCGCCGCCGCGTCTCCCCGAGATCCGCGTCATCCCGCCGTCCGCGCCGGGCGCCCTCCCGCCCTCGTCCACGCCGAGCCGCGTGGACACGCTCACCGGGCCGGAGATCCGGCGTGATGCGCCGGCGGTGCTGCCGGAGGCCCTCGAGCGTCTGCCGGGCGTTTCGCTCCAGAACGAGCAGGGGAACCGGCTCCAGCCGGACCTCTCGCTCCGGGGATTCACGATCTCGCCGGTCACCGGCCTGCCGCCGGGGCTCAGCGTCTTCCTCGACGGCGTCCGCCTCAACGAGCCCACCGTGGAGGAAGTGAACTTCGATCTGATCCCGCTCGAGGACGTCGAGCGCGTCGACGTGGTCCGGGGCCCCTCGGTCCTCTTCGGCCGGAACACTCTCGGCGGGGCGATCAACCTGGTCACGCGCCGAGGCCAGGAGGTCCGCGAGATCGTCCCCGAGGTCGCCGCCGGGAGCTTCGGCCGCCGCGACTACCGTCTCCGCCTCGGTGGCTCGGCGCGACCTCTGGACTACGCCCTCTCGCTCACCGAGTCGCTCGAGGACGGCTTCCGAGACTTCGCCGCCACCCGCGTCTCACGCGTGTTCGGGAAGCTCGGCCTGGCGACGGGCGGGACCGACGCCACGCTCTCCTATCAGTGGAGCCAGGACAAGATCAGGCAGGCGGGCTCGCTGCCCGAGAGCGATGCGCGCCGCCATCCGCGACGGAACTTCACCGCCGGCGACTTCTTCGAGCCCGAGCTCCACCAGGTGATCTGGAACGGCGAGCAGCAGGTCGGCGGGCACCTGACGCTCGCGGGCAACGCGTTCGTCCGGGCGCTCGACACCGAGCAGTTCAACGTCAACCTGCTCGCGCCCAACAGCCGCCTGCTCAACCGGACGCTCTCGACGGGTAGCGCGGTCCAGGCGAGCCACGACGGTGCCCTCGTGGGGCGGAAGAACGTCCTGGTCGTCGGGGCCGAGTACGTGCGCCACGACGTCCGGAGCCGGACCTTCGAGGAGTCCTCGGAGGGGCGGCAGCTCGAGGCGGACCTGACCGATCTTCAGCATGCCGTGGGGGTCTGGCTCCAGGACTCGATCACACTCGTCCGCGACCTCTTCGTCCCGGGCTCCACCATGGTCGTCACCGTGGCGGGACGCTGGGACTACCTGCGTCACGACATCGACGACCGGCTGGGCGGTCCATCGAGCGGCGTCCACCAGTTCAACCGGTTCAACCCTCGCGCCGGCGTCAACCTGAACCTGAGCGAGCGGCTGCGCCTGTACGCAAGCTACGCCGAGGGGTTCCGGGCGCCCGCATTCCTCGAGCTCACGTGCGCCGGTCCGGGAGCCGTGTGCCCGGGGCTCCAGGCGGGCGTCGCGCCCGACCCGCCGCTCCACGCCGTGACGGCGCGGAGCTGGGAGCTCGGCGCGCAGGCGCGTCCGCTCGCCTGGCTCGCCGTCGACCTCTCCGGCTTCAGGACCGACGTGGGCGACGACATCTTCTCGGTTGCGCCGACGGGGACGACGGGCGTGTTCTTCCAGAACATCGGGAGGACGCGGCGCGAGGGCGTCGAGCTCGGCGTGCGCGGGCGCGTCGGCGCGCTCGAGGCGTTCCTCAACTACACATTCACCTACGCCACGTTCCAGGACCGCGTCGAGCTCGCCACGCCGCTGCCGCCGGGCACGGAGACCGTGCGGCCCGGCGACTCGCTGGCGCTCGTCCCGCGCCACCGGTTGAACGGCGGGCTCGTGTACCGTCCCTGGCCGTGGCTCGGGATCTCGGCCGACGCGCGCTACGTCGGTGCCCAGTTCTTGCGCGGCGACGAGGCGAACGCGCACCGGCCCCTGCCGGCCTACTGGGTGGCGAACGTCGGCGCCACGGTGAGGGTGCGCGGTCTCGAGGGGTTCGTGCGGGTGAACAACGTGCTCGACGCGCGCTACGAAACGTTCGGGACCTTCGCCGCGAACGGCCGCGAGCCGGGTAGCCCGGTCCAGCGCTTCCTCACGCCGG